>CALGGB010000078.1 GCA_937880925.1 uncultured Rhodospirillaceae bacterium | reverse complement strand
GACCAAGCTGCAGGCGGAGACGATCAGTGGGTTCGACGTGGTGCTGTGCTGCGAAACCCTGGAGCATCTGCATTGGGATGAAGCCTGTGCGGCGCTGCGAACTTTCCATGAGAGCGGTGCGCGCAACCTGATTGTCTCGGTGCCCTACGAGGGGCCACAGACCGGGATTTCGCTCTACGCCAACGGCTTTACCTGGCGGTTCGCGCTCTCGCTCAAGAAGTTCAAGATGTTCAGGCGCTTCAAGCCCCACGATGACCCCTGGGGGCACAAGTGGGAGCTGGGCTACCGCGGCTACGAACTGCGGCGCTGGGAGGATGCGCTCGCCTCGGCCGGCTGGCGTGTCATGCGCCGGGAGTTCACCCATCCCTGCCGCAGCGTCTTCCATCTTTGCGAACGCTGAACGGAAGGCCGTGCTCGGGCGTCAGACGCGGCAAAAATGCAGAGGGCGACCGCACAACGTGCGACCGCCCTCCAGACACGACAAGACAGATTGAATCCTAGAAGCCGGCCTTCAGCTCTTCCCACTGCAGGGCGAGAACTTCCGGTTCCGGCATGGTCTGGACGAACTGCGTCGTGGCTAGCATCGCCTCGACATCCTTGGCCAGGCCGATGCTGCGCAGGAACTCGTCATCGAAGGCTTCGTAGGCGCGCTTGTTGGTATGGCCGTAGTACCAGTTGCCGATCTCGAACTCGCCGGCCTCCTTGGAGATCATCGAGTCGATCAGGGCGTGGCACTTCTCGTACATGCCGTTTTCCATGGCAGCGGGATGGATGCACAGGCCGCAATGCCAGGTCATGGCGCCTTCCTTGGGGGTCTGCCAGGTCCATTCGAAGCCGCTGACATCCTCCATGCCGATCAGCTCCCAAAGCAGGCCGTTGCCTCCGGTTGCGATGATCAGTTCGCCCGACGCGATCGCCTGGCCCTGCTCGGTCGCCGAGGTCGTGAACATGCGGTCGAGCGGGATCTGCTTGCGCAGCAGATTGGCGCATTCCTCGCGCTGCTCGGCCGTCAGCGTCCAGGGCTCGTAGCCCAGCACCATGGCGGCGATGGCAAAGGCCTCATAGGAGTAGTCGGAGATGGTGATGCGCCCGGCATACTTCTCATCCCACAGTGCTGCCCAGGTCTGGTTCTCCGGGTCCTTGTACTCGGGTGCGAGATCGGTGCGGATGATCATCGAGGTCTGCCCCCAATCCTCGGGGACGTACACGCGATTGCCGTCGATCACCGAGTAGGGCGCGTCCTTGAAGACATCCATCACGTCGCCCCAGTTCGACAGCATACCGGTGTCGATGGGCGCGAGCAGGCCCGCGTCGTTCCACAGCTTCAGCGAAACGCCGCAGGGATAGGTGACATCGGGCTCGAAGCCGCTGCGCATCTTGTTGAAGGCCTCGTCCTCGTCGCCGAAGAAGGTGTAGCGCGGCTCCTCGCCGTACTTCTCGACGTAGTGAATCATGAATTCAGGGCTGTCGTAGCCAACCCATGTGAAGAACAGGGGCTGGTCGTCGGGGCTCGCCGCCGCGCTGGCTGCCAGCGTGGGGGTGAGCACCGTGCCGATACCGAACGACGCCATCACCTTGTGCGCCTGGCGCCGGGACAGCTTGCCCGACTTGACCATGTCCTCGAACTGGGTCGTCTCCATCATTGGCTTGAAAGCCATGTATTCCTCCATGTTTCAGGTTGTTTGCTCCAACCGGAGCGCACGACAAAATACTGTGAGACGCGCGCTCGTTTGCCCCCGGTAGGAGTCCAAGCGTAGATGGTTTCTGTGTTTTCGGCAATCCGACGAAGTTTTCGTTATTCCTTCGGCATTGAATTTTGATGAAATCAAAAGCCCAATCGTAGCTCGGATGCTCCCTTGTGTAGCTGAGACCTAGTCGAGGGCGATCTCGGTCCAGACCGGCTTGTGATCCGATGCCCCCTCAGCTTCGTCGATCCACATGTTTTTTACAAAGGGAACCAGTTCGGCGCCGACGAAGCAGTAGTCCAGCCTTCGCCGGTGCATGCTGCCGTCTCCGTCCGGCCCCTCATGGCTGATGAAGGCCTCTCTGTCGTGGCCGCAGGCGACCGTGCTGTCGACGAAACCATCGGTGTGCAGGGCGAGAGGGTAGTAGGGGGAGCGCCCCGTCATGCGCTGATACTCCTCGCTGTCGGGTGTGGCGTTGAAATCGCCCATCCAGATCGCCGCGACGGGATTCTCCGGGGCGATCCCGCCTTCCTCCCATTCTTCGTCATCCTCGTCGCTGCCGCACCATGCGCCGCCGTCGAAAGGCGTGTCGCGATGGCGCGCCAGCATGAAGTCGATCTGGGAGAGACGCTCTTCGGCCCCGATGTGGGAAAGGTGCATGGACACCACGCGGATCGGCCCCCAAGGTGTGCGGATCATGCCCTCCAGCGCCTGGCCCTGCATATTGTAGGGTGTCACCGTGCGCCGGTGCGGCCAGATGTGGCAGCGCGACCAGACGATGGGCAGGCGCGAAAGCAGCATGCAGCCGAACTGGCGCCGCTTGTTGACCAGCTTGCCGCCGTCGTCCCGGTAGCTGGCATCGGTATCGAACCCGGCGCCGAAGACCCAGTGGTGGTCCGGCAACATTGCCGCAAGCATGGCCGGCTGGTCGTCGTCGTTGGTCCGGCTCCAGTGCCGCTCAACCTCCTGAAGGGCGATCACATCGGCATCCTTCATGACCTCGGCAACCCTGGCCAGATCGTACTTCTCGTCCAGGCCGACGCCGTACTGGATGTTGTAGGAAAGGAATTTCAAGGCCGTGTCTCCGGGTTGAGCGTGGCCGGCAGTCTGCCACGGGTGGTGGCATCCGCGCACCTGCGCTGGGATGTTGGCGCAGACCGCCGCTGCCGCTAGGCTCCCACGCCACAGCGACAGGGGAATGACGCGATGGTCGACAAGGCAATGAGCGACGCCATCCAGGCGGCGGTCGAACAGGGTTTCGAGGAGCAGGTGGCCTTCACCCAGGACCTCGTCCGTCTGCCGTCGCTGCGCGGCCGCGAGGCGACAGCCCAGGACTTTCTGGCGCGCGAGCTCAAGAACCGCGGCTTTGCCGTCGACCGCTGGAAGATCGACGTCGCCGATATCGAGAACATGCCGGGATATTCGCCCAAGCTCGACGGTTACGAGGATGCCTATGTCACCGTCGGCAGCCTGCGCTGCGATGCGCCCCAGGGGCGCTCCCTCATCATCAACGGGCATATCGACGTGGTCCCCGAAGGACCGCACGACATGTGGTCGACACCGCCCTTCGACCCCGTGATCAAGGACGGCTGGATGCATGGCCGCGGTGCCGGCGACATGAAGTCGGGCTGGGTCTGCGGCCTCTTTGCCCTGGAAGCGCTCAAGCGCGCCGGCTACCGCCCCGCCGCCGACGTCGCGATCGAGGCGGTGATTGAGGAGGAATCCACCGGCAACGGTGCGCTCGCCTGCCTGCAGCGGGGTTACCGCGCCGATGCCGCCCTGATCCCTGAGCCGATGGGCAATGCCGTGATGCGCTCCCAGGTCGGCGTCATGTGGTTCCACTGTGTCGTGCGCGGCCACCCCGTCCACGTCGCCTATGCCGGGCGCGGCGCCAATGCCATTGAGGCGGCCTACCGCCTGATCGGCGAGCTCCACACCCTGGAGGATGCCTGGAACAAGCGCGGCCATGAGGCCTATGCCAAGAACGACCATCCGCTCAACTTCAACGTCGGCAAGATCGAGGGTGGCGACTGGGCTTCCAGCGTGCCGGCCTGGTGCCGTTTCGACATGCGGGTCGGCGTCTTCCCCGGCCAGGACCTCGCCACCGCGCGCAAGGAGGTCGAGACCTGCCTGGCTGAAGCCGCGCGCAAGGATCCGTTCCTGGCCAACAATCCGCCCGAGGTCGTCTGGGACGGTTTCCAGGCGGAGGGTTTCATCCAGGAGCCGGGCACCGAGGTTGAGGCGACGCTGGCTGCCAGCCACAAGGCAATCTTTGGCAAGGACATGGAGGAGCGGGCGCTGACCGGCACCACCGACGCGCGTTTCTTCGGCCTCTACGCCAAGATGCCCGCGCTGGTCTACGGCCCGATCGCCGAGAACATCCACGGCTTCGACGAGCGCGTCGACCTGGCCTCCTGCAAGGACGTGACCAAGGCGATCGCGCTCTTCATCGCCGACTGGTGCGGGTTGCGGCCGGCGTGAAGCGCAAGCAGAAACGCATCGCCGCGCGCCCGCAGAACGCGGATGCCAAGCCGGATCTGTCGCGAGAGACCAATCCGCGGGTGCTGCAGGACTGGGTTCACAGCGCCCATCGCCTGGGCCGCGACGACATCCTGCACGAGGCCGTCGGCCAGCTCTGCCGCTGTGAGGCCCCAGGCATCGAGGATCCGTTGGAGCGGGCCTTCACGGCCATGCTGCTCGCCCTGGAACAGGGGCTGATGGACGATGCCGCGGCGCGCCGGCGGGTCGTGCGCATCCGCATGAAGCTGGAGCGTGATGGGGCCGAACGGGTGCTTGCCGACCTGGCGGCCAAGGCCAATGCGTCCGATCCGTTCCTGAAGATGCACGGTTACGGACTGATCGAACATGCGCCCGAGGCGCTTGTGCTGGCCCACGCGGAGCGCTTCGATGGCGCCGTTGTCGAAGCGGCACGCCAGCGGATGGAGGAGTACGGCATCGATGCTGCGCAATTCGGCTGAATCCGCCAAGACCCACCGGCCAGCATTGCGGGGCCGCCACTGGGCGGTGTCGACCAACCACTGGCTGGCTTCGCTCGCCGCCAGCCGCATCCTGGACAAGGGCGGCAATGCCATCGACGCAGGCGTTGCTGCCGGATTGTGCCTTGGCGTGCTGCAGCCCGACATCGTGGGCTCCACGGGCGTCGCCCCGATCATCGTCTATCTGGCAGAAACCGATGAGGTCATCACCCTCTCGGGCCTCGGGCGCTGGCCGCGAGCGGCCTCGCCCGAGTTCTTCATGGAACAGCACGGCGGCGATCTGCCCCTGGGCGTGTTGCGCTGCGTCACGCCTGCCGCCATTGATGCCTGGTGCCAGGCGCTGGAGCGCTGGGGCACCATGAGCTTCGGCGCGG
>CALGGB010000077.1 GCA_937880925.1 uncultured Rhodospirillaceae bacterium | reverse complement strand
CACAATCGCCAGAACGATCAGCCAGTGCCAGATCGAAAAAGTACCCATTGGTTTTCCTCCCGTCGCGCGCATTCCGGATTGATTCCGGCTTTGCGCATGGCGTGTGTGTTGGAAACATATAATGGCCCGGTCCAGTGCCCGCCAGCGCAAATCGGCGTAACAGGCGCATTCGGGACCATTCCTCGGTTATCCGCCTAGGCTGTCCTAGCAGGCAGTTTGGAGGCTGTCGACACCCCCCGGCCCGCCTCGGGCAGGCACGGAAAAATATAGATCGAATCCCGTTCCGTGCGGATATGGACATCGGCGCCCACCGCCGGCATGGCGTTGCCCGCAATCCTTGCGCGGATTTCGCTTCCATCGCCGAGCTTCAGGCGCACCAGACTGCTGTGGCCAAGCAGGCGTGTGCCCAGGACAACCGCAGGCAGACCCGCCGCTGCAGGATCACTACACAGATGAAGTCCTTCCGGCCGGACCAACACGTCGACCCGCTGCCCCTCCGCAATGCCTGCCACCGGAACCCGACCGATGGGGGAATCGGCGCAGTCCGAGCGCATGACACCGTGCAGCCAGTTCACCTCGCCCAGGAAACGGGCAACAAAGGCCGATGCCGGGTTGCGATAGACGTAGGCTGGTTCGCCGACCTGCACCATGCGGCCCTTCTGGAGCACGGCGATGCGGTCGCCCATGACCATGGCCTCTTCGGCGTCATGGGTGACAACCAGGGCAGAGGCCCCGACCTCGCGCAGGATGGTCAGGGTCTGTTCCCGCACGTCTTCGCGCAGACGCACGTCCAGGCCGGAAAACGGCTCATCTAGCAGCACGATCGAAGGACGCGGGGCGAGCGCGCGGGCGAGCGCCACGCGCTGTTGTTCGCCGCCCGAAAGCATGTGGGGGTAACTGTCGGCGTAACGCTCGAGACCGACCATGGCGAGGAGTTCGGCAACCATTTCGCGTCGCCGCGCGCCGCTTTCCCCACGCAGGCCGAAGGCGACGTTCTGCGCCACGGACATGTGCGGGAACAGGGCAAAATCCTGGAACACCAGACCGACACCGCGCGCCTCGGGCGCAAGGCTGATACCGGAACCGGCGACCAGCCTGTCGTCGATGCGGATTTCACCGCTTTGCAGACGCTCCAGTCCGGCGGCCAGCCGCAAGGCCGTCGTCTTTCCGCAGCCCGACGGCCCGACCAGACACACGATTTCGCCGGCCCCGACCGAGAGGTCGATGCCCGAGAGTGCCTGATTGCCGTCGTAGGCATGGCTTACGCTGTGAAAGGAAAGTCGTGCCATCCCTCGCCCAGGGTCGTGGAACCCGCGATCTTGTTGCAATTCATTCTCACTGGCAAGATCGTAACGCAGAGACCGGTAAACAAGCCTTGATCTGGCTCAATCCTCGCTCTCGTCGGTCTCGCCGCCGTCCTCGTCGACGTCCTCGGCGGCGTCCGCGCCCAGATGGTCCTTGAGCAGACCAATGGGCGGAAGGTCCGGGCGGCGATCCAGAAGACCGGCGGCCTTCATCTCCTCCTTGCCCGGCAGGTCATCGATCCGGTCGAGTCCGAAGTGCTCCAGGAAGCCATCGGAGGTGCGCCACTGGAGCGGCTTTCCAGGCACCTTGCGGCGCCCTGAAGGGCGGATCCAGCCGATCTCCAGCAGCAGGTCGAGAGTCCCCTTGGAAAGGCTTACGCCGCGGATTTCTTCGATCTCGGCGCGGGTGACCGGCTGGTGGTAGGCGATGATCGCCATGGTCTCCAGAGCCGCACGCGACATCCGGCGCGACTGCTTGAGGCGAATCTTCAGTTTCGGCGCCATGTCGGCGGCAGTGCGGAACGACCAGCGTTCGGCGGTCTTGACCGGCTCGACGCCACGGCCCTCGTAGTGACCCATCAGCTCGACCAGCAACGCAGGCACGTCCGTGCCCTGAGGCAGGCGCCCGGCGATCTCCTTCTCGCTGACGGGCTCGGGCGATGCGAAGAGAAAGGCCTCGACGATACGCAGTTCTTCCGATGGCGCGTTCATGCGCCCTCCCCTTTGGCCTTGGTCCTGATCTCGATGGGCGCGAACGGCCCTGCCTGGCGCAGCTCGACAAAACCCTGGCGCGTCAGCTCAAGGCTGGCTGCAAGAGTGGAGCTGACCGCCGAGCGATAGATGATGCCGCCTTTGATCTCCTCGGGCAGCAGAGCGAACATGTCACCCCATTCGGGCAGCGTGCCCATGATCCGCCTCAGCCGGACCAGCGCGTCCTCCATGCTGAAGAGCTCCATGGGCGGCGGGCGGTAGCCGCGCGCTTCGGTGCGCCGGGTATGGGCGGCATAGGCGCCCAGAAGCTCGTAGAGCGTAGCGGTCCACTGTATGTCGATCTCGTAGGGCAGCCCTTCGGCATTGCCGCAGCGGAACAGGTCCTGGCCAAGCTGGGGCCGCTGCATCAGGCGCCTGGCGCCCTCGCGGATCGCTTCGAGGCGACGCAGGTGGAACTGCAGCGCCTCGGCCATCAGTTCGGGGCTGGGATCCTCCTGCTCCTCGGCGGGCAGCAGAAGGCGCGACTTGAGGTAAGCCAGCCAGGCGGCCATGACAAGATAGTCGGCCGCCAGATCCAGGCGGATGTGGCGCGCCTCGGCAACGAACAGCAGATACTGGTCTGCCAGCTCCAGGATCGAGATTTTCGCCAGATCGACCTTCTGCTGGCGCGCCAGGGACAGCAGCACATCGAGCGGCCCCTCGTAGCCGGCGACATCGACGATGAACGCCGAGGGTGTCGCTTGCGTTTCGGCGGGCCAGGGATCTTCGAATGTTTCGGGTGTCTCAGCCACCTGCCCCACCCCATCCCGTGAGCATCAGCACCAGATCAAGGACATACTGCACCGGGGGCCCCATGATCCAGCCGATCAGGCTGAAATTGCTCCCCATCTGCGCGGCGATCAATGGCGGCAGCACCAGCAGGCCAATCAGCAGGAACATGCCGTAACGCTCCGTGCGCGCAAACGGCAACGCCAGCTTGCGCGGCAGCAGCCCGGTGAGGACCCGTCCGCCGTCCAGCGGCAGCAGCGGCAGCATGTTGAAGATCGCAAGGACGACGTTGATCAGGACCGCGTTCTCCAGGTTCTCGGTGACCCAGCCGGCGATGCCGGCTGGCATGGAACTCACCAGATGGAGCAGTCCCGCGGCCACGATTGCCATGACGATGTTGATGCCCGGACCCGCGGCGGCCACCAGCACCATGTCCCGGCGGGGCTGGTGAAGCTGGCGGAAGTTGACCGGCACCGGCTTGGCATAACCGAACAGGAAGGGCGCATGGGCCAGCAGCAGCAGGCCCGGCAGCAGGATGGTTCCGAAGCGGTCGATATGGCGCAGGGGATTGAAGCTGACCCGGCCCAGCCGATGGGCAGTCTCGTCGCCCAGCTTCCAGGCGACCCAGCCATGGGCGGCTTCATGCAGGGTGACGGCCGTCAGGATCGGCAGAATCCAGACCGATATGCCATGCAGCAAACCTTCGATATCACCCATCATCGGGCCGTGTCGGCCAGCAGGCTGTCCAGACGGGAAAGCGCGGCGGCACGGTCGAAGTCATCGGCAGGCGTGGTCCGTCGGGCCGCGGCGGCCTCCACCCTCTCCAGGGCCGCGCCCCGGAGTTCCGGCACGGCATCGGCCACCCGACGACGGACCTCCAGCGGCTGGTTGCAGTGCATCACCACGTCGCAGCCGGCCTCCAGCGAGAGGCGCGCCCGCTCCTCATGGCTGCCGGTCAGCGCCTCCATGTCGATGGCATCGCTCACCAGAACGCCGTTGAAGCCGATCACGCCGCGGATGATATCGCCGATCACCGTGGGCGATTGCGTGGCCGGGCGGTCAGGATCCAGCGCAGGGTAGATGACATGGGCGGTCATGCCCCAGGGCGCATCGGCCAGCGCCTGGAAGGGCACGAAATCCTCCCGTTCCAGGGTCGCGCGGTCGACCTCGGCGGTCGGCAGGCGCTCGTGGGGATCAACCCCGACGCGGCCGTGGCCGGGCATGTGCTTGACCATGGGCAGCACGCCGCCGGCCAGGAACCCTTCGCAGGCCGCCCGGCCCAGGTCAGCGACCCGGGCGGGATCGCTGCCAAAGGAGCGGTCGCCGATCACGTCATGCATGCCCGGCACCAGAAGGTCGAGCACGGGCGCGCAATCAACGTCGATGCCGCAGGACGCCATCTCGCTCGCCATGATACGGGCGGCAAGCCACGCCGCCAGTTCGGCCTCATCATCGTCCAGCGCGGCGATACGGGCGTTGGCGACCCCGCCCCACCAGTGTGGGGGGCGCAGGCGGGCGACACGCCCACCCTCCTGGTCGATCATCACCGGGGCGTCGGAGCGTCCAACGGTAGAACGAAAATCATTGGCCAATTCAAGAAGTTGTTCGGGATTTTCAATGTTACGCGCGAAGAAAATGATCCCCAGGGGATCGGCCTCGCGCAAAAATCTGCGCTCCTCCGCCCCGATGGTGGTTCCCGACAGATCGGTGATGAGGGCGCGTGGCATGGCTCAGGGGCCAACGATCATGCACTGATCGCCGGTCCGCTTCTGGAGGTCGTCGCACAGGCTCTGCGCCTGGGCCTCTGACGCGAACTCTCCGACCTGAAGGCGATGGAGCGTGGTTCCGGCGACAGTGGTCTCCATCACCCGTGGTGAGGTCGAACCCAGCAGATCGGCGTTCGACCTGGCCAGCCGCTCCCATGCAGCTGCAGCAGCCTCCCGTGTCGAATAGGCCGCGATCTGCACCCAATAGCTGCCACTGCCGGCCACAGGGGCTTCGACCGCCGGATCGACGGTCGCCGTAACGGTTTCCTCCACCGTATCGGCCTGGGCAGGCTCGCTGGTCTGCGGCACGGCGGCAGCATTGCCGTCCAGGGCGGCTGCAACATCGGCAAAAGAAAGCCCGTTCCCCGTGTCGGTTTGCGCAACCGCGTCGCCATCCCCCGTGGAGGTGTCTGCAGCGGCGAGCGCGGAGGCCGGAACGGCCGGCTTTTCCTGCGGGACGGGGATATCGCCCTGCGTCTGGGTCAGCGCCTGATCGACCAGTTCGCTGACCTGATCGGCGGTGAAAATGGCGTCGGCACCCGCTTCGGGTTCCTGGACTTCAGCCGTTGGCGTATTGCCCACATCGATGACCCCGTCATCGACTTCGGCGGTTTCCTCCACAATAGCGATGGGCTCCTCCGGCTCAGGCAGGAGCTGCTCCATGCCATCGTTGCTCTCTTCGGCATCGAGCGTGTCGTAAACCGTGACGTTCTGGTTGGGCACGTCCATGCCGCCGGGGTCGTCCGGCCGGTGCTTGAACGGATCGACCGAGGCCTGGAACACGGGAACGCCCCCGGCATTCTCTCCGCCGCCCGAGAGCATGCCGGCACCCTGCCAGACGGCAATGCCGATCACTGCCAGCACGACAATCCCGATCAGCAGGCGCCATGGAAAGCCGCCGCGGCGCGATGGCCGGTCGTCGTCATCATCGTGATCTGCGGCCGGCTGGCGTCTCGGCTCGACATGAAAGCCGTCCTGCTGCTGCGGGGCCGCCGTGCCTGCTGAAAAGAGCTTGGGCTCCTGCCGCATGGTCAGCGCATCTCCTCCACCGGATCGACGCCGAAAATGGCAAGACCGGCAGCTATCACCTGCCTGACACCGTCGATCAATGCAAGCCGTGCGCGGGTTGCCTGTGCGTCGTCATCCACAATGAAACGCAGATGGGGCTCGTCCCTGCCCCGGTTCCAGTGGCCGTGGAAGTCCGATGCCAGCTCGTGCAGGTAGGTCGCTATGCGGTGCGGCTCGTGGGCTTCCGCGGCCGATTCCACCACCCTTGGCCAGCGCGCCATCGCCTTCACAAGGGAGATTTCGCTGGGATCGGTCAGGCTGGAGAGGTCGGCACAGGCCAGACCGCTGGTGTCGACGCCCGATTCCGCCGCGTTGCGCATCACCGAACAGATCCGCGCATGGGCGTACTGGACATAGAAGACCGGGTTGTCCTTGGACTGCTCCTTGACCTTCACCAGGTCGAAATCCAGCATCACGTCGGACTTGCGCGTCAGCATGATGAACCGCATGACGTCCTTGCCCACGGCATCGACGACATCGCGCACGGTAATGAAACGGCCCGCGCGTTTGGACATGCGGAAGGGCTCGCCGTTCTCGTAAAGGTTTACGAGCTGGGTGAGCAGGATGTCGAAGTCGACCTTGCCGCCCGAAAGCGCGGCGACGGAGGCCTTCAGACGCTTGACGTAACCGGCATGATCGGTGCCGAAGACGTCGATCAGCAGATCGAAGCCCCGGCCCACCTTCTCGTTGTGATAGGCGATGTCGGGCGCGAAATAGGTCCAGGAACCGTCGGACTTCTTCAGCGGACGGTCGAGATCGTCACCAAATTCCGTCGAACGGAACAGGGTCTGGGGCACCGGCTCCCATTCCTCGGCTTTCTTGCCCTTGGGCGGCTCCAGCACGCCGGTATAGACATGGCCGCCTTCTTCCAGGCTCGCCAGGCAGCGCTCGATGGCGCCGGATTCGACCATGGCGCGCTCGGAACTGAAGACATCCTGTCGTACGCCAAGGCGGGCCAGATCATCCCGCACCATGTCCATCATCGCGTCGATGGTGAAGCTGCGCACCGCCACCAGCGGCTCGGGCAGCGGGTTGGTGCCGCGGGCCGCGCCGCCAACGGCGTCCTTCAAGGCCGTGCCGTGCCTGGCGGCCAGCGCCTCGCCCACGGGAACCAGATAGTCGCCGGGATAGAAACCCTCGAAATCGGCTTCATCGACCGTTTCACCCAGCGCCTGCAGATAACGCATGTAGGCCGACCAGGCGAGCGTATCGACCTGGGCTCCGGCATCGTTGATGTAATACTCGCGGGTGACGTCATAGCCCACGGCGGCCAGCAGCGAGGCCAGGGCATCGCCGACCACCGCGCCGCGGGCGTGCCCGACATGCAGCGGCCCCGTGGGATTGGCCGAGACGTATTCCACGTTGGCGCGCCGGCCCTTGCCGATGTCGTCGATCAGCGCAGAGGGACCGCTTTTCAGCAGTTCGCGCAGCCGGTCGCGCCAGAAGTCCTCCGAAAGGCTGAGGTTGATGAAGCCCGGCCCGGCGACCTCCACGCCCTCGACGTAGCGCACATCCTTGAGGCGCCCGGCGAGCGCCACGGCCAGATCACGCGGCTTTGCCCCCGCGGGCTTGGCCAGCACCATCGCGACGTTGGTCGCGACGTCGCCATGGCTGGCATCGCGCGGCGGCTCGGCAACGACACGCGACAGCTCGAGGCCGTCGGGCAGTTCGCCCGCAGCCTGCATGGCTTTAACAACCAGTTGAATCTGTTCCGTGAAATAGCTGAAAACATTCATGATTTTGCCGTAACTCGTTCGAATTCCTCATAGGCGTAGCGGTCGGTCATGCCGGCGATGTAATCGGCGACGATCCGTGCACGCCCTGCCTCTTCCCGGTCCGCCATCTGCACCTGCCATTCCGGCGGCATCAGGTCCGGGCGGGCGCTATAGCGGGAAAAAAGCCCGGCGACCACATCGGCGGCATCCCGCCTGCCCTCCTGCACCACGGCATGATGGTACATGTTGGCAAAGAGCCACTGCTTGAGCGCCAGGTTGGCTTCGCCCACGGCGGGCGAAAACGCAATCACGGGCTGACCGAACCAGCGCACGTCCTCCACGCTCTCAACGCCGCTCTCGGCCAGACGCAGGCGGGATTCCTCTGTCAGATCGGAAACCAGCCGGTTGATGATGCGCCGCACGGTTTCCTGCACCAGCCGGTCGCGCGGCGCATCCGGGTACTGCGCCAGCGCCTGGCGGGCGGCCTCGTCGGCCAGCGGCGCCCCGAACAGGTCCTCCAGGGCAAAAAGCCCGGCCCGCAGGCCGTCGTCGATATCGTGGTTGTCGTAGGCGATGTCGTCGGCAATGCTGGCGACCTG
>CALGGB010000076.1 GCA_937880925.1 uncultured Rhodospirillaceae bacterium | reverse complement strand
AGACGGTTGCAAATCCGAGATCGCGGTAGAGCGCCCGCGCCGGTGCATTGGCCTCCACGACCTGAATCCACATCGATACGGCACCGGCCTCCACCCGCGACCATGCGATCAGGCTGGCCATGATGCGCCGGGCGATACCACGGCGGCGGGCGTGCGGCAGGGTCAGGACGTCAAAAAAACCGACACGCCCGCGACGGGTGACCGCCATGGCGAAGCCCTGAGGAACCCCGGCGTACGACAGCATGGCATAGACCGGCTGGCCGTCGATGCGCGCGAACATGGCGCGCAGGGTGGCCGCCGCCGCGCCGTCGAGTTTGGCCGCCGCGACATAACCCTCGAACCAGGCGCCGTCTGGGGCGCGGGAGAGGGCAACCTCGGGATCGGCAGCGACATCGGCCAACATCGGCGCCGTCTTGACCAGGGAAGGCTCGACAAGCGCGTAATCCCGCGCGGCAAGGGCATGATCGAGCCCCGCTTCGGCCAGCGGTGTCAGACGAAACACCGGACGCAGACCCCGGCTACGGTAACGCTGCTCGGCCGCAGCGATACGTGTGTCGAGATCGCGGGGATCGCCATGCAGTACGTTGACCGAGTTGGCGCGTTTGGTGTGACCGGCGGCAAAGCGCAACAGCCAGCCGTCCAGACGTTCGTGGGCAAGATCGGGCCAGGAGGCAAAGGTGGTTTCCTCCAGGTCGAGGATCGCCGCGAGATCGGGCGCGGTCACGGTCAGCCCCGGCTATGCTCGAAACGGCGGCCGGCTTCCTGTTCGAGCGTGGCGAGCTGATCGCTCGAGAGAAAGCTTGCCGCGCGGTCGCGCAGGCCGACCGCATCGTGATCGCCGTGGGCCGCGGCCAGGCTAAGCAGAACATAGGCGCGGGAGTAGTTCTGGGGCACGCCGATACCGTTGAGAAACAGGGCGCCCAGGGCGGTCATGGCCTCAGGCTCGCCCGCCCGCGCGGCCTTGTCGTACCAGCGCGCGGCTTCCGTGACATCGGCGGGCAGCCCCTGCCCCGTGGCGTGCATGTAGCCGATCCGATAGGCCGACGGGCCATGCCCGGCTTCCGCCAGCGGCTGCCAGCAGGCCAGCGCAGTCGCAAAATCGTCGCAGAGGTAGGCCTTCAGGCCTTCGTTGTAGGCACCGTCGCTCACGATGGAATCGCTTCAGGTTGCAGGTCCGGAACCTTGCAGATCACGACCCGTCTTGCCAACAGCAAGGCGACATCAGCCGGTGATCGTCCCGACGTGGGCGGCAATACCCGAAACCACGATCTCGACTCCGATGGCGATGACCAGCAGGCCGAAGACGCGGTTGAAGATGATGATGCCGGCCTGGCCGATGATCCGGCCGATGGTGTCCGCAAGCAGCAGCACGAGACCGCAGGCCACGCAGACGATGAGCACGTTGATCGTGATGTGAACGGGATCATCGACGCCGATGCTGTCCTGGGCTTCCAGCAGCACCTTGGTGATGGCACCCGGCCCGGCCAGCAAGGGCACGGCGAGAGGCACGATTCCGAGCTGGAAGGGCGAGGCCTGCCCGGTGCCGCTGCCGACCGGCACGTCCTCGCCGCCGGCCTGCGTCAGCATCGTGAAACCTGACCAGGCAATGACCAGACCGCCCGCGATCTGCAGCGAGGCGAGCGAGGTGCCCAGGGTTTCCAGAAGCCAGACCCCGGAATACTGGCTGAGAAGAAGGATCGACGTCATGCCGATGAAGGCAGCAAGCACGGTGCGGCGGCGCTGTGCGGCCGTGAAGCCGGCCGTGATGCCGAGCATCACCGGGATGGCCGCCAGCGGATCCATCATGGCGAAAAGGCCGATGATGAAATCGAAGTGGTGCGTCAGTTCCATCTGCGACATGGCCGTGCCCCCTCACCGTGCGCATTCCTTGCGGTTCCCAGTCGCCGCAGACGTCCCGCTCAGCCGCCCTTGATCGGCGGGAAGACGGTGACGCGCTCGCCATCCTGCAGCACGCGGGAGGCCTGGTCACGCTCGGGCACGGCAACGTCGCCGACCAGCGTCAGGCTGAGTTCGGCACCCGCGACATCAAGGCGGCCAAGCAGATCGGCCAGGGTCGTGCCTTCGGGCAGGTCGATCACGCCGTTGCCCTGATCGTCGATGCCGGGAACCGGATCGCCCAGATAAGCGACCAGCTTGACCGCGATCCTCACGCCAGGCCGAGACGGGTCAGGGTCTGGCCGCGCGGCACGCCCTCCTCGTCCCAGCCGCGCAGCTCGTAGTATTCTGGAAGCAGCTCATCGAGGCGGGCGACATGGCCCTTGGCGGTGCCCGAGGGTGCACCTTCCTTAAGCATGCGCGGCGGCAGCGTGTCGTCCTTGCGGGTGAGCCCGGCCTTGAGGTTGAAGAGCTTCTCCAGGTTCCAGATGCGCTCGCCGGTCAGGCGGATGCGGTCGGCATCCCACTTCGTCTCCAGCGCACCGTCGAGCATGCCGGCGATCTGGTCGATGTTCACCGCCGCGGCGATGAAGGCGCAGATACCGGCGGAATCGAACATGGCGGCGCGTTCGTCCTGGGTCGTGCGCACGATCTCGGCCTTGCCCTCCAGTTCTGCCGTCTGGAAATCGGTGGCAAACGGGCTGGCGCGCAGGTGGCAGGCGCCACGGTTGGAGGTGGCATAGGCCAGCGCCATGCCCTGCATCGCGCGTGGGTCGTAGCCGGGGAACTCCTGTCCCTTGGAGACCATGGCCAGCTCGCCGCGGCCGTACTTTTCGGTCAGGCGCTTGGCGCCCATGCCGACTTCGGCGCCGAAGCCCTCGCCCCTGGCGACCAGTTCAGTGATCGCGACCAGTCCCTCGGCGGAACCGAAGGAAAGGTCGATGCCGCCCGTCTCCTTCTTGGTGATCACACCTTCCTCGTAGAGTTCCATGGCCGCGGCCACTGCGCCGCCATGGGAGATCGTGTCCATGCCGTCCTCGTTGCACACGAAGTTGGCGAAGGTCACGGCATCGATGTCGTCGACGCCGACCATCGAACCCAGGGCAAAGACGTTCTCGTACTCCAGGCCGCCCGAGGCGGTCTGATACTGCGGCTTGCCCTTGACCGAGAAATGCTC
>CALGGB010000075.1 GCA_937880925.1 uncultured Rhodospirillaceae bacterium | reverse complement strand
CCGCGACATCGATGCCGGTGGCCTTCTCGATGCCCTCGAGGCCCGGCGAGGAGTTCACCTCCATGACGACGGGGCCGGCGTTGGAACGCAACAGGTCGACACCGCAGATGTTGAGGCCCAAGGCCGCAGCCGATTTCACCGCCGTCGCCCGTTCCTTCGGTGTGATCTTGACCGGTTCGGCGGTGCCGCCCCGGTGCAGGTTCGAGCGGAAGTCGCCCTTCTTGCCGCGGCGGATCATGGAGGCGACCACCTTGTTATCGATGACCAGACAGCGGATGTCCTCGCCCATGGCCTCCTTGACGAACTGCTGCACCAGGATGTTGGTGTTCACGCCGCCGAAGGCTTCGATGATACTGGCCGCGGCGCGGGGCGTTTCGCCGAGCACAACGCCGATGCCCTGGGTACCTTCCAGCAGCTTGATGACCACCGGCGCGCCGCCCGCCAGCTTCAGCACCTCGGCAGGATCGGAGGTGCGGTGGGCAAACACGGTGACCGGCAGGCCGATGCCCTCGCGCGAGAGAAGCTGCATGCTGCGCAGCTTGTCGCGCGAACGCGAAATGCCGACCGATTCATTGGCCGGATAGACACCCATCATCTCGAACTGACGCAACACGGCGGTGCCGAAAAACGTCACCGAAGCGCCGATGCGCGGGATGACCGCGTCATAACCGATCAGGGATTCGCCCTTGTAGTGAATCTCGGGATCGTTCGAGGCGATGTCGATGTAACAGCGCAGGTGATCGATCATATCGAGCTCATGGCCACGCTGTTCTGCTGCCTCAGCGATCCGTTTGTGTGAATACAGATTCTGATTGCGGCAAAGAAGTGCAATTTTCATAATTTCTTGACTCTATTGATGACAGTATTTCGAATATCCGCAACGCTTCGGCCGATGACCGATGTGCGACCGGGGTCGATCAGGAAACGACCGCTGACCGCCTGGCGACCGAGCAACATGCGAAATCCCATCGCATCGCGGTCGGCCAGGGTGAGTTCTATCGGCCAGGTGTGGCCTCCGAGGCAGACCTCGACCTCGATCACGTAGCGGCGGCCTTCGTGGCCGCTGGAGCTCCGCACACTGCGTTCGTCGAGAAGCGGTGCAATGCACTGTACCATGTTCTGACGGCTGCGCTGGCGCGGGTGGACCACAAAGGAAACGTGAGGGGCGCCGCCGTCGCTGAACGTCTTGATATCGTAGGCGTGAATTGCCGAAGTTCGCGCCCCGCTGTCGACCTTTGCCTTGATCCGTTCGATGCTCAGGCTGGGGATCGACAGCCACTCACTCCAGCCGATGATAGGCAATTCGCGCGTGGCGCGCTTGCCTGGGAGTGCGCTGATCGAAGTGCCGCGTTTCGTCACAGTTCTGGTCCTCATCATCGACTAGCGAGGCAGACGCCTCCACGCTGCTGGAAGGAATGGACCCGGGCAGGGCGTCGGTGTCGCACCGGATGTTGCCGCACGGGCAGGACCGGGGGGCGACAGACCGCGCTTGCGGCGGTTGCCAGGGAGCAATGCAACCCTGCCATCCTACCATCAGGCGGTTCGGAATGAGACTTATTGTGGCGATACCGGGCGCTCGTTTGCCCAGGGAGGCCTTTACTGCGCAGCGTCTGCCAGCTCCGGGTTGGGCACGGTGCCGCGCGCGGCCTTCCGGTATTCGTAGACGTCGGTGATCATCGTCTCGGTCCACCAGCCGCAGCGCGTGGGCGGATACTTGGCGGGGCGCTCGGGCGAAACGAACTGGGGCAGGGGTTCGACGATGCAGTCGTGGTTGGCGCCGAAGAAGAAGGGGAAGGAGACCCGCTCGCGCCCGGAACGGTTGATCACGCGATGGGGTGTGGAGACGAACTCGTCGTTGGTCCAGCGCATCAGCATGTCGCCGATGTTGATGACGATGGCGCCGGGGATGGGCGTGGCGGCGATCCACTCGCCCTCGCGGTTGCCGACCTGCAGGCCGCCGACCTCGTCCTGCAGCAGCAGGGTGAAACACTCGTAGTCGGTGTGGGCGCCGATGCCGATCTGCTTGGGGTCCACCGGCCCGTCCTGGGGCGGATAGTAGATCAGGCGAAGCTGGCCCATGGGCTTGTCGATCTTGTCCTCGAACCAGCCCTGGGGCAGGCCCAGCGTCATTTCGAAGGCGCGGAACAGGGTGTGGCCCAGGGCCAGCACCCGCTCGTAGTAGTCGTACACACCTTCACGAAATCCCGGCAGGTTTTCGGGCCAGACGTTGGGGCCGTACATGATGTTGCCGGCGAGATAATCGGGATCGTCCTCGGGCAGTTCCAGGGAGACTTCGTAGCCTTCCTGCATGTCTGGCTTGGCCTTGATGTCGGCATAGAGATCGCCGTTGGGGATGTAGCCGCGGTGACGCTGGATCTTCATGGCATCGACCTTGCGTTTCTCCTCCAGCGGCAGTTGGAAGAAGCGCTTGGTCTCATCCATCAGGGTATCGATCACCGGCTGGGGAATGCCGTGGTTCTTCACGTAGAAGAAGCCGACATGGCGGCAGGCATCGCCGATCTCCTCGGCCACACGGGCCTGGGCGGCCTTGTCGCCATTCAGGAACGGGCCGACATCGATCACCGGAATGGCGTCGAAATCGACCTGGCGTGCCTCGATCGTGTCGGTCCTGCTCATCGCTGACGTCATTGCCAACCCTCCCTGGCTGCCCGTCATTCTCTACAACGCGCCGCGGCGGGGCAAGGCCGCCTCACGTTTCGCGGGGCTTCTCCTCGTACTGGGAGAAATCCGGCCGGCGGGTTTTCAACCAGTATTGAAATATGGGGCCGGACCAGTTGTTCGTCACCTTGCCGTCGGCGGTCTTGTACCAGCTCCGGCAGCCGCCTTCCCACACGGTCTTCTTCATGGCGTCCTGCACCTGCCGATTGAAGCGTGCCATGGCCTCCTCGCGCACGTCGAAAACCGCAAGGTCACGCGCAACGATCTCAGCGATGCAGGCGACGATGTAACGCACCTGGCACTCGATCATGAAGATGATGGAGTGGTGGCCAAGGTTTGTGTTGGGGCCGTAGCAGACGAAGAGGTTGGGGAAGCCCGCCACCGTGATGCCGAGATGGGCCTCCGCCCCCTGCGCCCAGGCATCGTCAAGCTTGTGGCCGTTGCGGCCGGTGACGGCGATGGGACCGACGAAGCTCATGGTCTCGAATCCGGTGCCGTAGATGATCACGTCGAGCGGCACGAAGCTGCCGTCGGCCGTCTCGATGCCGTCGGGCCGGATGCGCGCGATCGGGCTGGTGACGACATCGACATTGGGCCGGTTGAGCGCGGGGAAGTAGTCGCTGGAGACCAGGATGCGCTTGCAGCCCAGGGGATAGTCGGGCGTCTGGGTCGCGCGCAGTTCGGGATCGGGGATGACTTCCTCCAGCCAGGTCCGGATCGCCTTCTCGCGCTTGCGGCGCAGCCAGCTTTCCTTGAGGAAGGCCAGGAAATCGAACTCGTTGACCAGGTAGATCTTCCAGCGCGCCCACAGGCGGGCGAGCGGCACATTGCGGAAGCGCTGTTTCTCTTCCTCGGAAAAGGCGCGATCCTCGCGGGCGACGATCCAGTTGGCGCTGCGCTGGAAGATGGTGAGGTGGTCGGCTTCCCTGGCGACTTCGGGCACATACTGGATCGCGCTGGCGCCGTTGCCGATGCTGGCGACCCGCTTGCCCTTCAGGTCGACGCCGTGATCCCAGCGTGCCGAGTGGAAGGCCTCTCCTGCGAAGCTCTCGGCGCCTTCGATCTGCGGGAAAGCCGGGCGGTTGAGCTGGCCACAGCCCAGGATCACCGTACGGGCTTCCACGGTCGCCCCGCCCGCGACATCCAGAGTCCAGATGCCGCGTGCCTCGTCGAAGGTCGCTTGCCTGACCTCCTGGTTGAAGCGGATGTGGGGGGCGAGGCCGTATTTCTCCACGCAGCCTTCGAAGTATTCGAGGATCTCCGGCTGAGGGGCATAGACGCGCGACCACTCCGGATTCGGCTCGAAGCTGAAGGAATAGAAATGGGAGCGCACGTCGCAGGCAGCACCGGGATAGGTGTTGTCGCGCCAGGTGCCGCCGATGGAGGCGGCCTTTTCCAGGATCACGAAATCGGTGATCCCGGCTTCGCGCAGCTTGATCGCCGCGCAGATCCCCGAAACGCCCACGCCGACGATCGCGACCGTCCATGGCGACGCTCTGTCCCCTGTTTGCTTCGTCGTCATGATGTTTCCCTGGCCTGCTTAAACGGGCCCCGCGCAGGCCCGGGCGGATCATCCTTTCTGAGGCGTCTGCGATCAAGGTCGCATCGCCGTTCGTTGGGCTTGGTGACCACCACTTCTGCCGAATAGGATGGATACAGGGTTGCGGAGGAGCGCTGTGATGGCTGACGGAGGTGAACTCTCGGGCAGGGTTGCCTGGGTCACGGGCGGGGCTTCGGGCATGGGGCTTGCCGCGGCGCTGCGGCTGGCAGAGATGGGAGCCTGGGTTGCGGTGGGTTCGCTGACCGAGGATATCGGCAGGGACCGTCTCGATCCCGGTCAGCGCGCCTATACCCCGGACCACTCGGTGCTGGAGGCCGCGCGCGAGAAGATCGCGGCACTGGGCGGCAGAGTCCTGGCCATGCCGCTCGACATCACCCGCCAGGACTCTGTCGATGAGAACCTTGCCGCCATCGAACGGGAACTGGGGGCTGTCGATATTCTGATCAATGCCGCCGGCAACTCCGGCCGCTCGACCATGGTTGGCCATCCCGACTCGCTCTGGCAGGCGATGCTGGAGGTCAACCTCACCGGCTCCTACCGCACGACCAAGGCCTGCATGGACGGCATGATCGCGCGCAAGTGGGGCCGCATCGTCATGTTCTCCTCCACCGCGGGCCTGGTCGGCGGCGAGCTGCATGCGGCCTATTGCGCGGCCAAGCACGGCCTGCTCGGCCTGATGAAATGCGTTGCGCTGGAAGGTGCGCCCCACGGCGTCACCTGCAACGCGATCTGTCCGGGCTGGGTCGCCACGGACCAGAACGAGCGCGGCTGCGTTCAGGAGATGGCGATGCTGGGTCTGGATTTGACGGTGCCGGAATACCGCGCCCGGATGGCGCAGAAATGGGTGCCCCAGAAACGGTTCCTGGAACCCGAGGAACCCGGCGCCTACGCCGCCTTCCTTTGCAGCGAGGCTGCCCGCGGCATCACCGGCGAGGCCTTGCGCATCTCCGGCGGATCGACATGGTGAAGCGATGATCTATCTCGAATTCATTGAGCGGGACCGCGACGTTCCCATCGAGGTTTTTCGCCACACGGGCGACCAGAGCCAGAGCTGGGTCGAGCCCGATGCCGACCGCATGATCCTGCAGCTCGGTCGCACCCTGCGCTTCGGTCCGATGCCCTCCTACCTGGCGTTCTGGAAGATCGCCGGGCTGGAGCGCCTGGATGCCTGGGAGGATTACTTCGGCTCGCCCGTCTGGCACGACAACACCCGCAGCCAGGCCATGCACCGCACCATCCACATCCAGCGCGCCGGCCTCTACGACGAACTGGTCGAGCGTGAGAGCTTCGCCGATGGCGTTCACGTCGTGGAGTACTTCGATGCCGGGGATGATGTGACCGATGCCGCGCTGTCGGAAGCGTTGATGCAGCGCGCGGCCCGGCACGAGGCAGGCAGGCTTGAGCTGGTATTGCGCCGTATCGGCGTGTGGGGCCCCGATCCCGCCCATCTGGCGGTCTGGACCTTCCCGGCCTATGCCGCGTTGAACGGACTGCTGCGCGAGCCGGTGATTGGCCCGGGCCTGCGCGTGACGGCCGGCGGCATCTATCGCCGCCTGGGGGAAGAGATCCTCTAGTGCGGACGGGACTCCGTCCGGGCGGCTCCGCCGGTCCATTCCTGTGGGGTCAGTGGAAATCCCGCGACCTTGGGATGACGCGCGCGTCGCGCGGATGCCCCGCCGGCATGGTGGCCGCCAGATAGGCCTCGTCGCGCAGGTTGGGGCGCGTGACCTCGTCGGCGCGGTCGAGCGGCTGGCGCAGGGCCTCGCCGCCTTCCGAAAGCAGGGCGAGTTCGCCCGTCATGTCCTCCAGGCTGTCGGCGACCAGATGGACGATCTCGCCGGCGCGCTGGATGCGGCCCTTCACCATGATCAGGCGGCTCCCCATCACGACCTTGCGGTAGGTCTCCATCACCTGGGGCCAGACGACGACGTTCACGACGCCGGTCTCGTCCTCGATGGTCATGAAGATGACGCCGCGTGCGCTTCCCGGGCGCTGGCGCACCAGAACGATGCCGGTGGTCGCGGCGCGCTGGCCGTCGCGGGCGCGCGCGATGGTCTCGGCCGGCAGGTTGCCGCGATGGGCAAGGCGCGAGCGCAGGAAGGAAACCGGGTGCGCCTTCAGGGAGAGGCGCACGGTCTGGTAATCGGCAACGACATGCTCGGAAAGCCGCATGGAGGGCAGCACCACTTCAGGCTCGCCGCCCTGCTCGCGCTGCTCGGCCGCCTGGAAGAGCGGCAGGGCCGGGCCCTTGACCAGGGCGCGGGCGTCCCACAGGGCCTGGCGGCGGTCCAGCCCCATGGAGCGGAAGGCATCGGCCGCGGCCAGCTTCTCGATCGCGGCGGCGGGTACGCCGGCGCGGCGCCAGACCTCCTCGATCCGGGGATAGGGCTCGTGGCGCGCGGCGACGATACGCGCGGCATCCTCCTCCTTCATGCTGTCGACCTGGCGCATGCCCAGGCGCAGGGCCAGCACCCCGGTGCGGGTGCGCTCCAGGGTGTTGTCCCAGTGACTGGCGTTGACGTCGACCGGGCGCGCCTCGACGCCATGCTCGCGGGCATCGCGCACGATCTGCGCAGGCGCGTAGAAACCCATGGGCTGGGCGTTGAGCAGGGCGGCGGCGAAGACCTCCGGGTGGTGGCGCTTCAGCCATGAGGAGACATAGACCAGCAGGGCGAAGCTCGCGGCATGGGACTCCGGGAAACCGTACTCGCCGAAACCCTCGATCTGGCTGAAGCAGCGCTCGGCCAGATCGGGCGCGTAGCCGCGCGCCACCATGCGGTCGACCATCTTGTCCTTCAGCAGGTGCAGGGTGCCGCGCTTGCGGAAGGTCGCCATGGAATGGCGCAGGGCGTTGGCCTCGTCGGGCGTGAACTTCGCGGCCTCGATGGCGATCTTCATCGCCTGCTCCTGGAACAGCGGCACGCCCAGGGTTTTCTCCAGCACCTTCTTCAGCTCGTCCTCGGGGCCGTATTCGGGCGCGGGTGCCGGATAGACGACTTCCTCGATGCCGTCACGGCGGCGCAGGTAGGGATGGACCATGTCGCCCTGGATGGGGCCGGGCCGCACGATGGCGACCTCGATGACGAGATCGTAGAAGCGGCGCGGCTTGAGGCGAGGCAGCATGTTCATCTGCGCCCGGCTCTCGACCTGGAAGACGCCGAGCGAATCGGCGCGGCAGAGCATGTCGTAAACCGCCGGGTCCTCGCGCGGCACGGTGGCGAGCGTCAGGTGCTTGTTCTCGTGTTTCTCGAGCAGCTCAAAGGCCTTGCGGATGCAGGTCAGCATGCCCAGGCCCAGGACGTCGACCTTGAGCAGGCCCAGCGCCTGCAGGTCGTCCTTGTCCCACTCGACGACGGTGCGGTCTTCCATGGCGGCGTTGCCGATGGGCACCATCTCGGAGAGCGGGCCGCGCGTGAGCACGAAGCCGCCGACATGTTGGGAGAGATGACGCGGAAAGCCGATCAGCTCGGCCGCCAGCTCCACCGTGCGGCGCAGCAGCGGATCGGCGGGATCGAGCCCTGCCTCCTTCACCCGCTCTTCGGCAAACCCCTCGCCGTGCATGCCCCAGACCGTGCCGGCGAGTGCGGCGACCGTGTCCTCGGAAAGGCCCATCGCCTTGCCGACCTCGCGCACCGCGCTGCGGGCGCGGAAGCTGATGACTGTGGCGGCAAGGCCGGCACGGTCGCGGCCGTAGCGGCGGTAGAGGTACTGGATGACCTCCTCGCGGCGCTCGTGCTCGAAGTCGACGTCGATGTCGGGCGGCTCCTTGCGCTCGGGCGAAAGGAAGCGCTCGAACAGCAGGTCGATCTGGTTGGGGTCGACGGCGGTGACATCGAGGCAGTAGCAGACCGCCGAGTTCGCGGCCGAACCACGGCCCTGGCAGAGGATGCCGCGGCTTCGGGCGAAGCGCACGATGTCGTGGACGGTGAGGAAGTACCGGGCGTAGTCGAGCCGGGCGATGAGCGCCAGTTCGTGCTCCAGGATCGCGCGGATCTTCTCGGGGATGCCCTTGGGATAACGCCAGGCCGCACCCTTCCAGGCCAGCGCCTCCAGATGCCCCTGCGGCGTTGCACCCTCGGGTACGGGTTCGTCGGGATACTCGTAGCGCAGTTCGTCCAGGCTGAAGGGGCAGAGCTCGACGATCTCGCCCGTGCGCGCCACCGCATCCTCGTGGTCCCGGAACAGGCGGGTCATCTCGGCGGCGTCCTTCAGGTGGCGTTCGGCGTTGGCGGCGAGGCGATAACCCGCGCGCGCGACCGTGGTGTGCTCGCGCATCGCGGTCAGCACGTCCTGCAGGGCGCGCCGCTCGGGCGTGTGCTGGTGAACATCGTTGGTCGCGACCAGCGGCGTGCCGTGGCGCGCGGCGATCTCGGCGAGGCGGTTGAGCCGGGCGCGGTCGTCGCCGCGATAGAGCATGGAGGCGGCGAGATAGAGCGGTCCCTGGTGGCGTTCACGCAGGCCGACGAGCTGTGCCTCGAAGGCCTCGTCGGGCAGCACCTGGGGCGGCAGGGCGATCAGCACCTGGCCCTCGCCATGGTCCATCACGTCGTCCAGGGCGATGATGCAGCCGCCCTTCACCGTGCGCCGCTGGCCGAGTGTGAGCAGGCGGCAGAGCCGGCCGTAGGCGGCGCGGTCGCGCGGGTAGCAGAGCAGGGAGGGGCCGTCGGTGAGGTCGAGGCGGGCGCCCACCAGAAGGCGCAGGCCCGCCTGTTTCGCGGCAACATGGGCGCGCACGACACCGGCCAGCGTGTTGCGGTCGGCGATGCCAATGGCCTGGAGTCCCAGGGCCGCCGCCCGGCCGACCAGTTCGTCGGCGTGGGACGCACCGCGCAGGAAGCTGAAGTTCGTCGTCACCTGCAGTTCGGCATAGAGGGTCATGGCATCGCCTCCTTGTCCTGGTCGTCCCTCCCTCTCACGTCCTCTCCTGCAAGGTTCGGGAGAGGGGTATCGAGCCGCTGGTGCAGGGAGGCGTTGGCCCGCACCGCTCCTCTCCCCAACGGAGAGGGGGAGGGGTCTGTTGCGCGAGCCACGGGAGGGTGAGGAAGAGGCCTTTGAGTGAGCCCAAGAAGCGCCTCCTGCTCCAGGAGCGCCGCCGCGATGGTGTCGAGCACGCCCTCCAGATGGGCCATCACGTCATCGTTCCACAGGCGCAACGTGCGGTAGCCGCGTTCCGCCAGGCGCTCGTCGCGAAGGGCATCGCGCGGGCCGCCGTGCTGGCCGCCATCGACCTCGATGACCAGACGGTGCCGTTTGCTCAGGAAGTCCGCGGTGTAAGGGCCGAGCGGCACCTGACGGCGAAACTTGACATGGGCCAGGCGGCGGGCGCGCAGGGCGCGCCACAACCTGTGCTCGGCCTGGGTCATGGTGCGGCGCAGGGCGCGGGCGCGGGTGATGCTCATGGGTTTTGCCTTGCCGGGCTGCCCCTCATCCTCCCGCGACCGCGTCGCGGGCCCCTCCTTCTCCCCCCGGGGGAGAAGGGCTGGTGTGGCGGCACCCTTGCCCCTCTCCCGCTTGCGGGAGAGGGAGGGACCCGCCGCGAAGCGGTG
>CALGGB010000074.1 GCA_937880925.1 uncultured Rhodospirillaceae bacterium | reverse complement strand
AGGCTGGTCGGACGTCGTCATGCTCGAGCGCAAGGAACTGACCTCGGGCTCCACGTGGCATGCCGCGGGGCTGCTGCCGCTCTTCAACATGAGCTACTCGGTCGGTCAGGTGCACAAGTACTCCGTGCGCTTCTACCAGGAGCTCCAGGAAGAGACCGGCATGAACGTCGGCTTCAAGAAGGTCTCCAACATCCGCCTCGCCATGAACCGCGACCGCATGGACGAATACCACCAGTACGCCGGTGTCGCGCAGACGCTGGGCGTCGAGGTGAACTTCCTCACGCCTCAGCAGGTCAAGGAAATCTGGCCGCTGTGCAACATCGATGGCCTAGTGGGCGCCATCCAGCATCCCGAGGACGGCTACATCCAGCCCGCCGACCTGACCCAGGCCCTGGCGACCGGCGCGCGCAACCACGGTGCGGAAATCCACCGCAACACCTGCGTCACCGCCATCGAGCGCACGGCCTCGGGCGAGTGGCTGGTCAAGACCGACAAGGGCGACATCACCTGCGAGCACATCGTCAGCGCCAGCGGCAGCTTCGCGCGCCAGACCGGCGCCATGGTCGGCCTCGACGTGCCCGTGATCCCCGTCGAGCATCAGTACATCGTCACCGACGCGCACCCCGACATCGTCGCGCGCAAGGAGCAGGGCCTGCCCGAGATGGGCGTGCTGCGTGAAAGCGACGGCTCCTGGTACATGCGCGAGGAACGTGGCGGCCTCATCCTGGGCCCCTACGAGAAGGGCGCCCCGGCCTGCTATGTCGACGGCCCCACCGACGACATGGAATACGAACTGTTCCAGGAGGACCTGGAGCGTCTCTCGCCCCATATCGAGGCCGCAATCAACCGCGTGCCCGCCTTCGGCGAGGTTGGCGTCAAGCAGGTCTACAACGGCGCCATCTGCTACACGCCGGACGGCAGCCCGATCATCGGCCCTGCCTGGGACGTACCCAATTTCTGGCTCAACGAGGGGCACAGCTTCGGCATCACCGCCGCGGGGGGGGCCGGCTGGCAGCTTGCAGAGTGGATCGTCGAGGGTGAGCCCACGGTCGACATGCTGGGCGTCGATCCCCGCCGCTTCGGCGACTACGCAACCAAGTCCTACCTCGTCGAGAAGAACGAGGAGGCCTATGCCAACGTCTTCGTCATCCACTATCCCGACGAGGAACGCGAGGCCGGCCGGCCCCTGCGCACCGCGCCCTGCTATGACCGCCTGAAGGCGCTGGGCGCCGTCTTCGGCCAGAAGTTCGGCTGGGAGCGCGCCAACTGGTTCGCGCCCGAGGGCGTGGCGCAGGAAGACGACTGGTCGTTCCGTCGATCGAAGTGGTTCGAGCATGTTGGCAACGAGGTCATGAACGTCCACGAGAACGTGGGCATGCTCGACATGTCGGCCTTCGCCAAGTGCCGCATCGCGGGCCCCGGCGCCGAGGCCTTCCTCGACAGCCTGATCGCCAACAAGCTGCCCAAGGCCATCGGCCGCGTCGGCCTGGTCCATGCCCTGACGAACAAGGGCGGCGTCCATTCGGAGTTCACGATCCAGCGCGAGGCTGCCGACAGCTTCTATGTCGTCTCGGCCGGCGCCCTTCAGCGCCTCGACCACGACTGGCTGAAGAAGCACATGCCCACGGACGGCTCGGTGCAGTTCCAGAACATCACCAATGCCATGGGCGTTCTGGTGATCGCCGGTCCGAAGTCGCGCGAGCTGCTCCAGCGCATCACGCGCAGCGACCTTTCCAACGACGCCTTCAAGTGGCTGACCAGCAAGTGGATCGATGTCGGCCTGGCGCCGAGCCTCGCCATCCGCATGAACTTCGTCGGCGAGCTGGGCTTCGAGCTGCATCACCCGATCGAATACCAGAACCACATCTTCGATGCGGTGATGAAGGCCGGCGCCGATCTCGGCATCAAGCCCTTCGGCATCCGCGCCATGGAGGCCATGCGCATCGAGAAGTCCTACCGCATGGTCGGCCAGGAGATGTCGATCGAGTATTCGGCCCTGGAAAGCGGCCTGCACCGTTTCGTCCACCTCAACAAGGGCGAGTTCAAGGGGCGCCAGGGCCTGACCGAATGGCAGGAGAGGGGCTTCACCAACGCCTTCGTCACCATGGAGGTGCACGGCGTCACCGATGCCGATGCCCTGGGTTCCAACCCGATCCGCAAGGACGGCAAGGTCGTCGGCCGCGCTACCTCGGGCGGTTACGGCTATCGCCTCGGCAAGTCGCTCGCCATGGCCATGGTCAGCCCGGATCTGACGGGTCTCGGCACCGAACTGGAGATCCAGATCCTGGGCGAGTGGTACAAGGCCACCGTGATCGAAGAGTCGCCCTTCGATCCCGACAACGAGCGGCTGCGCGCCTGATCCAACCCTCCACCGATCTTCCCGGGGCCTTCCGCACAGCGGGAGACCCCGGGGCGTGTCTGACATTTTGCTTGTCGGCGTGATGTTATAACATTACAAGTGGCGATCCCGCTCCTGAGGTTCGCCATGCCGCGCCACCGCCACGATCACGCCATCGACGACCTGCCGAAAAACGCCCGGCTGGTCCTTGAAGACCTCGGCCGTGCCGAAGGGCCCGCCACGGCCTATGAGATCCTGGAGCGCCTGCGTCCCCAGGGCATTGCGGCGCCGCCGACGGTCTACCGGGCGCTCAACCAGTTGATGGAGCGCGGTGTCGTGCATCGGCTGGAGTCCCTCAACGCCTTCGTCGCCTGCGCCCACCCCCGACACGGCGAGGGTACCGCCTTTGCGATCTGCCACGATTGCGGCAGCGTCGAGGAATTCGTCGACGAGGACGTCAACACCGCGCTGGGCGCGCTTGCCGGGCGCAAGGGCTTCGAGCTCGATCACGCCACCATCGAACTTTCCGTGCTCTGTGCCGCCTGCCGCCCCGGCGAAGGGGCGCGCCCGTGAGTGCTCACCGTCACGAGACCGCCGCCGCGGCGCCGCTCGGTCGCACCGCGCTCACCATGGGTGCGGGACCGCGCCTTGCCATCGCGCTTGCCGCGCTGGTGCCGCTCTGGCTTGCCGTGTGGTGGAGCCTTTCATGAGCGCGGTCATCGCCTTCGAGGATGTCACCCTGGGTTACGACCGCCATCCGGCGGTCCATCACCTGTCCGGGGAGGTTCCGGCCGGTGCGCTGCTGGCCATCGTCGGCCCCAACGGGGCCGGTAAATCGACCCTGCTCAAGGGCATCGTCGGCGAGCTCAAGCCGCTCTCCGGGCGTATCCGGCGCGCCGATGCCCGCCGCCGCGATACCGCCTACCTGCCCCAGCAATCGGAACTCGACCGTTCCTTTCCGATCTCGGTCTTCGATCTGGTCGCCATGGGCAATTGGGGCGCCATCGGCAGCCTGGGCTCCCTGGGCGGTACAGGGCGCAGACGCGTTGCGAGCGCCCTGGAGGAGGTTGGCCTGGAAGGCTTCGACCGCCGTCAGGCCGGCACGCTCTCGCGCGGCCAGCTTCAGCGCGCCCTCTTTGCCCGCCTGCTGGTCCAGGACGCCCCGCTGATCCTGCTCGACGAGCCCTTCACCGCGCTCGACCAGCGCACCGAACAGGACCTGCTCGCCCTGGTCGCGCGCTGGCATGGCGAGGGCCGCACGGTGCTTGCCGTCATGCACGATCTGGACACCGTGCGCGCGCGCTTCCCCCGCACCCTGCTGCTTGCCCGCGACCCCGTCGCCTGGGGCGAAACCGGCGAGGTCATGACAAACGCCAACCTGCTGCGCGCGCGCAGCATCAGCGAGGCCTGGGACGAAGCGGCACCACGCTGCGAATCGCCGGAGATCGCGGCATGATCTTCGACTGGCTGATCGCGCCCTTCCTCGACTACGCCTTCATGGCACGCGCCCTTGCCGGCGCGCTCGCCGTTTCCCTTGGGGCCGCACCCGTGGGTGTCTTTCTGATGCTGCGCCGCATGAGCCTCACCGGGGAGGCCATTGCCCATGGCGTGCTGCCGGGCATCGCGGTTGCCTATCTCCTTGCCGGCCTGTCGCTCTTTGCCATGACCATCGGCGGTCTTGTCGCCGGCCTGGTGATCGCCACGCTGTCGGCGCTGGTTTCGCGCCTCACCGTGCTGCGCGAGGACGCCAGCCTTGCCTCCTTCCATCTCGTCGCGCTGGCCATGGGCGTGCTGCTGGTGTCGGTCGCAGGCAGCAAGGTCGATCTGATCCACGTACTCTTCGGCAGTGTCCTGGCCCTGGGCGACGGCGCCGTGCTCCTGCTTGCAGGTTCGGCCACGCTCACCGTCGTCGTCCTTGCGCTGATCTACCGTCCCCTGGTCATGGAAAGCTACGACCCGGCCTTCCTGCGCGCCGTCGGCGGCCGGGGCGCGCTGGTCCACCATCTCTTCCTCGCGCTCGTTGTCCTCAACCTCGTTGCCGGGTTTCACGCCCTGGGCACGTTGATGTCGGTCGGCATGATGATCCTCCCGGCCACGGCGGCCCGTTTCTGGGCACGTGGCATTGGCGGCATGATCGGCGCATCGGTGGCCGCTGCCGTTCTGGCCTCGGTGGTAGGCCTTCTGGTTTCCTTTCACATCGACGTTCCCAGCGGCCCGGCGATCATCCTGGTCGCCGGCGCCGCCTCCATGGTTTCCATGCTGCTTGGCCCCCACGGCAGCCTGCGCGCCCTGCGCACGCCCGCCTGGCACCGCAGCAACTGATACCAACCTGACGACCGGAGTCTCCCCAAGATGAAACATACCCGCCGCGTTCTCCTGGCCTCTGCCGCCCTGACCCTTGCAATGACCGCGACAACGACGCTCCGCGCCGCTGAACCGATGGATGTGGTCGCCAGCTTCAGCATTCTGGGCGACATGGTTTCGACCGTGGGCGGCGAGCGTGTGCGGGTCGAGACCCTGGTCGGCCCCGGGGAGGACGCCCATGTCTTCGACCCCGCGCCGGCCGATGCACGCCTGCTTGCCGACGCCGATCTGGTCGTGCTCAACGGACTGGGCTTCGAAGGCTGGATCGACCGCCTGGTCGAAGCCTCCGGTTACGACGGCGCCATTGTCGTGGCCTCCGCGGGCATTGATCCCCTGCCAAGCGAGCCTGAGGATCATCATGGCGAAGGAGAGGCTCACGACGAGCATGCGGACGACGATGCGCACGCGGATCATGACGATCACGAGGAGCACGCCGGGGAGGAGGGGCACGAGGAAGACGACCACCACCATGGCGCCTTCGATCCCCACGCCTGGCAGGACCTGGCCAACGGCGCGGTCTATGTCCGCAACATCGCCGCGGCGCTGAGCCTGGCTGATCCCGAGGGCGCGGCCATCTACGAAGCCAATGCGCAGGCCTATCTGGGCGAGATCGAAGCGCTCGACCGGATGGTTCGCGAGGCCATGGACGCCTTGCCCGCCGATGCCCGCACCATCGTCACCAGCCACGATGCCTTCGGCTATTTCGGCCACGCCTATGGCATCGTCTTCCTGGCGCCCGAGGGCATGAACACGGCCGACGAGCCCTCGGCCGCCGAGATCGCCGCCCTGATCGACCAGATCGAGCGCGAGCACATCGCCGGTCTCTTCGTCGAGAACATCAGCGACAACCGTGTTCTCGAACGCATTGCCGAGGACACCGGCGTCGTCATCGGTGGGACGCTGTATTCGGACTCCCTGTCGGGTCCGGAGGGTCCCGCCGCAACCTATCTCGCCATGATGCGCAACAACACCAGCCAGCTCTCCTCGGCGCTTCAGGCCTTCTAGAGCGGACAAGATAGAGCAAACTCACGTCCTTCAGCGCAATCGCGATGCGATTCCGCTGAAGGATGATTTGTTCTAGGCAGCCACGCGTTCGCAGGGAAGCCGGCCCCGCCTCAGGTTCGCGATTGACTCGGGGCGGCGCCGGACGTTGCATGGGCGCTACCGCGTCCTCCCGTCCCATGCAGGTCCCATGAAAGAGGCTTCGCTCGAATCCCAGCGTCTGGCGCGCAACACGCTGGGCGTGGCCCAGCACGATGCGGAGCCGCAGATCGACATGAAGCGCATGCGCGCCTACCGGTTGGGCCGTGTGCAGAAGATGCTGCAGGAGCGCGATCTGGCCGGGATCCTGCTCTACGACCCGATCAACGTGCGTTACGCCAACGGCTCCAGCGACATGCAGGTCTGGATCCTTCACAACCAGCACCGCTATTGCTGGGTGCCCGCGCAGGGCCTTTGCACGCTGTTTGAATACGGTCGTGCGCTGCACCTCGCCAGGCATCTTGAAACCATCGAGACGATCCGCCCCGCCACGGTATGGACCTTCTTCAGCGCCGGCGACCGCATCGCCGAGCGCGTTGCGCTGTGGGCCGGTGAACTCGACGAGGTGATCCGTGATTCCGGAGCCGGAGCCAACAAACGCATCGCCGCCGACCATCTCGATGTCGCCGGCGCGCGCGAGCTGGAGGCGCTGGGCTGGGAAATCCACAACGGCCAGGAGGTCATGGAACTGGCCCGCGCCATCAAGTCGGACGACGAGATTGCCTGCATGGTCGCTTCGATTTCGGTCTGCGAGGCCGGCATGGCGAAGATGCAGCAGGAGATGCGCGCCGGCATCACGGAGAACCAGCTCTGGTCGCACCTCCATCAGGTCAACATCGCCATGGGCGGGGAGTGGATCGAGACCCGGCTTCTGGCCTCGGGCGGACGCACCAATCCGTGGTTCCGCGAGTCGAGCGACCGGGTGATCCGCGCCGGCGAGATCGTCGCCTTCGACACCGACCTGATCGGCCCCTTCGGCTATTGCGCCGACATTTCCCGTTCCTGGTTCTGTCCGCCCGGCCGCCCCAGCGATGAGCAGAAGCGGCTCTACACCTATGCCTATGACCAGATCCAGACGAACATCGAGCTGTTCTGGCCGGGCCAGAGCTTCCGCGAGATCGCCGAGAAATCCTGGCGCGTGCCCAACGAATTCGTCGCGCGCCGCTATGGCAGCATGGCCCACGGCGTCGGTCTTGCCGACGAATGGCCCCATGTGCAGTTCTCCGACAACGCCGACCGCTCCACCGGCGGCATGCTCGAAACCGGCATGACCGTCTGCATCGAGAGCTATATCGGTGCCGAGGACGGTATCGAAGGCATCAAGCTGGAGGAACAAATCCTCATCACGGAGGGTGCGCCCCAGCGCCTATCGACCTATCCTTACGAGACCATCCTTCTCAACTGACCATCCTGTTTCACTGCAAGGGCGCGGCCAGGGCCGCGCGGGAGACGATCACGCCATGAGCGACGCCTATCTCGAGAGCATCCGTCTGGGCCGCAACACGCTGGGCGCCGCCCAGCACGACGCCGAACCCCAGATCGACATGAAGCGCATGCGCGCCTACCGCCTGGGACGTATCCAGGCCCAGCTCCAGCGTCTCGATCTGGCCGGCATCATTCTCTACGACCCGATCAACCAGCGTTACGCCACCGGGTCGAGCAACATGCAGGTGTGGTTCACCCACAATCCGCTGCGTTATGTCTGGGTCCCCGCCCAGGGCCTGCCGGTGTTGTTTGACTACCCGAAGTCGATGCACCTCTACGCCCACCTGGAAACGATCCGGGAAATCCGCCCGGCGATCGGCTTCATCTACATGGGCTCGGACGAGAACATCGATACCAAGGCCGAGATGTGGGCCAAGGACATCGACGCGGTCATGCGCGGCGACGCCGGCTCCAGCCGCCGTATCGCCGCCGACCGCCTGGACATGGAGGGTGTGCGCGAACTGACCAAGCTGGGTTGGGAGATCAACAACGGCACCCGCGTCACCGAGCTTGCCCGCGTCATCAAGTCCGACGACGAGATCGCCTGCATGTGCCAGGCCATTTCGGCCTGTGAAGCCGGCATGGCCAAGATGCGCGAGGAACTGCGCCCCGGCGTGACCGAGATCGAGCTGTGGAGCCACCTCCACCAGGTCAACATCGCGCTGGGCGGCGAGTGGATCGAGACCCGCCTGCTGTCCTCGGGCGGGCGCACCAATCCCTGGTTCCGCGAGGCTTCCAGCCGCGTCATCCGGGCCGGTGAGCTGGTCGGCTTCGACACCGATCTGGTCGGGCCGTTCGGCTACTGCGCCGATATCAGCCGCACCTACTTCTGCGAGCCCGGCCGTCCGACCGACGAGCAGAAGCGCATCTACACCTATGCCTACGAGCAGGTGCAGTACAACATCGAGATGCTGCAGCCCGGCATGAGCTTCGTCGAGGCGGCAAGGAAGTCCTGGAAGATCCCCAACGAGTTCACCGCCCGGCGCTACGGCATCACCGCCCACGGCGTCGGCATGGTCGACGAGTATCCCTCGATCACCTTCACCGACAACGCCGAAGCCTCGTCGAGCGGCGAGCTGGAGGTCGGAATGTCCGTCTGCGTCGAGAGCTACATTGGCTCTGAAGTCGGCGTCGA
>CALGGB010000073.1 GCA_937880925.1 uncultured Rhodospirillaceae bacterium | reverse complement strand
CGGCCTCTCGGTGGGCGCTTTCGTCTCGCCGCTACTGGTTGGCGGTCCCTATTCGAACATGATCTCCAACGTCATCGCGACGCAGTTCGGCATGGCGATGAACTGGCCGCTGGGCGCCGCGCTGGGTGTGGTCATGCTCTTCATCGTGCTCGGCGTCATCACCGCTTCCGACAAGCTGGAGCGGGCCGGCAGACTGAACCTGGGTTAAGGGAAACAGACGATGACAGCGACACAGATCGACGGCATCGCCACCACCGAAAAGCTGGGCCACCGGCGCCGGCGGCCCGTGGACAAGGGCACGACGGCCCTTGCCGTGGCGGCGATGTCGGTGCTGGCCTTCCTTTATGTGCCGATCGCCACCTTGATGGTCTTTTCCTTCAACGACAATGCCGTCACCCGGCTGCCGCTGACGGGCTTTACGCTGGACTGGTACGACAAGGCGCTTTCCAACCCGGACCTGATGGCCGCGCTGTGGAACAGCGTGATTGTCGGTCTGGCTGCGGTCGCGATCTGTCTGGTCATCGGCATTCCGACAGCCTTTGCCCTGGATCGCTACGACTTTCCCGGAAAGACCGCGTTCCGCCGTCTGGTGATCCTGCCGATCACCCTGCCTGGCCTGATCACGGGCGTTTCGATGCTGGTGTTCTTCCGCGCCGCGGGCGTCGACCTGTCGTTGTGGACCGTCATCGTGGGCCATGGCACGGCGCTGACGGCCATTGTGGTGACGAACGTCTTTGCCCGCCTGCAGCGCTTCGACCGGCGCATCGAGGAGGCTTCGGCCGACCTGGGGGCCAAACCCTGGCAGACCTTCCTGTTCGTCACGCTGCCCAACATCAAGTCGGCGCTGATCGGCTCGTCGCTGATCGCCTTTACCCTGTCGTTCGACGAGATTCCCGTGACATTCTTCCTGACCGGCCGCGAAAACACGCTGCCGATGTACATCTGGTCGGTCATCCGGCGCGGCATCACGCCGGAGATCAATGCCATCGGCACGATCATCGTCGGCGTTTCGATCATCCTGATCCTGGCCTCGGTCTTCATGATGTACCGCGAGAACCAGAGCGACGGTTCACGCAGATAGCCCAAGGCGGCCCTTCACGCTGAAGGGCCGCTCCCGGTCGATGGACTACCGTTAAGGCTTTTCGCTGTAGGCGCAGATCTTGTTGCCGTCGAGATCGCGCACATAGGCGTAGTACGTCGTGCCGTCGGCCGGGCGTGGGCCAGGCTTGCCCTCGTCGGTGCCGCCGTTGGCGAGTGCTGCCGCGTGGAAGGCATCCACCGCCTTCCGCGAGCGCGCCTTCAGGGCAATCATCGTGCCGTTGCCGCTGGTCGCCGGCTTCTTGTTGTAGGGCTTGGTGACGTAGAACAGGGTTTTCTCCGGCGTACTCTTGGCGCCGTAGCCGATGTAGCTTGCGCTGCCGCCGCCCTGAACCAGGCCCAGGGGTGCAAGAACCGCATCGTAGAACTTGGCCGAGCGTTTCACATTGCTCGCGCCCACCATGACATATCCAAGCATCCTGATTCTCCTTTGTGCCGGGGCCGGGATCAGCCCGGCAGGATCATCACAGTCCGGCCACGCCCGCCCGGATGCAAGAGGGATCGCAGCAGGCTTCAGGCCATCTCGTAGTAGCGGCGCAGTTCCAGGTCGGTGACGGTCTGGCGGAAGACCCCGGCCTCGTAGCGGGCCAGTTCCAGCAGATTGTCGACGAAGGCACCGGGCAAGATCTCGCGCACCGCCGGCGTGGCATCGGCCAGATCGGCGGCCTCCTCCAGGCTGCGCGGAACGTGATCGAAGCCCTGGAAATAGGCGTTGCCACCGGCCGGTTTGGGCAGCCTGATCCTGTTCTCCACGCCGCGCAGGCCCGAACCGATCAACATCGCAAAGGCCGTATAGGGATTGAGATCGGCGCCGCCGATGCGGTGTTCCAGCCGGGTCTTGCTTTCGCCGGTGTTGATGACGCGCAGGCCGGCGGTGCGGTTGTCGACGCTCCAGCTTCGCGTGACGCCGGCAAAGCTGTCGTCCTGGAAGCGTTTGTAGGAATTGACGAACGGCGCCACGAACAGGGTCGTCTCGCAGAGCAGGTCGAGCTGGCCCGCGATGTAGTGGCGGAAGAAAGGCGAGAGGTTGTCCTTCGTCCGCGCGTCCCAGCAGGCCGACTTGCCGGTCCCGGCATGGCTGAAGCTCTGGTGAATGTGGCCGGAATTGCCCGAGTGCTCCTCATGCCACTTGGCCATGAAGGTCGCCGAGACGCCGGCCTCGGCGGCGATCTGCTTGGTCGCGGTCTTGAACAGCACCACCGTGTCGGCCATGGCAAGGGCATCGCTGCGATGCAGGTTGATCTCGTACTGGCCCTGGCCCCATTCGGGCGCGCAACCCTCGATCACGTCGTCGAAGCAGGCGCGGATGCGGCTGACGATGGGCTCGTGGAAGTTGCCCTCGTAGATCGAATAGCAGTGGATATCGCGCGAGGCCGGACCAAGCCCGGCGAAGTCGCCGCGCCGCACCTCCGCGATGGGTTTGGGCATCAGGTAGAACTCGAACTCCAGGGCGAAGAGCTCGGCAAGGTCCATCTTGCGAAGGCGCGCGACCTGGCGCTTGAGTTCGCTGCGCGGACAGAAGGGGCAGGGCGAACCGTCCGGCCAGACCCAGTCGACCAGCACGATCGCGGCGCTGGGCTCCCAGGGCGCCAGTTGCAGGGTGGAAAGGTCCGGCTGGCCTTTGATGTCTGGCACGCCCGTGCCCATCATGTCGGGCATCACGTCGTCGACCGTCGTCGTCTTCATGATGAACCAGGCGAAGTTGAGCCCGGAGTCCATGGCCTTGAGGAAATAGGGCACCGGCATGCGCTTACCGCGCAGCACGCCCGCGGGATCGGTCCCCGCACAGATCACCGTGCGGATGTCATGCCCATCGAGAAAGGCCGCCACCTCCTTGCGTTCCATTCCTGCTTCCCATGCCCTTGTTGCCGTGGCGAATTCTTACACCAATTTTTCGCAGGCGTGAGCGTGGAGCGGCCAATTCCTTTGCCCCTCTTTCGCCGGGGCCTGCATCGGAATAGGGTGCACCTAAATGATCTGATCCTCGTCGAAGAGCGGGTCGCCGGTGATATCCTGCTCGACGGTCTCCATGACGGTTCCCGCCTTCACATGTTTGGGCAGGATGGCGATGTGGAAGAGTGCATCGCCCTGGTTGATCACGGGCAGGTTGGTGCGGCCCACGATGAGGCCGGGAGCGGTGGCGGCCACCGGGATTTCCTCTTGGCCGAACGGATCGGAGATCAGGCCGATGGTCTCGCCCTTGGCGACGCTGTCGCCGATCGTGCGAAGGGTGCGCAGAATGCCGCCGGCCGGTGCGCGGACCCATAGGCTCTTGGCGACCACCGGGGTTTCCGCGACCTCGGGTCTGATGCCGCGCGCACTGACAACGCCCAGATGCTTGAGCGTTTTCAGAACACCCTTGAGGCCCACCCGGATGGCGAATTCGTCGAAACGCAAGGCCTCGCCTGCCTCGTAGACGATCACCGGCACACCCAGGTCGCGGGCGGCCTGGCGCAAGGAACCTTCCCGCAGGCTGGATTCAAGGATCACCGGCGGTCCGAACGCCTGGGCCAGTTCAAGCGCCCTGGTATCCTCCGGGGCGAAACGTATCTGGGGAAAGTTGACCCGGTGCTGGGCAGCCGAGTGCAGGTCGATGCCGAAGTCGCAGCGGCTCACCACATCCTTGAGAAACCTGTGGGCCAACTGGCTGGCAAGCGAGCCGTGCTCGCTGCCGGGAAAGGAACGATTCAGGTCGCGCCGGTCGGGCAAGTAGCGGCTCTGCCCGATGAAACCGAAAGCATTGACGATGGGAATCAGAAGCACGGTGCCCGCGATGCGCTTGAGCGCGGACGCCTGCACAAGACGGCGTACGATCTCGACACCGGTAATTTCGTCGCCATGGATCGCCGCGCTGACGAACACGGTCGGCCCCTCACGCGACCCGTGAATGACCTGAACCGAGAGCGTGGCCGGCGTGTGGTCCGACATCATGCTGAGAGGGATATCGACGATCCGGCGCCGGCCGGGCGGAATGGTCT
>CALGGB010000072.1 GCA_937880925.1 uncultured Rhodospirillaceae bacterium | reverse complement strand
CTGGGCGCCACGGTCTATTCCGAGAAGGTCGCCGAGCCGATCTACGAGAAGGACGGCATGCCGATCACCGGCCACACCTTCACCGCCCACACGACCTCCTGTGCGGCCGGCCTGGCGGTACAGAAGATCATGGAGCGCGAGAAGCTGGTCGAGCGCGTCGCCACGGAGGGCGTGCATCTGAAGACCCGGCTGGAAGAAAAGCTCGGCCAGCACGCCCATGTCGGCGACATCCGCGGGCGCGGCTTTTTTGTCGGCATCGAGCTGGTCGAGGACCGCGAGACCAAGGAGCCCTTCAGCCCCGATCATGCGCTGGTCAAGAAGATCATGGCCACGGGCCTGGAGAACGGCATCATCGTCTATCCCACGGGTGGCAACGTCGACGGCGTCAAGGGCGATCAGGTCATCATCGCCCCGCCCTACAACGCGACACGCGAGGAACTCGACGAGATCGTCGACCTGTTCGCGGTGGTGGTCGATCAGGCGATCGGCAAGATCGGCTCGTGAGCAAGACGCCGGCAAAGACGCGCAAGGCCAAGGGCCCGGCGCAGACACCTGCCACGCGCAAACGCAAGGCGCCTCGCGTCGAGGTCGCCAACGCGGCGATCCACTTCGCCATGGACGCCTACGACACCTCGCGCCCGAAGCTGATGGGGCGCCATGCCGCCGGCGAGGGTTTCCTCACCAGCTTCGCGCGCCATGGCATCGCCGACGAGCTCTACTGCTTTGCCAAGTCGCACAAGGACTTCACCGCCTTCAACGACGTGACGCGGGGCCACGGCAACCGCCGTCCCAGCATCTGGGTGCCCTATCACGAGCCCGACAAGCTGGCTGAGGTCGGTTGCCTGTTCACGCCCGATCCCAACATCACCCGCTATGCCTGGACACGGCGTCACCACGACCAGCGCGCCTACAGCCTGGTCGGTGTCTTCCACACCAAGGCCAGCCACGGGGTGATGGCCGAAATCGCCAACTATCTCAGCGCCCCCGTACAGCCCTGGGATGCGACGATCTGCCCGACCCGTGCGGTGCGCGCCAAGGTCGAACGCCTGCTCGAGTGGCAGGCCGAGTACCTGGAGGAGCGGATCGGCGGCAAGGTGGGCCTCACCCACCAGCTCCCGGTCATTCCGCTGGGCGTCGATTGCAGCCTGTTCGATCCGCGCACCAAAAAGGCGCAGGACACCCGCAAGGTCATACGTGAACGCTTCGGTGCCGGCGAAGACGACATTGTGGCGCTGTTCGTGGGGCGCCTTGCGTTCCATGCCAAGGCAAACCCAATACCGATGTACATGGGACTGGAACAGGCGGCCAAGCGTACCGGCAAGCGCATCATCCTTGTGCTCTCGGGCTGGTTCGGCTCCGACACCGTGCGCGATCAGTTTTCCACCGCCGCCAAGATCCTGGCGCCCAGCATCAAGGTGGTCTCTGTCGACGGCCGCAAGCCCGATGTCCGCTTCAACATCTGGCATGCCGCCGACATCTTCGCCACCATGCCCGACAACATTCAGGAGACCTTCGGCCTGACGCCCATCGAGGCGATGGCCGCCGGCCTGCCCGTGGTCGGCAGCGAATGGGACGGCTACCGCGATACCGTGCGCCACGGAGTCGACGGCATGCTTGTGCCGACACTGATGGCCGCACCCGGCGACGGCGAGGACCTTGCCTTCCGCCATGATGCCGGCGTCGACGACTACGACCACTACGTCGGCACCAGCGCGCAGTTTGTCAGCGTCGATCCCGGCAAGGCCGCCGATGCCTTCACCGCCCTGATCGAGAACCCGGACCTGCGGCGCAAGATGGGCGAAGCCGGCCGCCAGCGCGCCGAGACCACCTTCGACTGGAAGGTGATCGTAGGCCAGTACCAGGAACTCTGGGCCGAGTTGAAGGGCCGCCGCACCAAGGCGCGTGTCACGGCCCCGCGCGGCGAGACCAGCCAGGCCAATCCCTCACGCGGCGATCCCTTTGCCCTGTTCGAGCACTATCCCACGCGGATCATCGACAAGGATGTCGTGTTCGAGGATGGTCCGGTGAGCCTCCACGACGCCATGCGTCTTGGCTACATGGGACGGCTGAACGGTTCCCTCAACGCGCCCGAGGTCGATATCCATGCGGTGCTCGACCATCTCGCCGAGAACGGCGCCACCACAACCGGAGCGCTTCTGGACCTCGTGCCTGCCGATCGGCGCCCGGGCCTGCGTCGCACACTGGTCTGGCTCGCCAAGCTGGGGGTGATTGTCCCCCACTGGTAGCTCCGATTGTCTCAGTCGGTGCCGTCGCGGGGGTCAGTGAACAGGGTGAGGACGCCGGTATAGGCATAGAGACGGTCGAACGAAATCTCGCCATTGCCGAAGAATCCTACCAGCGGCACGTCGCCCAGTTCCTCGCGCACGATACCCAGCTCGCGCCCGACCTCACCAAACATGCCGGGACCGCGCGCCAGACAACTGTAGTAGAGCCCGCCCAGGGGACGTACTGCACGCGCCTTCAGGCTGCGCAACATGCGGCGCAGGTCGTGTTCGGCCGCGTCCCGGTCACGCCGGCAGAACATCAGCGCATCGCCGGCATGGATGGTGTCGCCCACCGCGAAGACCCCGTTGTCGGGATCGATGCCGACCAGATTGCGGACAAGATAGTCGCCGGTGTCCGAGCCGGTGATCGGCAACGCGATATGCAGCGAGCCGGCCAGCTCGCGCAGATCGCTGATACCCGCCTCGGCCAGGGTTTCGACGAAGACGTCCATGGCCGGACGGCCGTCGAGCTCGACGACGATGTTGTCTTCGGCCTGGGTAACCTCGTGGATGCCCCCCAGGGGCTGACAGCCCTGGGACAGCCCCGTGGCCACCGTCGCGCCGGTCATCATCACGCCAGAAACGGCTCCCTCAGCGGGCCTGGCCGCAAGCTGGCCGTAGGCGCCGCGCGAGGAGGAAAGCGCGCCGACCAGGAAGCCGTCGGTACCATGGGCCAGACGCGGGACATCTTCGGCGAGCGAGGCCTGACGTGGATCGCCATGGACCACGGCGAACGAGCCCTGGACGCCGGCGCCGCGATCGCGATAGGCCGCGATGGCCTCATCGGCGCCACCGAAGGTGGTGAGTTCCGCGCCCGGCGGCGTGCAGGTCATGGCGACGATGGCGGGTTCGTCGAAGTATTCCGTGCCGGTCGCGCAGATACCAATGCCCACGGTGCCACACCATGTCAGCACGCCTGTAGCGCCCGCCAGGAACGTCGCGATATCGCCAAGGTGAGGGGCGAAATGATCGGTCACGTAGAGAAAACCGAGTGCGTCGTCGTCGCGTTCGCCGATCTGTTCGGCAACCGCGCGGGCCGCGGCGCGCCAGTCCGCCGAGCCGGCATGGCCCAGCGCGAACTGTTCACCAAGCATCTGGGATGTGTTGTCCATGGGCCGACAATAGAGACGGCGAATGCAGCGTCAACCAAAGGCCTGCCGGTGATATCATGGGCCATGCAGGCCCCACCGCGCATATCCCGCGCCCAAGCGCAAATCGTCCACAATCCCGTGACGTCATTGCGGCCCTGGGCGCAGGGCGCCCTCGCGCCATGAGCGGGCGCCTGCGTCTGATTTCGGGCCTGGTGCTGTTTGCCTTTGTCGCAACGCATCTGCTCAACCACGCCCTGGGGATCTGGTCGCTTGCCTGGATGGAGCAGGGCCGCGTGGTGTTCCTGGCCTTTTGGCGGAACTGGCCGATGACCACGCTGTTCTACGGCGCCCTGCTCGTCCACTTCGTATGCGCCATGCAGGTTCTGGTGCGCCGCCGCAGCCTGCGCATGTCGTGGCGCGACGGGCTTCAGGTGGTGCTTGGTCTGGCGATGCCTCTTCTGGTGGCGGCCCATGTTGCGGGAACACGGGGCGCCCATGAACTCTGGGGTGTCGATGACACCTATGCCTACGTTCTCTATGCCATCTGGGTCAGCGAGATCGACGAAGGCGTGATCCAGGCGGCGCTGCTCCTGGCGATCTGGATCCACGGTGTGATGGGCCTGGCCAACTGGCTTGGACTGAAGCCCTGGTATCGCCGCGCCAAACCCTGGTTGCTGTCGGCATCCGTGTTGCTGCCGGCCCTGGCGCTGGCCGGTGTCGCCCAGGGCGCAAGGCAGGTGGCAGTCCTGGCCGGTGAAAGCGGCTGGCTGGCTGGACTGATGGCAGGCACGGGGCTGGCCCCGGTTGCCGGCGAGGTCGTCACCTTCGTCCACGGCGCGCGGCCCGTCGTCGGCGCAATCCTGCTGGCATCGTTGGCCATGGTGCTGGTCTGGCGCCTGTTGCGCGATGTCGTCGCGCGCCGTCGGAGGCCGCCACGCCTGCTCTATCCCGATGGCCGCAGCATCGACCTGCGTGCGGGCATGAGCGTGCTGGAGGCAAGCTGGCAGGCGGGCATCCCCCATGCCTCGGTCTGTGGCGGCAGGGGGCGCTGCTCGACATGCCGGGTGCGTACCGGCAGCGGCAGCGATCACCTGCCCGCTCCCGAAACCGACGAGCAGCGCGTGCTCGACCGTATCGGCGCACCGCCCAGCGTGCGTCTGGCCTGCCAGCTTCGCCCCACCGCCGATCTGGCCGTCGCGCCGCTGCTGCAGCCCGAGGAGGCAACCGGCCGCATCCTGGCCCCGATCAATCCGTCTGGCGGCGAGGAGCGCGAAATCGTCGTGCTCTTTGCCGACCTGCGGGGATTCACAGCCCTGGCGGAGGACCGCCTGCCCTACGACACCGTCTTTGTCCTCAATCGCTACTTTGCTGCCATGGGCGGGGCGATCGAAGCGGCAGGCGGCCGGATCGACAAGTTCGTGGGCGATGGCGTGATGGCCCTGTTCGGCTTGCACGCCGGCCCGGCGGTCGCCAGCCGGCAGGCAATCGATGCCGCGCGGCGCATGGGCGAGGCGCTGGCGGTGCTCAACGAAAGCCTCAAGGCCGAACTTCCCGGCCCCCTGCGTATTGGCATCGGCATCCATGCCGGATCGGCCGTGGTGGGCGAAATGGGCTACGGACCGGCTCTCCACATCACCGCGATCGGTGATGTCGTCAATGCCGCCAGCCGCCTGGAGAGCGCGACCAAGGAACTGGGCGTCGAGCTGGTGATTTCCGGCGCGACCCTGACGCGCGCCGGAATCAGCGCACCGGCGATGCACCGGCACGCGCTGGATGTCCGCGGACGGCGCAGCAGGGTCGATGCCTGGGCCGGCGCCATCACCGACCTGCCGGGCCAGGAGGCCATTGACGCGGGCACCGGCGCGCCTACCTTGGTCACGCCATGAGGGGCTTTCGCAACCCAACCCGCGCTCTGCATCGCCTGGCCGCCGCGGCTGTGCTGGCAGTTGTGCTCGCAGCACCTGTCCGTGCCGACTACGCAACCGGCGTTGCGGCCTATACGGCCGGAGACTATGCCGCCGCAATTGCCGAATGGCAGCCTCTGGCTCAGGCCGGAGACGCGCCAAGCCAATACGGCATGGGGCTGATCTACGAAAGCGGCCGCGGCATAGGGCGCGACTACACCCAGGCCGCCCGCTGGTATCTGCTGGCTGCCGAACAAGGCCACCCCGGCGCGCAATTCAACCTAGGCCACCTCTACCGCCTGGGCAGCGGTGTCGATCCCGACATGGCCCAGGCAGTGCGCTGGTGGCAAGCAGCCGCGGACCAGGACCTTGCCCAGGCCCAGCTTGCCCTGGGGGTGGCCTATCAGCGGGGCGATGGCGTGACCGCCGATTCCGCCGTTGCCTTCGGATGGTTCGAACGGGCAGCCGCCAACGGCAATCCGGCGGCCGACTACGCGCTGGGTGTTGCCTATGAAAACGGCGACGGCGTGCCCAAGGACATGGACGCGGCCATTTTCCACTATCAGCAGGCCGCTGCCGCCGGCGTTCACCTGCGCCGCCAGGACCCGCTTGCCGAT
>CALGGB010000071.1 GCA_937880925.1 uncultured Rhodospirillaceae bacterium | reverse complement strand
AGCACGTTGTTCTGGATCTTGAGCTGGGGCAGGGCGACGTCCTGGTTGCCGCAGAACAGGGAGGACCAGGCGCCGCCGGCCATGACCACGCTGCCGCAGGCCACGCGCCCGCGCTCGGTGACGACGCCGGCGACCTTGCCCGCCTTCAGGTCCAGCCCGCGCACGGCACAGCCGGTGACGACATGGCCGCCCAGGCGCGTGACGGCGCGCGCAATGGCGGGCGCGGCCAAAGATGGCTCGGCGCGCCCGTCGGAAGGGGTGTGAAGCGCGCCCTTCCACTTGCCGGCGAGGCCCGGGAACTGGGCCTGGAGCTCCCCGGACGAGAGCATGCGTGTGTCGAGCTGGTGCTGTTTGGCCAGTTCCAGCCAGTCGGCGAAATAGGCCATGCGGGCGTCGCTGTCGCCGACGTAGAGCACGCCGCCCTGGTGGAAGCCGGTGTTCTCGCCGATCTCTGCATCAAGGCCGCGCCATGTGCGCAGGCTTTCCATGATGAGGGGCAGCTCTTCCACCGCGCGGCCCTGCTGGCGCACAAAGCCCCAGTTGCGGCTGGATTGTTCGCCCGCGATCCGGCCCTTCTCGCAAAGCAGGACACTGACGCCCTTTCTGGCCAGGAAATAGGCCGTCGAGGTGCCGATGATGCCGCCGCCCACGACAACGACATCAACGCGTTCGGGCAGAGCGGGAAGATCGCTGGAGGCGGAAGCCATGTGGGGCGCTCGGAGCTGGATGGACCGGGGCGGCACCTTGGTATTGCAACAAGGGGCCGGTCAACTCTCCTCAGCCTGCCAGAGCGCGAAAGCCGATGATGATGGCGCCGCCGATCACCGCGATCAGCAGCATGGCGATCTTGCGCCGCATCGCGCGCCGCTCCTCCTTTTCTTCATCCATGTCCTTTGGCTTTCAGGGCGTATCGAGCAGGTGGAGGATTTCGGCATCTTCTGGAAAGCGGTGTTCGGCGAGCTTGGAGAACAGCAGTCGCTCGCCGCGGGTGATCTCGAAGCTGCCGCTGCGGCCGCCGCTGATCTCCACGTCCACGCCATAGGCCTTCCTGAGCTGGTCTCTCGCACGGAGCGCCCGGGGCTCGTAGTTTCAGGCCCGGCAGTATTCGATCCTGATGGTATCGCTCATCGTTGTCCCTGCCTTGGGTTTGAGGCTTCAATATAGTCCATCCCTGCGCGCCTGCCCAACCGCGCCCCCAACCACGCCCCCAACCACGCTCAGGAGGAGCATGCCGCGATGACCCCAATGCCTGCGATCACCTGTATGTCGGCCGAAGCGTTGTCCGCGCGCCTGGGCGAGTTCGCCGATCTGCTGCAGGCCTGTGTTCACGGCGGCGCCAGCGTCAATTTCGTTTTGCCCTTTCCCGGGAGCGAGGCAGAAGCGTTCTGGAGGGAAAGGGTGTTGCCGGCGATGGGTGCGGGCACACGCACGGTGCTGGCCGCAGAGAGCGACGGCCGCATTGCCGGCTCGGTGCAGCTTTCCACGGAGACGCCGCCCAACCAGCCCCACCGCGCCGATGTCACCAAGCTGCTGGTCCACCCCGCGTTCCGCCGCAGGGGTATCGGGCGGGCGCTGATGCTGGCGCTGGAGCAGGAAGCGCATCTGCGTGGCCGGAGCCTGATCACGCTCGACACCACCACGGGCGGGGCTGCCGAGCCGCTCTACGCCGCGCTGGGTTACATCACGGTCGGCGTGATTCCGGATTTCAGCGTTGCCACCACGGGCGATCGCCTGGAAGCCACGACGGTGATGTACAAGCAGCTATCGGGACAGGGGAGAGCGGCATGACGACAGCGTTGCAGGATGAGGTTGCTGCCTTCTACGCGCACTATCTTGCGGCCTGGAACAACCGGGACTACGCCGCGCTGGCAGATTGCTTCGCCCTGCCCGCAACCTTCGTTTCGACCGTGGGCACGGTCTGCGCCTCCGACCGCACCAAACTGCTGCTGCAACTCGAGCGCACCTTCGACCGGCTGGAAGCCGACGGCTTCGATCATTCCGAGCTGGGTTCCCTGGAAACACGCCGCTGTGGCGAAGGTCTGGCGGTTGCCGATGCCAGCGCCGTGCGCCGGCTGCGCGCCGACGGCTCGCTGCAGGAATGCATCGATGCCCACTACGTTCTGCGCCGCGAACCCGCCGGATGGCGCTTCGTCATCAGCATGAGCTGCACACCGGGATGGCGACAGGTCTGAGACCGGACCATCCCGTGCGGGCGACATGGAAAGCGCCCGCACGGGTGGCCGTCAGACTGTCCGTAACGGGTAAGGCGCTATACTTCAGAAGCCGTTGGTATTGCCGGGCTGCGCCATGCCGTCGCCCAGCATTTCGCCGTCCTGCATCCACATCAGCTTGCCGTCTTCCATGCCGACCTCCCAGCAACCCGCAGGTTCGCCGCCGTATTCGAAGCACATGGTGTCATCGACAATCGACCAGGAGCCGGTGTAGCCGTCGCCCTTGATCATGCCGTCGGCCTGGTAGAACTCGGCATAGGGGCCCGACTCCATCATGGAACCCTCCACCGTGTGGTCGGAAACGGTATCGCGAATTTCCTCGCCCGACAGCGTGTCGGCAGCCGATGCCCCGGCTATGGGAAGGCACATCGCCAGGGTGAGCACCGCGGCCCTTGTAACATTGTTCATACGTCGATCTCCCAGGTTGAATTCTCTTCGTCAGCCAACGTGGTACGATGGGTTCGATCTGACGGTTCACTCGCCAGCGACGTTGATGATCCTCGTGAGGAGACAGCCATGTCCGCCGTGGACGACACTTCAGCCCTTGATGCCACCGTCACGTTCACGATCCATCGGCCTGAACCGCTCGCCTATCAGATGGCGGAGATGGGCGGTGACGAGGACGCGCCGGAGTACCATGCCTGGTATGCCGATCATCGCGTGACGATCCGCGACGGCCGGCCCGTGGCCGACAGCTTCTCGCTTGACCGTCAGGGGTTCGTGCTGCTGAAGCGCCCGACCGCCGTTCCCGACTTCTACGATGCCGATCACTTTGCCGCGATCTACGACCCGGAGATCGAGGCCCTGGTGAAACAGCAGACCGGTGCGGCCGAGGTTGTGGTCTTCGATCACACCATCCGCGTGCAGTCCGACGACAAGCGGCGCGAGAAGAAGGTGCGCGAGACCGTGAAGCTCGCGCACAACGACTACACGGAGAATTCCGGCCCGCAGCGGGTGCGCGACATCCTGGGCGATGCGGCGGAGGCCGAACGGCGCCTCGGGAAGCGTTATGCCTTCTTCAACCTGTGGCGACCGATCGCCGGCCCCGTGCTGTCGGTACCTTTGGCGTTGTGCGAGGCCGACAGCGTCCGGCCGGAAGACTGGGTGATTGCAGAGCTCATCTATACCGACCGCGTCGGCGAGATCTACAATCTGGCCTGGAGCGAGGGGCAGCGCTGGTGGTATTTCCCGCGCATGACGACCGACGAGATCCTGCTCTTCAAGTGCTTCGACTCGGCACGCGACGGCCGCGCCCGTTTTACGCCCCACAGCGCCTTCGATGATCCCACGACGCCGGCGGATGCGCCGCCGCGCGAGAGCATCGAGACGCGTGTGGTCGCCTTCTTCGACGATACGGTCTGAGCCGGTTTCAGCCTTGCGGCAGACCGTCCCTGACCGGGCCGTGGCGCAACGGCGTGCTGCCGTCGATGAAACCCTGATAGCGCGGCAGGTTGTCGGCGACGTCGAACCAGGCGATGCGCTCGGGCTCGAAGGCGTGCGCCGTGGGCACCAGCAGGTCAGGTTCGTCGAAGGTGGAGATATGGAACTCGAAGATCGGGCCCAGCTCGCCGCCGTCGCCTTCCCAGGTCAGCGGCGTGCCGCATTTGCCGCAGAAGGCGCGGCCGACGCCTGGCGAGGAATTGTAGATCCTGCGCTCGTCGCCCGACCAGGTGACCTGGTCGGCCTTGTAGCCCGCCAGCGTCACCACCGGCGCGCCGTTGTGCTTGCGGCAGCTGCGGCAGTGGCAGTGCTGCACGGCGAAGGTTTCGCCCCTGGTCTCGTAGCGCACCGCGCCGCACATGCAGCCACCCGCCATCTTCGTTGCATCGCCCATGGTTTTCTCCCCTGTATTCCGTGCCGGTTTGACGGCGTGATCGTGCCAAGGGGTAGCGGTTTTGCCGCGCCCTGTCACCGCTGCGCGCGCGCCCTCTGCCTTCAATCCCCGCGGGCGTAACCCGGCCGGGCGAACTCTGCCGCAAAGTCGTCGCTGGCGCCGTAGTCGTTCCAGACACGGAAGCCGAGCAGGGCGCGCAACTCGTCCGACAGTGCGGCCTGGGCCGAGGGGCGCAGGGCATAGGGGAAGTTCTGCTGCTGGCGGAACTGCGGCCCCATCCAGGTCGCCGTGATGCCCATGCGCGGGGCGTTGTCCGTGTTGGCCCCCGAGGCATGCCATGTGCGGGCATCCCAGATCACCGCCCCGCCGGCCGGAAGTTCGGCGCTCACCGTCGGCCAGTCGACCGCGGGATCGGGATGGTGCCCCGAAAGATGGCTGGCGGGGACGAAGCGGGTCGCCCCGCTCTTCGCGCTGAAGTCCGACAGCGCCCACATGACATTGACGACAACGGCCGGGTTGATCGGACCCGTCGCCTGTTCCGGCCCGCCGAAAGGCTGCACGGCGCGGGTGATGTCGCCGGGCCGTACGGTCGCCGCACCGGGGATCACAGGCTGGGGCAGCCACCACTGGTCGGTGTGCAGGCCCATCACGTCGTTGCCGGGATGGACGATGTGGCAGGAGAACCCGGACAGATTGACGTTGGCGCCCAGGATATGGCGCACCAGGGCGAGGGCGGGCCTGTTGGTCACGAGATCCTCGAAGCCGTCCTCGCCGGCCAGCAGCAGAAGCCACTGATCGCCGTCACGCCCGTCGTAGTGGCGGGCGGGATCGGTGCCCGTGCGACGTGCCTCTGTCGCCCGTACGGCATCGATGGTGCGCCCCAATGCGGAAGGGTCGAGCAGGCCCTCGGCCAGGCAGTAACCCCAGCGCTCCAGATCGGCGCTCAGCACGGTGAAGTCGCGGGAGGCACGGGGCAGGTCGTCAGGATTCCAGGCGGGCATGGGCGGCTGTCTCCGGCCTCTTGGGGGCAGCTCAGACTAGAGTGTCCTGCCCGTCGTGCGCCAGATGCAGGCAGGCCAGGCGGTTACCTGTGCCGGGAGCATGGCGGCGGCCATCGCCGGGTTGACCCGTCTTCGCCATCCGACCGAACATGCCGCGCCGGAACCGCTGGCGTCCGGCGGCACCGGAACCGCTGTCAGGCTTGTCATGGCGACTGTCATCTGCTGCTCGGGCATCATGCGCTCGGCATCGACGTGGAGCTACAACGTCTGCCGCGAGCTGTCCTTGCGCAGCCAGATCCGGGGCAGCGAGGTCACCCACTACGGCTACAGCAACCAGACCGACGAGACGATTCGCGAATGGGCCGCCATCGAGAAGAAGCGCGGAATCATCGTGCGCGGCGTGATGAAGGCCCACGTCATTGCCCCGGGAACCCGCAGGTTGATCGCCAGGGGCAAGATCGCAAACGTCTTCACGATCCGCGATCCCCGCGATGCCATGAGTTCCATGCTGCGCTTCGGACAGGAAAAGAGCGAGAAGGAGAAATCCTTCCTGCTGGAATACTTCTGCTACGTCCTCAAGCAGGGCCTGGCATTTCTGGAAGACGGCCACAGCCTGGTCATCCGCTACGAAGAGATGGTGGACGATCCGGCGGCCAAGATACGCGCCATCGCCCGCTATCTTGGCCGCCCGATCGGCGAGCAAGCCCTTTCCGCGGCCGCGCAAGCAGCAGGCGTGAAGCGCGCCAGAGCCATCGTTGCCCGGCTGGAGGCCGAAGCACAGCCTGGCGAGGACCATTTCGACGGCCACAGCCAGCTCCATGTCGGCCACCTGAACGGCGGTACCATCGGGCGCTGGCGCGACGAACTCGACGCGGACTTCAAGGCACGGGTGGAAGAGGCGTTTGCACCATACCTGGCCGCCTATGGCTACGATGGTTCAACTGGCTGACGCCCGGGCCGGCGCGGTGTCGCCAGATCTGCCCGCCACGGGCGCCATCGCAGGGCCCGCCTTGGCGTAGTGGACGAGGCGACGGAGGGCGGTCCAGCAGGCGACTCCTAGTTGGGCTGCGCCGGTGCCCCATGGTTGCCGTGGATGCCTTGTGCCGTGCGCCAACGCGGCACACCACTGTCGCCTCCGACATAGTCGATGTCGCTGGCGACCGTGGGGTAACGGGGCGGATTGCCATTGCCCACGAAGCGATCGAGCGGACCCACCGGCATGGGCGCGAGGTTCTGGAAGAAGGCAAGGCTGGTGCGTGGCTGGGTTGTGTCCATCACGCGATGGCGCACCGCGGGAATGGCGCCGTTGGTGAACAGCTCCATCCAGTCGCCGGGGATCACCACCAGGGCCCCGTCGGGGTCGGCAGGCGCGGTCAGCCAGCTACCGTCGCGCGCCCGGATCTGGAGCGATTCAACGCTCTGGGCGAGCATGGTGAAGACGACTGCGTCGGAATGTTCGTGCAATCCGCCTTCGTCCATCGTCGCCGAGGGCTGGGCCGGATAGTGCTTGAGCGCCATGTAGGCCGGGGCATGGCGCAGGAAACCCGGGGCCTCGCCCAGGACCCGCTCGAAGGCGCCAAGCAGCGCGCGGGCGGTCGCATCCAGCAGCTCGGCGGCAGCCTTCGCGCTGGCGGCAAAACCCGGTGCGGTCTGCTCGTCGGGCCACAGGGTGCGTTCGGTCTCGATGTTGAAGCCGAACTCCTGCTTGGGCTCGGCGCTTTCCAGTTCGGCAGCACTCATGTGGCTGCTGTAGACGGGATGCTCGCGCATCAGCGACCAGCCGCCGCGCGCCTCACCCGCCCGCACGGACTGGTGGTAGCGCTGGCGAATGTCGAGCGGCAGCGCCGTGAAGCCGGTCCAGCGCGACAGTGCCGTGCCGACGCAGCGCAGCGACGCTCCGGTCAGCACGAGGTGCCCATCCTCCAGCAGCGTCGTCTCCACCTCGCGCGCGGCGGATGCCTCCATGCCGCCCCTGAGCAGTGTGTCGATCTCCATGGGGTTGCCTCCGGTCATGCTTGTCGTGTTGCCGGACAACTTGAGCCACACTTGTGCCGTCGGCACAAGTGCGGGCACCGGGCCGGGAGCCGGACCAGGGTCAACGCCTGCGGCATCACAAACGCCGGGTCACCATGCCTTGACCGCCAGCACATCGCAGGGCGGTGCGTTCAGCAGATCCTCGGCGACGCTGCCGAGCAGCGCATGGGCAACGCCGGTGCGCCCGTGGGTGCCGATGACCAGCAGCTCTGGCTTGCGCTCCTTGACCTGGTTCATGATGACCTCGCGCACGGTGCCCTCGCGCATCACGCGTTCGATGCTCTTGCCGCCCTGGGGCAGCGAGGAGACGAGCGTCTTCATTTCGCCCTCGACCATGGCGTCGAACTGCTCCTGGTGGCGCTTGCTGACCTCTTCGCGGGCCGAGCGCCCGGTGATGAAACCCTTGAAGGGCACGTCGTAGGCATGCACCAACACAACCTCCGCCGTTGGCAGTTCGCTCAGCGCGAACTCCGCGGCGCGCCGCGAGCAGGGCGAGAAGTCGACGGCCACCAGAACCTGCCGGTAGGGGCCATCGACCCGGTCCCGGACCACCAGCACCGGCGTCTCGCCATGTCGGATGATGCGTTCCACCGTGGTGCCCACGAACAGGCCGCGCCGGGATTCGTTGCGGTGGACGCCCAGCACCAGGAGGTCGGCGGCGACCTCCTCGGCGTGCCGCAGCACCAGCTCGAAACCACGGCCGAAGCCGACGCGCCGGTGCACCGCGCGCAGGCCCTGGCCCGCCGGACCCTGGCAGAGGCGTTCGATGGAAGCCTCGGCCTCCGCCTTGATCTGGTCGGCGACCGTGGGGGGCAGCTCGTCGTCGACCGCGTGCAGGATCGTCAGTTCGGCGCCCGTCTCCCGCGCAAGGGAAAAGGCCCGTTCGATCGCCCTGTCGGAACGGGCAGACAGGTCGGTGGCCACCAGGATGTGTTGCATCGTCGGTTCTCCCTTGGTTGCTGCGCGCGCTGCTGGCTCAACCGCCCTTGCCCCGCCGCCGGCGAAGACGACAGGCCGCTCACTTAGTCCTGCCGAAAATATGGGGACGGTGATTGTCGCAGACCATGAAAACCGGCATGGGCGCCGCGGCGGAATAGCCCGATAGGCTGTCATGGCGCGGGTTCCTCCCCGGCAATGCCGGAGCGGCCGATGGGGCGCGACAGGGTCGACGTCCGTACGCTCACGGACGATGGCCACCGAGCAGCGAAGATGCAGCCGCGCCCGGAACATGGCACCATGCCTGCGGGCACAAGGGGAGGACGTGGTCATGGCCTGGGAAGGCGGCTGTTTCTGCGGCGAGGTCCGCTATCGCGCGGAGGGCGAACCGCTGCGTGTCATGCACTGCCACTGCACCATCTGCCGCCGCGTCAGCGCGGCCCCGGTGGTCACCTGGATCACCTTTCCCGTCGATCGCGTCAGCTGGACGAAAGGCAGCCCCGCGCTGCTGAAATCGACGCCGCCCGCCTCCCGCTTCTTCTGCCCGGCCTGCGGCACCCACATGGTCTTCGAGATCGACGGCGCCAGGGAACTCGACATCACGGTCGCCAGCCTGGACCGCGCCGCCGACGTGACACCCGGCTACCACATCTTCGCCGACACCCACCTCGACTGGCTCAAGCTGGAGGACGGCCTGCCAGCCTATGATGACTGGGGGCCGGAGGTTTGACGCGTGCCAGAATGGCGCGGAATTAGGTAAACTGTCACCGTAACCCAATAAAAAATTTCAGGAAAGTCACTTATTTGAACTGGAAATGAGTTCAACTATTTCAGATCTAGAGTATACTTCTATTTGTCTTATTACAATCTGGAGTGTGGATCGCGCATCTTTCCAGCCATTTCGCGTTGCTTCCGGGTTTTTTATTTCCTCTAAAGCCAAATCGATTTGATTTACTGCGGCTTCAAGTTTTGAGGAAAGATTAACGTCTACAATGGGGGGAAGGGTAGTTCGTAGGATGTCTTGAGCTCTGCTCAATTTCCTTACGACATTCTCGTCTGCTGCCTCTACTCCTCGAGAAATAATACCATATTCATACATTGACATAGCAATTTCTTTTGCCTCTCTGAGGGCGGGGAGGCTATGCTGAATCTTTTCAATATCTTCATGTTATTTTTTCGTGCTAGGGAAGCTTTTGCGATATCATACGCGCGCTTAACGCCAGCCACCGCGCCGAGCGACAAAATTAAGCTCAATGCAGAAAAAATTAAAGAAGCAGTCTCCATTCAACGGTTATCAGGGTGAATTGCCGCAGCCAGAATGGCGTCTGTCTCATCGAGAGATAACTCGAAGCGTCGTTCGCGAGGGACCTGACGCCATACATCTAGCATTCGGCAGTAAATATCACGAATAGGCATGTGCGAATTCCAATATCCATCTTCTCGCATTGCAACATATCGAAATCGCTTCAATCGCTCCACTGTATATGATGCAAAACTCATGAATTTACCTTCGTTATTTCCATCGTATCCGGCAAATTTTGAGAAGGATAAATTATTAAATTTACTCTCGCCAAACTTCTGGACTGCACGACCTATTGCGTCAAACATATCTAGTGTGTCCCATACTTCTAGAGATTCCTCCCTAGTCATTACATCTGTGTCAGTAAAAATGTGCTCCATTCCCCAATCATAGAGCATTTCATATCCGCTCTCTATGGCTTCTCGTTGCACCGCTAAGTGCTCTGCTTCGTTCTCATAAAGAGCCTCAAGAATCTTTAACTGATTCGAAATAAAGTACCGTTCTAACTTCGTTAGCTTCATATCGTCCTCGAAAATTTCAGGCACACTTTGACGGCAGGTTCTTTCTGCCTCGACTTAAGCGTAGGATTGTGCCGAGGTGCTCTCTTACTTGTCAATCGAGCGGCGTCTCTCCTTTTCAGGCCGGGTGACGTTCACTCAACGCCATTATCCGCGCAGCCTCTCGTTCCCCGGATCGAACAGCGCCTGCGGCTCCAGCCTGGCCTTGCGCATCTCGCCCAGGATCTCGACCTCCAGCCCGCCGGCGTCGTCGGCGAGGTCGGGGTTGACGTAGACCATGGCGATGGAGCGGTCGACGTGGTGGCCGTAGCCGCCCGAGCTGACCACGCCGACCACCTTGCCGTCCTGCAGCACGGGCTCGCTGCCCCAGCAGTCGGCCTTGTCGGCGTCTACGGTGATGGTGGCGAGCTTGTAGCGCGGGCCTTCGTTGCCGGCGCGCTCTAGGGCCTGCTTGCCGATGAAGCTGCCCTTGTCGAGCTTCACGAAGCGGTCGAGGCCGGCTTCCATCGGGGTGGTGTCGGCGGTGTATTCGGTGCCCCAGCGGCCGTAGCTCTTTTCCAGGCGCAGGCTGTCGAGCGCCCGGCTGCCGGCCAGGGTGAGGCCCAGGTCGGCGCCGGCCTCGCGCAGGCCGTGGTAGAGCGCGCGCTGGTATTCGGTGGGGACGTGGAGCTCGTAGCCGAGATCGCCAGTAAAGGCGATGCGCATGGCGCGCACCGGGGTCATGGCGACCTCGATCTCGCGCGTGGAAAGGAACGGGAAGGCGGCGTTGGAGAGGTCGGCGCGGGTCAGGCGGCCGAGCAGCGTGCGGGCATTGGGGCCGGCGATGGCGAAGCCGGCGCGCTGCAGGGTCACCGGGCGGATGGCCACACCCGAGGCCGGCATGTGGTCGGCGAACCAGCGCATGTGGAAGCGTTCGGCGGCGCCGGCGCCGACGATGTAGAAGAGCTGGTCGCCAAGGCGCGTGACCGTGAAGTCGCCGATGATTCCGCCCTTGCGGTTGAGCATGGGGGCCAGCACCGTGCGGCCGATCTTCTGGGGGATCCTGCAGGCCAGCACCTGGTCGAGGAAGGCCTCGGCCTTCGGTCCCTCGACCTCGAACTTGGAAAAGCCCGAGATCTCGATCATGCCCACGCCCTCGCGCAGGCCCTTGCACTCACGCTTGACCGCGTCGAACCAGTTGGGCCGGCGGAAGGTCAGCACATCGCGGGGCTCCTCGCCCTCGGCCGCGAACCACAGCGGGCGCTCGAAGCCGTAGCTCGCGCCCATCACCGCGCCTTCTGATTTCATGAGGTCATAGACCGGCGAGGTCTTGAGCGGGCGCCCGGCCAAACGCTCCTCGCCGGGGTAGGAGATGGCGAAACGCTTGCCGTAGTTCTCGGCGGTGCGCGCCAGGACGTAACCCTGGCCCGCCCAGTCGCCGAAGCGGGAGACATCGAGCGGCATCATGTCGAGCGGGGGCTCGCCTTCGAGCACCCAGGCGGCCAGCGCCCAGCCGACGCCGGCGCTCTGGCTGAAGCCGGGGATCATGCCGGCGGCGCAGAAGTGGTTCTTCAGGCCGGGGATGGGGCCGACCAAGGCGGCGGCATCGGGCGACCAGATCATCGGGCCGTTGACCACGCGCTTGATGCCGGCGTTACCGAAGGCCGGGATGATTGTCATCGCGGCCTCCATGTTCTTTTCCATGCGCTCGATGGCGTCGGGGAAAAGCTGCATGCCGAAATCGAGCGGCGTGCCGTCGATCGCCCAGTGGACGCCGTGGCGCTCGTAGCAGCCCAGCAGCAGGCCCTTGCCCTCCTGGCGCATGTAGAACTCGCCGTCCTGGTCGCGCGTCAGGGGCATCTCCTTGCCCAGGGCCTCGATCTCGGGGACGTTCTCGGTAACGATGTACTGATGCTCCATCGGCATCAGGGGCAGGCTGTAGCCGGCCAGCGCGGCAACCTCGCGGGCCCACAACCCGGCGACATTGATCACGGTCTCGGCGACCACGGTGCCCTTGGGCGTGGCGACGTCCCAGCCGCCGTCGCTGCGCTGGGTCAGGGCGGTGACGGGGCATTCGCGCTCGATGGTGGCGCCGCCCATGCGCGCGCCCTTGGCGAAGGCCTGGGTGACGCCGGAGGGATCGACATGGCCGTCGCTCGCTCCCCACATGCCGCCCAGCACGCGGTCCATCTTGACCAGCGGATTGAGCTTCCTGATCTCGTCGGGACCGACGATCTCGAACTCCTGGCCCAGGTAACGGGCCCGGGCGCGCTGGATCTTCAGCTCGTCGAAGCGCTCCTGGCTGGTGGCGAGATACAGGCCGCCGCAGCGGTGCAGGCCGACCGACTGCCCGGTCTCCTCCTCCAGCCTGTCGTAGATCTTGATCGTGTAGTCCTGCAGGCGGGCGAGGCTCGCGTTGCCGTGCATGGCGTGGATGTTGGCCGCGGCATGCCAGGTCGAGCCGGAGGTCAGCTCGGCGCGCTCCAGCAGCAGCACGTCGGCGCAGCCCGCCTTGGTCAGGTGATAGGCAATGGAGCAGCCGAGGACGCCGCCGCCGATCACGACGACACGGGCATGGGTCTTCATCAGGGAAACCTCCGGGGGACAGGACCGAAGCGCAACACTGCTTCGCCCCGTGCCGCTCGGCAAGAGGAGAGCGTGGTTTCGGTGGCTTCTACGGTGCGCTCTGGTCGGGTGCGATCCGGGTGGGTGGCAACAGAAGACGGGCGACGGTGCCCTTGCCGGGGGCGGTGTCGATCTCCAGCGCCCCACCGTGCATCTGGGCGATGCGCCGGGCGATCGGAAGGCCCAGGCCCGTGCCTTCCAGGCGTCCGTGGCGCCGCCGCTGGATCTGGCCGAAGGGCTCCAGGGCGACCTTCAGTTCTTCCTCTGTCATGCCGATCCCGGTGTCGGCGATGGCGATCTCGATGCCGCCGGCCGGGCAGAGCCCTGCCGTGATCGTGATGGAGCCGCCATGGGGCGTGAACTTCACCGAATTGGTCAGCAGGTTCAGCAGCAACTGGCGCAGGCGCCGGCCGTCGCCCACCAGGCGGGGCAGTCCGGGGTCCAGCCGCGTCTCCATCACGATGCGTTCGCGGGCAGCACGGTCGCGCACGAAACGCATGGACTGTTCGACCAGAAGCTGGACATCGACGATATTCTCTTCCAGCTCCAGGCGTCCCGCGTCGGCCTTGGCCAGATCAAGGATGTCGTTGACCAGTTCCAGCAGGTGCTCGCCGCTCTCCAGGATGTCGGCGACATAGCTGCCGTAGCGCGGGCTGCCCAGCGGACCGAACATCTCATCGCGCAGGACCTGGGCAAAGCCGATGATGGCGTTGAGCGGCGTGCGGAACTCGTGGCTCATGTTGGCGACGAACTCGGCCTTGGCGGCATTGGCCCGTTCCGAATCGTCGCGCGCCTGGCGCAACTGGCGCTCGTCCTCGCGTTCGGCCGTGATGTCCTCGAACGTCGAGATCGCCAGCGACCAGGTGTCTTGATGGGCGGGCGGTATGAAGACGCGGCCGCGCAGCACGAGTTCGGAGCCGTCGTAGGCCAGGCAGGCCATCTCGGGCCAGACGACGTCGGTCTGCCCTGCGACAAGGTCGGCGATCAGGCGGGCGATCGGGGGCACCATGCGCGCCTCGAAGGCGAGCAGGTAGTCGGCGTATCCGTCCTCGGTATCGGCGCGGTTGATCTCCAGCATGGCCGGATTGGCAATGATATAGGCCTGGCTGAGGACGAACTGCCTGGCGAGTTCGGGATGGGCCAGCACATGGGCTTCGGCCGAATCGGGGGCAATGGCGCGGATCTCCTCGATCAGCACCCTGGTCTTGCTCCAGTCCTCCAGGATGATCGGCGCCGGCGACAGCCGGAACAGATCGCGGTAAAGATCGGCGCTGGTGGCAAACACGCGGTCCAAGCGCGTGCGCCAGTCCTCCAGCTTACCCGATCCTTCCACTCCCGGGGCAGGCCCTTGCTGCGTTATCATGTGTGGCGCCCTGTTCCACGCGACGAAGAAGGTTTCATGCACGTCCCAGGGCATCATCCCGCAGAAGACATGGCCGATGCAACGGATGCGCGCATTCGGCGCATTCGGCGCATTCCGCCGCTCTGGGTCCTGATCGTCGCGACTGCGCTCGCATCCTTCGCCCTGCAGGTGCTGGTTCCTGCGATGCCGGGCCTGGTTCATGTCTTCGGCGTCGACTACGGAACGGTGCAGGCCTCGCTCACCGTCTATCTGGTCGGCCTCACCGTGGGGCAGCTTCTCTACGGCCCGCTGTCGGATCGTTTCGGGCGCCGTCCGGTGCTGCTGGCCGGTTTTGGACTGTTCCTGCTGGGCACGCTCGCCTGCATCTTTGCCTGGGATATCGGCGCCCTGCTGCTGGGGCGGGCATTGCAGGCATTCGGCGGCTGTGCCGGCATTGTGCTGAGCCGCGCCATCGTGCGCGACATTTATGAGCGCGAGCGTGCCGCCCAGATGATCGCCTATATCACCGCCGGCATGGTCATCGCGCCGATGGCCGGTCCCGTGGTCGGCGGCTATCTCTACGAATGGTACGGCTGGCAGGCGATCTTCTGGTTCGTCCTCGCCTTCGGCGTCTTCGTCACGGCCTCCTGCGCCCTTCTGCTGCACGAGACCCATCACGACCGCGGCCCGACCACGACCATGGGCGATCTCTTCGGCGGTTTCGGCGTGCTGCTGCGCATGCGCCGCTTCCGCGGCTACGCCCTGCAGGTCGCCTTCACCACCGCCAGCTTCTACAGCTTCCTGGGTGGCGCGCCTTTCGTCGCCCAGGAAATCATGGGCCGGTCGGCGGCGGGCTACGGCTGGTGGTTCGTGCTGATCTCGGGCTCCTACATGGCCGGCAACTTCACTTCCGGGCGGATCGGCGCGCGCGTGGGTTCCGACCGCATGATCAGCATCGGCACGGTGCTTTCGCTCGTCGGCGGCATCGTCCTGCTGATCGTGACGCTGGCCGGGATGCTGGACCTGCCGAGCTTCTTCCTGATTTCGGGCGTCATCAGCGTCGGCAACGGCTTTTCCATGCCCAACGGCTTTGCCGGCGCGGTCAGCGTCGACCCTGCGCGCGCCGGTACCGCTTCGGGCCTGGCGGGCGCGCTGCAGATGGGCATCGGCGCGATCCTGATGACGGTCGTGGGCCACACCCTGTCCGACAGCGCCATGCCCGTGGTCGTCATGATGCTGGTCGGCGCGTTCTTTGCCTGGCTCAGCCATTTGCACGGGATGCGGCGCTGACTAGAGTCGCCACCGCTGCGCAACGAGAAGGAACACCATGAAGGCATTGCTCTGCCGCTCCCTGGGCGGCCCCGAAACGCTGGAAGTCGCCGAGATCGAGGCCCCGGTGCCCGGCCCCGGCGAGATCGCCATCGATGTCGAAGGCTGCGGCGTGAACTTCGCCGACACCCTGATCATCCAGGGCAAGTACCAGGTGAAACCCGAACTGCCGTTCTCGCCCGGCATGGAAGTCGCCGGCCGCGTGGCAGAGGTGGGTGAGGGCGTCACCGGCTTCTCGGTCGGCCAGCCGGTGATCGGCATGTGCGGCACGGGCGGCTATGCCGAGCGGGTGGTGCTGGAAGCCAAACGCGCCAAGCCGCGCCCGGACGGCATCGACGGCGTCATCGCCGCGGCGATCCCGGTGGCCTATGGCACCGCGCACCTGGGCCTGCACCAGCGCGCGCGGCTGCAACCCGGCGAGACGCTGCTGGTCCATGGCGCCTCGGGCGGCGTGGGTCTCGCCGCTGTCGAGGTCGGCAAGCGCATGGGCGCCACGGTCATCGCCACGGCATCGAGCGCGGAGAAGCTCAAGGTGGCGGGCGAACACGGCGCCGATCACCTGATCAACTACGAGGAAGGCGAGTTCCGCGAGAAGGTCAAGGCACTCACCGGAGGGCGCGGCGCCGACGTGATCTTCGATCCCGTGGGCGGCGATGTCTTCGACCAGTCGGTGCGCTGCATCGCCTGGGAGGGCCGCCTGCTGGTGGTCGGTTTCGCCGGCGGGCGCATCCCTGAGCTTCCGGCCAACCTGCTGCTGGTGAAGAACTTCGCCGCCATGGGCGTCTTCTGGGGCGCCTACCACGAGAAGGATCCCGAGGTCGTCACGGAGTCGATCCGCACCCTCATGGACTGGCTCGCCGAAGGCGCGCTCAAGCCGCTGGTGTCGAAGACCTACAGCCTGGACGAAGCCGCCCAGGCGCTCGACGACATCGCGGCGCGGCGGGCGACAGGCAAGCTGGTGGTCACGCCCTGAACGGGGAAGCGATCCGCTACCGCGCCATGACGCCGGCCGACGTGCCGGCCATCGCGCGGGTGCATCGCGCGGCCTGCCTTGTGGCCTACCGCTTCATGGCGTGGGACCATGACCTGCCGGAAATCGAAGCCTGGTACGCGGGCAAGTTCCCCGGCTGGGACTTCGCGCGGATCGCCGAATGCGACAGCCAGGTGGCCGGTTACCTCGGCGCTGCGGGCGGTTTGCTCGACGACCTTTTCATTGACCCGGCGTTCCAGCGCCGCGGGATCGGGCGGACGCTGGTCTCAGCCCAGCTTGCGCGCGGCATTCGACCTGTGAGGCTGGAGGTCTTTGAGGAGAACGCGCCTGCGCGCGCGCTCTACGAGACCTTCGGCTTTATCGTCACCGAGCGCTTCTTCAATGCGGCCGACGGCGCCTGGGAACTGCGCTGCAGCCTGGGCTGAGGCGCACGCACGGGCCGGGCGGGCTGCTTGGCGAGACGCTCCAGGAAGCCGGCAATGAGATGGCGCATGTCCTCGGCGGCCCTGGCGGCGGTCTCCTCGACCTCGGCGGCAGAGGGCGCGCGGCGCACCATGCCGGCAGCGAAGTTCGTCATCAGCGACAGTCCCAGCACGGCCATGCCCGCCTGACGCGCGACCAGCACCTCCGGCACGGTCGACATGCCCACGGCATCGGCGCCCAGAGTGCGGAAGGCGCGAATTTCGGCAGGGGTCTCGAAGTTCGGCCCGGCGACAGCCAGATAGACTCCCTCGGAAAGCGCGATGCCTGCGTCGGCGGCGGCCTTGGCGGCGATGGCGCGCAGGCGTGGATCATAGGCGTCGTTCATGGGCACGAAGCGGGGACCGTCGCCGATGGCGCGGCCGCCGGTCAGCGGATTGGCGCCCATCAGGTTGATGTGATCGGAGATCGCCATGATCGTGCCGGGGCGCCGTGTCATGCGCAGGGAGCCCGCGGCATTGGTGACGATCAGCTCGCCGCAGCCCAGCGCCTTCAGCGTGCGCACCGGCACGGCAAGGTCGCGTGCGGCCACACCCTCGTAGAGGTGACAGCGGCCCTGCATGCAGGCCACGCGGCGACCGCCCAGCCAGCCCAGCACCAGTTGCCCCTCGTGGCCGCCCGGAGAGGGCACGGGAAAGCCCGCAAGCTCGCTGTAGGGAATGGTGGCGATGGTCGAGATGGCCTTGGCGATGCCGCCCAGGCCCGACCCCAGGATGATGCCGGTGTCGGGGCGGAAGCCCGGCGCGCGTCGCGCGATGGTCTGCTGTGCGTTCATGGCCGTGACAGTCTTTCCTTGAGGGGTTGGGCGTAGTGCAGCTCGGTATCCCAGGGGAAGTGAATCCAGGTGTCCTGGCTGACCTCGGTCAGGAAGTGGTCAACCAGGGGGCGTCCCTCTGGCTTGGCATAGACGGTGGCAAAGGCGGCGCGCGGCAGCATGTCGCGCACGGCGCGGGCGGTGCGGCCGGTATCGACCAGATCGTCGACGATCAGGGTGTCGGCGCCGTCGCCCAGAACCTCCTTGAGCACCTTCACCTGCCCCTGGCTTTGGTGGTCGTAGGAAGCGATGCAGACCGTATCGACCAGGCGGATGTCGAGTTCGCGGGCGACGATGGCAGCGGGCACCAGCCCGCCGCGGGCGATGGCCACGACGCGCACCCAGGGGCCGTAGTCGGCCAGACGCCAGGCCAGCGCGCGGGTGTCGCGGTGAAGCTGATCCCAGGAGACCAGAAAGTTCTTTTCGGCGGGTTCTGCCACGACACACTCCAGGCATTGGATCAGGGCGGCGGCAAGGATGCCGTGCCGGGCTGATAATGCCACCGGAATCTCTCCAAATCCGCTTGCACCGTCCGTGCCGGTGGATGAATGTCGGGCGGGGTTCCCGTCTGTTCGGGCGCCCGGAGATCGCAGCATGGCGCTCGTTGAAACGGCATCGGCGACGGCCCCCGACAGGACCGGGCGCGGCATTCTGCTGCTGCTCGGCGGCATCTTCATCTTCTCGATCCAGGACGTCATCGTACGCACGGTCTCTGGCACCTATCCGGTGCTGGAATTCGTCTTCATCCGCAGCGTCTTCTCGATCCTTCCGGTGCTGGCGCTGGTCGTCCTCGACGGCGGCCTGCCGGCCCTGCGCGTGCGCCGGCCCTGGCTGCACCTGCTGCGCGGCATCCTGATGCTGGCCGCCTATACGACCTATTTTCTTGCGGTCGCCTCGGCGCCGCTTGCCACCGTGGTCGCAATCTTCTTCTCGGCGCCGCTGATCCTGACCGCCCTCTCGGCGCTCATCCTGCGCGAAGCCGTCGGCATCCGGCGCTGGTCGGCCGTTCTGGCGGGCTTCGGCGGGGTGATGCTCATCCTGCAACCGTCAGATGGGATCGCCTTTGCGCCCGGCGCACTGATTGCCATTGTTTCGGCCGTGTTCTACGCGCTTTCCATGATCATCGCGCGACGGCTGGGCAAGGTCGATTCCGGCGTCAGCATGGTAGCAAGCCAAAGCCTGGTCTATCTGCTGCTCGCCGGTCTGGCGGGCCTGACCATGCAGGGCTTCGACCCCCCGGCCGATGCCTATCCGGCAATCGCTTTCCTGCTGCGCGACTGGGTCATGCCGACCAGCTTCGATCTGGGATTGATGGCGATCTGCGGGCTGATTGCCGCGGCCGGTTTCTACGGTCTCACCCAGGCCTATCGCGTGGCGCCCACCAGTGTGGTCGCGCCCTTTGAATACACCGGCATGATCTGGGGCATTGTCTGGGGTTACGCCTTTTGGGGGGAGATCCCGGGTGTGCCGACCTGGAGCGGGATCGCGGTCATTGTCGGTGCAGGACTTTACGTTCTCCACCGCGAGGCGGCACGGGGCCGCGCAATTACTACCGGACGGCCCCTGCGCGGCCGCATGTAGATCAGGCGGCGCGGACGCGGTAGCGGCGCAGCCCGGTATGCCATGAGCCGTCGGCAAAGCGGCTTTCGTGAAATAGCAGCAGGTCCTCGCCCTGTTTCACGGCCTGGAACTTCTCCATGACCGTCTCCTCGCCCAGAGTCGTGCCGATGATGTGGTGCTCGGCATCCTCCAGGAACAGCGGATCGGTGCTGAGCGAGAGCCCGAGCAGCGCCTGGGTCATGCTCGGGCGCGTGTAATAGAAGAACGCCCGCTTGCCGTTGACCGTGATGTCGGCGGCGAGGTTGCCGCCGCAGCGGGCGCAGGAGCGGTCGGGCGCGCGAAAGGCGAGTGGGTTGGCCGGATGGCGTTCCATGGCGCGGACCTGGCGTTTCATCTTGTCGACATGCACGCTGAACCAGCCGAGATCGCCTGAGAAATCCGCGGCGCGGTAACTGTCGTAGCCCTGCCAGAAATCGAGGGTTTCCCGTGTTTCGCCGGTGATGACTTGAGCGCCGTTGCACTCCAGGGTCCAGCCCTGGGTCCTGCCGTTGCGGGTTTCCCAGCCCTCTTGCGCGAGCACGGCAAAACCCGGATCGGGTACAAAGGGTCGGTCGGGCGCGCTTGCCGTGGCTGCCCCGATCCCCGGACCGTCGCAGAAGATGCCGACGTAGAGGTCCTCGCTGACCGCCAGCACATGGTGGAGGACGGCGCTGTCGCTGCCGGCCACCGGCACCAGGACGCGTCTGGCCGGGCGTTGTCAGACTAAAGCGATCCGGTATCCGAAGATCGTGATGCACCAGCTCTC
>CALGGB010000070.1 GCA_937880925.1 uncultured Rhodospirillaceae bacterium | reverse complement strand
TACGGCTACCACTACCGCGTCGCACCCTGATCGGGTCTAGAATGATCCACCTCATGCGTATCTATCACGAAGGAAGCGCCCGATGTCCGAACCCCGCCTGACCTGCGCCCTGACATTCGACTTCGATGCCCAGTCGGTCTGGATCGGTTCCTACAAGTCGAAGAACCCCAGCGAGATCAGCCGGGGCGAATTTGGACCGGTCGCTATCCCGCGCATTCTGAGCCTGCTGGAGCGTCACGGCGTGCCGGGCACCTTCTGCATCCCCGGCCACACAGCCTGCGGCTATCCCGATCTGGTCAAGCGTATCCACGATGCCGGCCACGAGATCGCCCATCATGGCTGGGTGCACGAAAATCCCGCCGATTTCGATGTCGCCGGCGAGCGCGCGAACATGGAGAAGGGCTTCGAGGCGCTTCACAAGGCCTGTGGCGTGCGGCCCGTCGGTTACCGTTCTCCGGCCTGGGATTTCAGCGAGCACACGCCGGAAATTCTGAAGGAGTTCGGCTTCAGCTACGATTCCAGCCTGATGGGCGACGACTACACGCCCTACTACATGCGCTCGGGCGACCAGGCGCCGGACGATGCGCCCTATGTCTTCGGCCAGCATATCGACGTGCTGGAGTTGCCGGTGACCTGGACGCTCGACGATTTCCCCTATTTCGAACTCGACAGTGGCGGCACCGGCCTGAAGCCCGCGTCCCTGGTCGAGGAAATCTGGCGCGATGAGTTCACCTTCTCCTACCAGCATGTCCCGGGCGGCCTCTTCAATCTGACCATGCATCCCCAGGTCATCGGACGCGGTCACCGCCTGATGATGCTCGACCGGCTTGTTGCCTTCTTTGCCCAGCACCCGGCCGTGAAGTTCGACACGCTGGGCGGCTACACGGCCCGTTGGCGCAAGGCCAATCCGCTCGGTGCGTGGCTGAAGTCGGGTTCGATCCACATCCGCAACTGATCGTCGCGCCCGGGAGGCGTTGCATGGCAAGGATTGCGCGTATTGACGTTTCCCACCATCGCATCCAGGTGGAGCCCGCGTTCCATCCGACCTGGGATAGCCGCCCGCGCCCCAGCTTCACGGCCTCGCTGATCGCCGTGACCGATGAGGAAGGGCGCACAGGTTACGGCTCCGGCGATGCCATGCCGGGATTTGCCGGCCATGAGGAGCTGTTTGTCGGCCAGGAGGCGCTGGATCTTCCGCGCCACTTCGGCATCATCGAGAACATCAGCTTCCATTACGGCAAGTGCTGGCCGCTGGACCTGGCGCTTTGGGACCTTGCGGGCAAGACGCTGGATCAGCCGGTCTGGCGCATGGTCGGCGGCCGGGGGCGCAGCCTTGCCGCCTATGCCTCCTTCGGCCAGCGGCGCGAGGCCGAAGCGACGGCCGAGCAGGCCCAACGGGCGCTCGATGCGGGGTTCAAGGCGATCAAGCTGCGCTTCTACCGGCCCGACTGGCGCGCCGAGATCGCCATCGTAGAGGCGGTGCGCAAGGCGGTCGGCGACCGGCTCGACATCATGGTCGACTGCAACCAGGCTTGGCGCATGCAGTGGGACACCGCGCCCGCGCGCGATTTCAAGGAGGCCCTGAAGGTGGTGCGCGCCCTGGAGCCCCTGGATGTCTATTGGGTCGAGGAACCCCTGTTTCGCGGCGACTGGGATGGTCTGCGCCGCTTGCGGGACGCCACCGGCATTCGCATCGCCGGCGGCGAACTGACGCGGGAACTCCACGAGGCGCGCCACATGGTCGAGGCCGGCTGTTTCGATGTCCTGCAGACCGATGTCGCCCTTGCCGGGGGCATTTCGGGGCTGCTGCCCCTGGCGCATCTGTGTGCCCAGAGGGGCGTCACCTTCACGCCCCACACCTGGGGCAACGGCATCATGCTGGCTGCCGCCATGCATCTGACGGCGGGCAGTGTCGGCGCGCCCTATATCGAGTTCCCCTGGGATCCGCCAAGCTGGTCGCTGGAACACCGCGATTTCATGCTGGCAGAGCCCATCGCCGCTGATGCCGAAGGCATGGTGCATGCCGGGCACGCCCCGGGTCTGGGATTGACGCTCGATCATGAGCGGCTGGCTGCAACCAGGGTGGATGGCTGATTGTTGGAAGACGCAGAAGCTCCGGGTGCAAGGAAAGGATCGAGCCATGGCTGAACCGCTGCAGGTGCCGCTCAGGGATGATGGCGACATCCCCAACAATCCGCGCCTTCCGATGCTGGTCTACAAGGGTGTGGCGCACCCGGAAGGCGGCAGCGCCGAGGACGCTCTGGAAGCGTTGTTTGCCGCCCATGGCTGGGGCAACGGCTGGCGCGGCGGGGTGATCTACGACTTCCACCACTACCATGCGTGTTGCCACGAGGTAGTGGGTATCGGCCGTGGCACGGCGCGTATCCAGTTCGGCGGCCCGCAGGGGCCGGTGTTGCAGGTCGCGGCGGGCGATGCCGTCCTGATCCCCGCCGGAGTGGGGCATTGCCGGCTCGATGCCGATCCCGAACTTTCCGTGGTCGCGGCCTATCCTCCCGGCAGCAGCCCGGACATGCACCGCCAGGGTGAGCCCGATGGGCGGGCGCTGCGCGATCAGATCGCCCGGGTTGGCATCCCCGACAATGATCCGGTACTGGGTGGCGAGGGGGGTGTCAGCACGCTCTGGCGTGAGGATCGTTCAGACGGCTGATTCTGCCTCGGCGCATGTCGCTGTGTGCAGTCGTACATGGCGGTTCTCAAACGAAGGATCGTGATGCGTCTTCTTGTACTGCTTTTGACCGTTGCCGGCCTTGCCGTTTCGGGCGGCTCTGCGGCCCTGCGCGCCGATGACACCGAGATTACCGTTTTCGGTGCGGCCAGCCTGACCAATGCGCTGACGGCAATCGCCGAGCAGTATGAGAGCGACACCGGCGTATCCGTGCGACTTTCCTTTGCTTCTTCCTCGACGCTGGCACGCCAGATCGAATCCGGCGCTCCGGCCCATATCTACGGCTCGGCGGCCGAACAATGGATGGACTACCTGCAGCAACGGGACCTGATCGAAGGCGAAAGCAGGATCAGCCCGATCGGCAACCGCCTGGTACTTATTGCGCCGCGCGACAGTGATACTGCCGACGTAACGATCGACAGCGACCTTGATCTCGCATTGTTGCTGGGTAGCGACGGCCGCCTGGCCGTCGGTGATCCCGTGCATGTGCCTGCCGGCATCTACGCGCAGCAGGCATTGCAGTTCCTGGGGCTCTGGCACGAAGCGGAACCGCGCCTGGCCCGGGCCGAGAATGTCCGCTCGGCACTGGCGCTGGTGGAACTGGGCGAAGCGCCTCTGGGCATCGTCTATGAGACCGATGCCGCGCTCAGCGACAAGGTCCGCATCGTCGGCGTATTCCCGGAGGAGAGCCACGCTCCGGTGACGTACCCGTTCGCCATCGTTGCCGATGCCGCGACGCCTCAGGTCGAGGAACTCTTTGCCTACATGACCGGCGCCCCGGGTCTGGCGATCTTTGGCCGCTACGGTTTCAGCACCCGCTAGCGCGAACTGCCGGTTGATCGGCTGCCGTCAGGCCGCAACGGTTTCTTCAACGAGGCCAAGCAGCCGTTGCGTGAAGGTTGCCATGTCAAAGCGCGGGCAGACCGTATCCCTGGCACGTTGGGCCAGGCGCTGGCCAAGCACCGGATCATCGATCAAGCGCGCAATGTTGTGCGCCAGTCCCTGCTGGTCGCCGACCTCGTGCAGCAGACAGTTTTCGCCATCAACCCAACCACACTCCTGCAGCACCGGCAGATTGCTGGCCGCGATAGGAGTGCCGGCGAAGGCTGCCTCGATCAGCACATTGGGCTGGCTTTCGTCACTTGCCGCATGGGCCAGCAGATCAGCGTGTGCGATCCAGCCATAACATGCCTCCCGCGGTAGTTCCCCCAGCATGCGGAAGTGTTCGGGATCGTTTTCCACCATGCGCGGAACCTCTGGATCCACGTCATGCAGTTTGCCGACCGAGACCAGTTCGACATCGTCACGTTCCAGGCTGGCGATCGCGCGAAAGATCTGGCGCGGCATTTTGCGTGCCGTCAGCGTGCCGACCATGACGACAAGGTGGTGTTGCCTCCGCTCCGGGCGAGGGAAGCTCTCTGGCACCGGTATGCCCTGCGGAACGATCCGCACACGTTCGTCGGGGACGTCCTTGAGCTGCTCGGCGAAAACCTGATCGCGAATGTAACGGGACTGGAAGATGATCCGGCTGGCCGATGCGAAACCTGCGGCCAGCTCGGGATGCTTGTTCACCAGGTGGCTGCCGATCAGGCATTCCCGGATCCACCAGATGGCCGGCAGGTTGCCCCCAAGGCGGCTGACCACATCCCCGGTCAGGATCGTGTTGCAGATGGCAAGGTCATACTTGCCGACGGCAATGCCCTCGACCACGGGTATACCGCGATCCAGGTAGGCTTGGCGGAGTACGCCATCCCGGCGCTCCATGGCGGCGACCGTGAGTGTGTGGCCCGCCCCCTGGAGGATATCGGCGATACGGAGAAGGTTGAGGCTCGCTCCGGCAATGTCGAAGGCCGGGCCAATCAGCACGATGCGCATGGAACCGACCCGAACTGCTTGCGGCCAACGTGTTTCTCCATAGCACAGCACGGTGCGCTGGCTACCAGCAACGGCGTCTGAGCAGGGGCAGCCGTGGCGGACGACGGGAATGACAAACGCGCACTCCCGCCGCCTGGGCGATCAGCCCTTGCGGCGCTGCTTCTTGGCGGCCTTGCGCGCCTTGTAGCGGGCGTCGCGGGCTTCCTTCTGCTCCAGCAGCAGGGCGACTTCACGCTCGGCTTCCTCGGCCGCCAGGGCGGCCACGCGGGCGGCTTCCTCGGCTTCGGCGGCGATCCGCGCCTTTTCGGCTTCTTCGGCGAGCAGGCGCTGACGCTCGGCTTCCTCAGCCAGCAGGCGCTGGCGTTCGGCTTCACGCGCGGCCTTGGCCGCCTGGCGCTCGGCGCGCCGTTCGGCTGCCGCCTGGCTCTGGGCTGCGTTGCGCTCGCGGATGCGGGCAACCTCGGGGTCATTGGCGACAGAACGCGCCTTCTCAAGCATGGCCCGTTTGGCTTCGGCTGCGCCCTTCTGGCGCTGCTGGAAGTTGGGGGCCTCGTAATTAGCCATGCATTCTCCGTATCGTGTTGCGGTCCGGCGCCCGGCGCGACGCGATGGTGATCGCTCGCTGCCGGGCATGCCCGGTGTTGGTGCCGCAGAACCTGCATGCCAAAGGCAGGGCGCTGGTTCGGGGCGGGGCAGGGGTTACAAGGGGCATTCCGCACCCAGAACGCGGGGCGTCAATGCGGCTCGCGCGGGGTTATAGCAGAACGCGGGGCCGTTTGCAGTCTCTGCATGGAAATGCCGAGAGATTCAGTGTGAGCGCGTATCCGGCACATCCCGGCCGGGGCGACCGCGACAAGGGCTGGTTTCATGCTCCTGCGGCTCTACAGCCCGCTCCCGGCGTTCTTCGACAAGTCATGGCAGCCCACGGAAGTCGAACTGGTGAACTGACCGTACCCACACAGGGCCCGGACAGAGATGGCGGGCGGTGGTTCTGCAAGACACGGCTATCCCTGTCGCGCAGCCACCGCTGGCCAGTCGTTCTGACCATGGCATGTAGGTATGCTGGCCTCAATCGTGATGGAGTGATGGCGGACGGGGTGTCCGCCATCTATCTGGGATAAGGTATTGAAGAAGTTGAGGTTTTCATCTATCCTGCTTCTTCTGCCCCACAAAAAACCCCACTTCAGTTATGAGCTTGTGGCTTCGTTCTGCGCGCCATATTGGCCCGTCCGATTGTGCACCAGCTCGCTCCGTTGGGCTCATGTCCTCGACGAGCAGGTCCCGTGAACTGTGGGATTCGGCTTTATGGGTCGCGGGATGCTCGGTCTGGATCGCCGGTATCGCGGCCTTCGTCAAATTTGACCGTCCGTGTTGGTGGCGCGGCGGCGCACGACCAACGCCACCCAAGCTTCATGGCGTCAAGTATGGTTCAAAAGGCGGGTAAAATTTTACCTAACTCCAACCTTGAGGATGTAAACAGCGGACGGATCCCCAGTCGGTCCCCGCATCATTGTGCGCTTCTTCAAGCGAACAGCGCTGGCTACGGCAGGCTCTCCTAGAGACCCGCAGGCTCTTCAGGGACGGTGCCTGATCTGTCCGACTATCAAACTACGTAGTTTCGGGAGCAGCTTTAAGCGTGCCGTGTCGGGACAACCCGGTTTGCTCACCTCGTGTGCAAGCGACACAAGCGCCCTCCACCACTCCTTCCTCATGGTGTCAACGGGCCACTTTACCGCGGTCTCCAGGGCGATCAGTTCCACCGGCCCCTTCAACCGCTCCAGGCTGGGCCTCCAGCGATCATCCCATCCCGGCAGTGCGGCGAGGATTTCGAAGGCCTCGTAAATGTCGTCCGTCGCAAGCCAAAATATGACGGCGTTCTTGCCCGTGAGGTTCCTGACCTTCCATTTCCAGAGCAGTGTGCGGAGCGGCGAGCCCTGAACCGGCAGACCGACGGGGCGCCTCAGGCGGTAACCGGCTACGAGCACTTCAGTACCCCTGAAGCGATCAAGAGCCTTGATCACCAGCTTGTCGTCGCTGCGGTTGACCAGGTGGCGGAGTGCATTGATTTTGCCCCGGGCGTTGGGGACGAGGTCGGGGGCCACCACGCTCCAGCCTTTGGGAGTGGTGGGGATGGCACGCCGCGCCAGTGCCAGCACGAGAGGCGATGCGAGGCCGACCAACTCATCGTAAGTCAGGACCTCGTTGATCGGTAGCGGCAATGGGACCGAGGTCGCGATTTCGATCAGGACGGGGCGACTGGGATCGCGACGGACGTGCCGTGCCCTGGCGACCGCCTGGCACAGTTCGTCCTCGCAAATTGCCCTCCGTACGATCTCAGCATTGGGATCGGGGTGTTCCTCGGCCTCGACGTAGGCCTCCTTTTTGGGGTCCACCATCCAGAGCCGCCTGGTTTGCCGGGGATACCAGTCGGAATCGGTCTGGATGACGTTGACGCCGAAG
>CALGGB010000069.1 GCA_937880925.1 uncultured Rhodospirillaceae bacterium | reverse complement strand
CCCCCGATCAGATCGTCGCCTATCACCGCGACGGCTATCTGCTGGTGCCCGGCTTCTTTGATGCCGAGGAGCTCGCTCCGATGCAACGCGCCCTGGCCGACGATCCCGGTGTCGGCGGACGTCTGGCGACGGTGCACGACGGCAGCGAGAAGACCCGCCACGACTATCTGGGCTGGACACGCCACGGCGATGACTGGCTGGGCGTGGCGACCCGTCTTGCCCGCTGTGTCGAGGGCGCGGCAACCTTGATCGGCGAACCGGCCTACCACTGGCATTCCAAGCTGGTGAAGAAACCCGCATCGAACTCGGGTCGGGTCGTCTGGCACCAGGACTTCAGCGGCTGGTATCAGGACGGCTGCCTGATGCCCGACATGCTGACGGTGATCGTGGCGCTGACGCCGGCAACGCCGGAAAACGGCTGTCTGCACATGCTGCGTGGCTCACACAGGATGGGCCGGGTTGACCGCGTGCGCGACGCCGACGCCTATGCCGCCATCCAGCCGCACCGCCTGGCCGCCATGCTGGAGCGCTTCGAGGATGTCGCCGTGCCGATGGCGCCCGGCGACGGGCTGTTCTTCCATGGCAATGTCGTGCACGCATCCTTCGAAAACACCAGCAAGACCGACCGCCTGCTGCTGGAGTTCTCCTACAACGGCATCTCCAACGCTCCGGTGTTCGACAATCAGGACCACCATGCGGTCAAGCCGATGAGCGTCATGCCCGACAGCGCCCTGCGCGATGGTGCGTTCGAAGGTGTCTTTGGCAGCACCCCGCTGTGCGACATCGACGACCCGCGTGACGAGGGCTACACCATCTTTCACCGTGAAGGTGTGGCGGACCTCAACTGAGTTGTGCCGCCTGCTTCCTGGGCCGGACCCCGTCGATCAGTTCCAGGAAGCGATGCCGGAAGACATCGTGCCGGTAACCCTGGCGCATGCGCGCAGAAGCCTTTGCGAGGCGCCGGCGCTCTTCGTCGTTGCCCAGCATGAAATCGATGTTGGCCGCCAGCATGGCAATGTTGCCGACCGGCTGCATCAGGCAGTTGTGTCCATGGCGCCAGCCCTGCTCTGTAAACACCGGCAGATCGGAAACGATCAGGGGTTTGGCGAAACGCGCGGCCTCGCCCAGGGCCAGCGCGTGGCTTTCGCCCTGGCTAGGCTGAACGATCAGGTCTGCTGACGCAATCCAGCCCAGGGTCTCCGCGTGCGGCCGCTGGCCCAGAACGCGATAGCGATCCGGCCTTGCGGCGGCATGAGCTTCTGCAGCGCCGACGATCACCACCTTGAAACCGACCATCACCAGTTCGATGTCATCGCGCCCCAGCAGTTCCAGCGCCTCGACGATATCGCCCTGACGCTTCACGGCATGCACGGTTCCCACGCAGACGATGCGCCAGGGCCGGGCCTTCTCCTCGACCGCGGCCACCGGGCTGTCCACGTGCAGGCCGTTGGGAATGACAACGACATTCTCCTCGCGCCGCTTGTAGTGATAGCTGCGATAGGCGTGATCGCGCATGCGTTGGCTGGGAAAGACGATGCGGTGGGCCAGTTCGAAGGCTTCCAGCCACTCGGGCGCCTTCCCGAGCAGTTCAAGGCCGACCTCGGACTCATGGATCCACCAGATCGTGCGCAGCCTGGCCGCAAGGGCGATCACCGCCGGTGCGCACGGCAGGGTGTTGACGATCGCCAGGTCGAAATCGGTCACCTCGATGGGATAGACCGCGGGAATGCCGCGCGTCTCGTATTCCTGCCTGAGCGGACCGTCTTGGGGGTTCATGGCCGCCACACAAAGCTGATGGCCCTCTGCCTGCAGGCATGCGGCAAGGTCGAGCAGCATCAGAGCTGCCCCACTCATCGAGTACTCGTGATTGACCAGCAGGATACGCATGGCGACAGGCCCCTGATGCGGCACCCGTCAGGCGACTGCCGTGGCGCGAAGGTGGGTCAGGCAGCCCTTACGCGACTGCCCTGGACAGGACGATCGGCACCCTCGGCATAAAGATCGTTGCCGCCCGAGGACAACTCCTCGTAACCGCGGATGATCTCCAGCGGATCCTGGAAATCCTGAACCCAGCCGAGGAACGGGCGGTGCAGGTTGAAGCCCAGAAGCCGCGCCAGCTTCTCGGGCATGGCGCGCACCTCATCGGCAGTCAGCGAGAGGTACCAGTTCTGCTCCTGGCGCAGCCAGCCCAGCGCATAGCCCGCAAACATGGCGATGCGCCAGTCATCCTGGGTCGTGTTGCGTCCGCCGCCGTGATAGGTCGCGCCGAGGAAGACGCAGAACGAACCTTTCTTCATCACCGCGCCGACCGTCTCGTCGTCGCGCGGCACGCGCTCGTCGTCCCACAGGTGGCTGCCGGGAATGATGCGGGTCGCACCGTTCTCTTCCGTGAAGTCCGTCAGCGCCCAGAACGCGGTGCACGACATGTTCCGCTCGCTGGGGTGGGCGCAGGGATAGAGCAGATCGTCGCGGTGCAGCGGCTGGGGCGTCTCGCCCGGCCCGATCGCCGTGATCGAATTGGAGCCAAGCTGGAAGCTGTCGCACCACGGCCCCAGGGTCAGGTCCATGACCTCCAGCACCTTGTCGTGGGTGACAAAGGCACCGGCCGAGGGCGCCTTGTTGAACAGGGAGTGGAGCCGCTTGGTGTGGTAGCCCAGAAACTCCCCATTGCCGCACTTCTTGCGCCCCAGGTAGGGGGCCAACTCTTCAAGCAGGCCGTCGATCACGGCTGAATCCATGGCATCGCGCACGATAAGGCAACCGTCGCGCGCAAGAATCTCCTGCATCTCGTCGCGGGTCGCGCTGGTGTCAACGGTTTCAATGGCCATGGTGACGCCTCATTCCCTAGTGGTCAGGGAATGTTACGACTGCGCTGCGTGTGATGTCGATGGCGATTGCGAGCCGTGGTCTGCCTTGTCAGCGCCATGCTCCTCGGCAACAATCAAGGATGACGGCAGAATCCGTCGGGGAATGTCACATAAGGGAGTCAACATCATGAAGGGTCGCGATATCGCGCTCTACTATCAGGACGGTCGCATGTCGCGGCGTGATTTCACCAAGGCCGCTGCCGCACTCGGCGTCGGCTTTGCCACCGTCCCCATGGGTCGTCAGGCCATGGCCCAGGATAACGTACCGATGTACTTCGGCTGGGCCGGCTACGAAGACCCCGCCTTCATCTCGAGCTATCTTGCCAACCACGACACGCCGCCCAACTATCAGTTCTGGGGCAGCGAGGATGAGGCGTTCCAGAAGATGCGCGCGGGCGGCTTCAAGCCCGACGTGATGGCGCCCTGCACCTACGAGCTGTTCAAGTGGCGCGATGGCGGCCTGCTGGCCGAACTCGATCCCTCGCGGCTGGAATGGCTGGGCGACATCTTCCCCAGCCTCGACCAGATCGAGGGCTCGGTGATCGACGGCAAGCGCTACTTCATGCCGATGGACTGGGGCAACAGCACCATCATCTATCGCCGCGACCTGGTCGGGCCCGAGTGGAGCGACGAGAACGTCTCCTGGAAGATCTTCTACGAAGACACCTTCGCCAACCGCCTGGGCTTCTATGATTCGGCCGGCGCCGTGGTCGAAATTTCCGCCCTGGTCCTGGGCTACGAAAACATCTTCAACCTGACCGACGAGCAGCTCGTCGAGGTCCGCAAGATGGTCGAGGTCCAGCGCGACAACATGCGCATGTACTGGTCCGACCAGACCGAAGCCGTCCAGGCGCTCGCCTCGGGCGAACTGGTCGCCAGCTACGGCTGGAACGATGCCTATGTGCGTCTGAAGTCGGAAGGCTACGACGTTGGCCTGGGCGTGCCCAAGGAAGGCATCTTCACCTGGTGCTGCGGCGTCGTCATGCATGCCGAGACCGAAATGGTCGACGAGGCCTACGATCTCATCAACGCCTTCACCAGCCCCGAGACCGGCGCCTACGAGATCGAGAACTGGGGCTACGGCCACGCCAACATGAAGGCCTTCGACCTGGTGCCCGCCGAGAAGCTGGTTGAACTGGGCCTTTCGACGCCCGAGGATCTTCTGGGCAACGGCATCTTCTTCCAGGCGCTCGCGCCCGAGGTCGAGGAGTCCTACATCCGCCTCTACGACGAGGTCCGCGCCGGCTACTGATCGGCTCGGGACGCAACGACAAGGGGGTCCGGCGCCGCAAGGTACCGGGCCCCTGCTCTTTTCTGGAACATGCATGGCACGCATCACCTTCGACAGCACGATCCCTGTCCTGCGCATCTTTTCGGTCGAGAAGGCGCGGGAGTTCTATGTCGATTACCTGGGATTCGGGGTCGACTGGGAGCACCGCTTCGAGGAGAACCTGCCGCTCTACATGCAGGTCTCGCGCGGCGGGCTGGTGCTGCACCTGACCGAGCACCATGGCGACGCCACGCCGGGCTCGCGCATCTTCGTGCGCATCCGTGGCCTGGAACTGCTTCATGGTGAGATCGCAGATCGCGATTATCGTTTTCTCAATCCGTCAATCGGTGATGCCCCCTGGGGAGGCCGCGTCATGGAACTGACCGACCCGTTCGGCAACCGGCTCTGCTTTGCCGAAGCCGACGACGGCTTGGGTGATGAAGGCGGCACCTAGAAGGCGGATCTTGGGGCATTGGCCCCTCATGCAAGCCCGGCTAATCTGAACCGGCACGGTGTGCCGGACGTAACCCGACACAGCCAGCGGGCGCGCCATGCCGCAAACGCACTGGCAAAGGCGCATCGACGAACTTATTGTGCGGCGCAACATGACCGTTGCGAAAAGGGGATGACGACCATGGCCGATGCAGCAGAAAAGACCGCCGCGGCAAGCAAGAGCGCGCGCGCCCACTTCCAGTGGGAGGACCCGTTCCAGCTCGACGAGCAGCTTTCCGAAGACGAGCGGATGATCCGCGATTCCACGCGCGAGTTCGCCCGCGACTATCTGATGGGCCGTGTTCAGAAGGACTTCCGCAACGAATCCAGCGACCGTGAGGTCATGGCCAAGATGGGCGAGATGGGCCTGCTCGGCCCCACCATCGACGGCTATGGCTGCGCCGGCGTCAGTTACGTCGCCTATGGCCTGATCGCCCATGAAATCGAATACGTCGACAGCGCCTACCGCAGCTCGGCCTCGGTCCAGTCCAGCCTGGTGATGCACCCGATCCATGCCTACGGTACGGAAGAGCAGCGCCAGAAATTCCTGCCCAAGCTGGCGACCGGCGAGTTCATCGGTGCCTTTGGCCTGACCGAACCCGATCACGGCTCCGATCCCGGCGGCATGAAGACGCGCGCCAGGAAGGCCGACGGCGGCTACATCCTCAACGGCGCCAAGATGTGGATCTCGAATTCACCGATCGCCGACGTCTTCGTCGTCTGGGCCAAGGACGATGAGGGCACGATCCGCGGCTTCATCCTGGAGCGCGGCATGAAGGGCCTCTCGACGCCCAAGATCGAGGGCAAGTTCAGCCTGCGCGCCGGCCCCACGGGCGAAATCGTCATGGCCGACGTCTTCGTGCCCGAGGAGAATGCCTTCCCCGAGATTCGTGGCCTGAAGGGCCCGTTCGGCTGCCTCAACAACGCCCGTTACGGCATCGCCTGGGGCGCCCTGGGGGCTGCCACCTTCTGCTGGCATGCCGCGCGCGATTACACGCTGGAGCGCACCCAGTTCGGCCGCCCGCTGGCCGCCAACCAGCTGATCCAGAAGAAGCTGGCCGACATGCAGACCGAGATCGCCATCGCGATGCAGTCCTGCCTGCGCGTCGGGCGCCTGAAGGACGAGGGCCGCGCCGCCCCGGAGATGATCTCGATCATCAAGCGGAACTCCTGCGGCAAGTCCCTCGACATCGCGCGCATGGCCCGCGACATGCACGGCGGCAACGGCGTTTCCGACGAATACGGTGTCATCCGCCACGTGCTGAACCTGGAAGCGGTCAACACCTACGAAGGCACCCACGACGTCCACGCCCTGATCCTGGGCCGCGCCCAGACGGGCATCCAGGCCTTCACGGGCTGAAACCCGGCATCCGGCGGCCTCATCCGTTGAGGCCGCCGGCCTCCAGGAAGTTGTCGAAGAGCCGGCGTGAATTGTTGTTGAAATCCGCCATGCCTTGCGCGCAGGCCCGCTCCATGTCGTCTAGCGCCCCACTGCCCAGCGTCGCCTCCAGCGCAGCCGCGTAGGCCGGTACCCTGCCCCATTCGGGCACCGTGTCATGGGTCATCTCCACATGATACTGCACGCCCCAGGCACGGGGGCCGACGCGCTGGGCCTGGATCGCGCAAAGCGGCGAACTGGCCAGCGCCACGCCGCCTTCGGGCACGTCCGTCACGGCAACGCCATGCCACTGCAGTGCCTGGAAGCGACCGGGCAGGCCCTGGAACAGCGGATCGGCCCTTCCCGCTGCGGTCACATCGATATCGAGAATGCCGATCTCGGCCCGCTCCATCCGCTCACAGCGCCCGCCAAGAGCGTCTGCCAGAAGCTGGTGACCCAGGCAGAAGCCCAGATAGGGCATCTGCCGCTCGCGGACCGCCTCTCGGATCGCGGCCTTTTCCGGGATGAGCCAGGGCAGTTCGGCCTCATCGAAGACATCCATCGGCCCGCCCATGACGATCAGCGCGTCATAGTCCTCAAGCGGCGGGATGGCTTCGCCCTCGTCCAGCTCGATGGCGTCCCATGCGATGCCCCTCTCGGCCATGAGGTCGCGGAAGATGCCGGGATGCTCGATGGCGATGTGCTGGAAGACGAGAAATTTCATGGCCGGGCGCTCACGCGGCAAGGGTCAAAAGAAAACGGGGCGGCCGAAGCCGCCCCGTTCGGGAAGAACGTCAAGGCAAAGCCGGTTACATACCCGCCTTGACCTCCTCGAACATGTTGCTGATCTGGTCTTCCGGGGTCATGGCGATCTGGAAGATACCGGTCGAGAGCAGTTCGTCCGGGTTCTTCGAGAGGCCGCGCTCGGAAAGCTCCGCCTCGCTCACCATGCTGTAGGCCTCAAGGTTGGCGTGACCGTAGCCGTAGTTGATGATCTCCCAGGCGCCGGCCTC
>CALGGB010000068.1 GCA_937880925.1 uncultured Rhodospirillaceae bacterium | reverse complement strand
AAACTGGCGGCTGTCTCTTCCTTTGCCTTTGTCGAGGCATCAGGCCCCATCTACGTCGCGCGTCTGCTGCGCGATGCGCTGGGTCTCGGCGATGCGGCCGAAGCTGGTTCACCGGCACCGCAGATGGCGCGTGATCTGGACCCGATGATCAAGATCGCGCTGGCCGAAAGGGTCCTGCGCGCCATGTCGTTGACCCAGGGCTTCGCGCGTCTGGTCCTCCTGGTCGGTCACGGCGCCGGGGTGGCCAACAATCCCCAGGCCAGCGCGCTGCATTGCGGCGCCTGCGGCGGCCACAAGGGCGAGGTCAATGCGCGGCTTCTGGCCGGACTTCTCAACGATACCGCCACGCGCAAGGGGCTCGCCCGGCGCGGCATCGCCATTCCCGACGACACGCTCTTTGTCGCTGCCCTGCACGACACGACCGCCGATGCCGTGACCCTGTTCGATGGCGACTGCCCCGGCGAAGGCCACCGGGATGATCTCTCGAACGCGCGTCGCTGGCTCGATCAGGCGGGCAGGGCCGCGCGCGCCGAGCGGTTGCTACGGCTGCCCGCGGGCGGCAGTGCCGAAGGCCTGCTGCGGCGTGGACGCGACTGGTCCCAGGTCCGGCCGGAATGGGCGCTGGCGGGCTGCAATGCCTTTCTGGCCGCGCCGCGCAGCCGCACGCAGGGCCGCGACCTGCAGGGCCGCGCCTTCCTTCACGACTACGACTGGACCGCCGACCGGGATTTCTCCGTGCTCGAGTTGATCATGACCGCGCCCGTGGTGGTCGCGAGCTGGATCAGCCTGCAATACTACGGCTCTGTGGTCGCGCCCGATGTCTTCGGCTCGGGCAACAAGCTGCTGCACAACGTCACCGGCGGCCTGGGCGTGGTCGAAGGCAATGGCGGTCTGCTGCGCTCAGGGCTTGCCCTGCAATCGGTCAGCGACGGAGAAGCCCTGGCGCACGATCCCCTGCGCCTGAGTGTCTGCATCGAGGCGCCGCGCGAAGCGATGTCGGCGGTGCTGGAGCGCCATCCCGGCGTCAGGGCCCTGTTCGACAACCGCTGGCTCCACCTCTTTGCCCTGGGGCCGGACGGGCAGATGGCCTGGCGCTACAACGGCGACCTCACCTGGCTTCCCGCAGAGGGTGCGGTCCGGCCCGACGGTAGCGAGCTGGCGCTGGCATCATGACGCTGCCGCCCCATCTTCAGGCACTCGAAAGCGAGGCCATCCACATCATCCGCGATGGCTTTGCCCAGGCATCCAGGCCCGTTGTGCTGTTCTCGGGCGGCAAGGATTCGACCGTGCTCGCCCACCTGGTCATGCGCGCCTTCTTTCCGGCGCGCCCGCCGATCCCGCTGCTCCACGTCGATTCCACCTGGGAGTTTGCCGAGGTCCTGGCCTTCCGTGACGGCTTTGCCGCCGACCATGGCTTCGATCTGCTGGTCCGCGCCAACGAGGAGGGCCGCGCGCGCGGCATCAACCCCTTCGAGCACGATGATCTCTACACCACCATGATGCGCACCCAGGCGCTCAAGCAGGCACTTACCGACGGTGGCTACGATGTCATCTTCGGCGGCGCCCGGCGCGACGAGGAGGCGACCCGCGCCAAGGAGCGTATCGCCTCCGTGCGCAACGCCAGTCATGGCTGGGACCCGCGCAACCAGCGCCCGGAGCTGTGGCGCTGCTACAACTGGCGTCTGGCACCAGGGCAGTCGATCCGCGCCTTCCCTCTGTCCAACTGGACCGAGGCCGATCTGTGGTCCTACATCGTGATGCGCGGCATCGCGCTGGCGCCGCTCTATTTTGCCCGGGAGCGGCCGGTTGTGCGCCGAGGCAGACTCTACATCATGGTCGACGATCACGCGCGTATGCAGTGGCGCCCGGATGATCGTGTCGAGACGCTGAAGGTCCGTTTCCGCACGCTGGGCTGCTGGCCCGTTACCGCGGCCAGTCCGTCGCAGGCCGACACCGTGCAGGCGGTCGCGCTGGAGACCTTCCGCGCAGGTCACTCCGAGCGGGAAGGCCGCCTGGGCGACGGCGGCTCCCTGGAACGGCAGAAGCGCGACGGTTACTTCTGAGCGGGCCATGTACCGCCGGGCCGGAATCAGCCTAGTCGTGCCAGATAGCGGCGGCAGGCCGCTTCGGCCTCTTCGATGCGCTGGGGCAGGACCTCGGCAAGAGGGGAATCGGCGTGTTTGCCGAACCAGCCAAGGTTGCCCAGGCGCTGGGCCATCACGATGTCCTCCAGGCAGGCGTATTGCTCGCCGGGGAAGGGCAGCACGCGCTCGTAGCCTTTCAGCAGGCCGTCGCGCAGCCGCGACGCGTCCGGCTCGTCGGCACGCCGCCAGTAGGCGACGGCGATGTCGTAGAGCGGCCAGCCCCAGCCGCAGTCGTCGAAGTCGATGATGACCGGCCCCGTGGCGCTGACGATGGCGTTGGAAAAGCCGAAGTCGCCGTGGATCAGGCCCCAACCCCCACGGGGCTCCTCTCGCAGGTGGGCGATGCGTTCGCGGATCGCGGCGGCGGTGGTGTCGAAGAGCGCCAGTTGCTCGGGCGCGATGCCGGCTGCCGAGCGGTAAGGGCCGTGGATATGGTTCTCGCCGACCAGGCCGTCCACGTCCCAGCGCTGGCGCTTGAACCCCTCCGGCGGCTGCCATGTCCGTCCGTGGCGATGGATGCGCCCCAGCACCTTGCCCAGGACTGCGAAGCGCTCGGCCTCTTCCTGTGCGCTTGCCGGCGCCTCGTCGATCCAGCCGAAGAGTACGGCGAGCGGCGCCTCCTCGTCGTCCCCGGCGCGTTGCACCAGGGCGCCGTCGCGGCCCGGCATGGGCGCGTTGACCGGCACGCCTTCCTCGGCGAGTGCGGCCAGCCATGCGAGTTCGGAGGCCACGGTGGTGGCGTCCTGGTAGCCGGGCTTGTGGATGCGCAGGGCGAAGCTGCCCTGCTGTGGATCGACCACACGGAAGACCTCGTTCTCGCCCAGGCGAAAGGTCTCTACTACCGCCTCGCGTGACAGATGAAAACGGTCGAGCGCCATGGCCGCCCGTCGTTCCGCTTCGCGCCGCCGCGCTGCTGTGCTTGTCTCATCCATTGCGCCAGTCTGCCATGGTGCGTCCGTCCGGGCACCTCCCGTACTGGACAATTGCGCGGCCCCATGCGCCACTTGGCCATGAAGTCAGAAGGGGCAAACGTGTCTTCCTATCGCGATCATTTTCCATCGGCGCGTTCGATCATCGGCGTCATCCATCTTCCCGCCCTGCCGGGTTATCCGGACTCTCCGGGCATCACCGCCTGCATCGACAAGGCTCTTGCCGATCTGGAGGCGCTGGAGGCCGGCGGCGCCGACGGCGTACTGGTCGAGAACGAATACGACCGCCCGCACATGCTGCTGGCCGCGCGCGAGACCATCGCCTGCATGACCCGCATCACCGCCGAGGTCGCCGCAGCGGCGCGCCGCTGCGTCGTCGGCATCGAGATCCTGATCAACGATCCCGAGGCCTCACTTGCCGTTGCCCAGGCCGCGGGCGCGCGTTTCATCCGCACCGACTATTTCACCGATCCCATGGACCGGCCCGAATACGGCGGTACCATGAAGATCGACGCGCCGGGCCTGCTGGCTTATCGCCAGAAAATCGGCGCCGACGACATCATGGTCATGGCCGATATCCAGGTGAAGTACGCCCGCCTCACCGTCGACCGCAGCCTCGCCGAATCCGCGCGCATCGCCTTTGCCGCCGGGGCCGATACGGTGATCGTCAGCGGCAATGCCACGGGCGATCCCGCGCGCCTTGCCGATCTGCAGGATGCCAGCGCCGGTGCCGCCGGCCGGCCGGTGCTGATCGGAAGCGGCCTCGATGCCGCCAATGCCCACGAACTGCTGGGCGCCTGCGACGGCGCGGTGGTCGGCACCAGCCTGAAGGAAGGCCCGATGATCACAGCCGAGCGGGTTGCCGCCGTGGTCTCCGCCGCGCGGAGCTTCCAATCATGAAGGTGCTGCACGTCGGAGATTGCGGCGTCGACCGCTATGTCGACATCCGGGCCGATCGCCCCGGCGGCATCTCGCTCAACTTCGCCGCGAACGCGCTGCTCTGTTTTGCGCCCGATGACGAGATCGCCGTCCTCACCGTGCTCGGCCATGACCGCGAGGCGGCCATCGTCGAGGACTCCATCGCCGGCTTCGGGCTGGATGCGATGATCGCCTATCAGGACGACATCACGCCCATCCAGTACATCGACCGCGATCCTGGCGGAGAGCGCCTGTTCCTGCGCTACGACGCCGGCGCGCTTGCCCGCCACCGCCTGACGCCGGAGGAGGCCGCGCGCATCGCTGCCAGCGATGTCGTCATCACCACGGTGTTCCCCGAGATCATCGATTTCTTCGAGACAGTCGCCGCGGCGGTCGCCCCATGCAAGGGGCTGCGCGTGCTCGACTACTGCAACCCCGGTCCGCCCGAGGATCGTCTGGCCTATCCGCGCCGCTTCACGTCCATGTTCGACCTCGGCTTCATCAGTTGCGATGCCGCCGACACCGACCGGCTCGATGCCCTGGAAGCCATCGCCCGCGAGTCCGGTCACCTGATCGTTGCGACACTGGGCGGGGAGGGCAGTTTGGCCCTGGGTGGCGTCAGCCGCGTTTTCTGCCCGCCCCAGCGCGTGTTGGATGTCGTCGATACGACGGGTGCCGGCGATACCTTCGCCGCAGGATTCCTCAGCATCTATGCCAAGGGCGGCAGCATCGCCGATGCCCTGGCGCGCGGTACGACGGAAGCCGCGCGCACCGTGCGCCACATGGGCGCCTTCCCGGCCGAGATGATTCCCTGGCCCGATGAGGTTCCCGCCGAGTGGCTGACCATGGGGTCCGGGGAGCGTTCCTAGTTTTTCGTTGTTGGGCTTCACATCCTGCGAGGTTCTCTCCCCTTGCGGGAGAGGGTTGCGCAGCCTTGGCGTGGCCGCAGGCCATGCTTAAGCGGAGCTGGGTGAGGGGGCAGCTACGGTCAGCCGGGCGCATCGATTCTTATCCGCGCTACCGCGCGTAAGCCCCCTCGCCCTAACCCTCTCCCACAAGGGGAGAGCGGGGAGAAGATTTTCGACGTTCAAGGGGCGCCGCCGCGCCGCGCCTCATCCGATCCGGAAGTTGGCGAACTGCCATGGATCGTCTTCCACCACCCAGTCTTCCTCGAAGAGATCGGCGCGCTGCTTCAGGGGTGTCCAGTCGGTCGGCGTGGAGACCATGGGGCCAAGCCAGGGCAGTGCGATCTCCAGGATCTCCTCGTGCGGCAGGTCCTCGGGTTCGTTGTAGCCGCGGTCGGGATTGCGCGCGGCCCAGACCGCGGCCGAGACGACCCCTGCGGCGACCTGGATCGCCGTCGCGTTGGAGCCGGGCACCAGGCGGCGCGCCTCATGAATGTCGAGCTGGCTGCCGTACCACCAGCCGGTGTTGTCGCCCAGCAGCAGGATGCCCAGCTCGTCGATGCCGCCGGTGATCTCGTCGGCGGCCACCCGCTCGCGCTGGGGCATCTTCCAGCCCTGCATCATCATCTCGTGCAGGCTTGTCATGGCCGCGTCGCAGGCCATGTAGACGAAGGCGACCGTCGGCCGGTAGAGCGGCTTGCCTTCCTCCTTCAGGGTGAAGAAGCGGCTCATCGTGATGCTCTCGGCGTGCGGCAGGGCAAAACCCGCGATCTGGCCGCCCCGGGGCACCCAGGAACGCAGCATCACCTCTGCCGCCGGCTTGGCGATGAAGATGCAGTTGGCCGGGCCGTTGTTGTGGCTGTGAGCGCGCTCGGGCATCGCTGCCTCGTGGCTGCCCCAGCCCAGTTCGGACGGCATCATGGCTTCCTCGACGAAACCCTCGATGCTCCAGGTGTTGACGAACTCGTCGACCTCCTTGGGCCGGTCGATCACCTGGGTATCGCGCTCGCTGATGTGGATCACCTTGATGCCGAGATCGCGCGCCAGGCGCGCCCATGCCTGGCTGCCTTCCGGCTTGCCGGGGTCGCGCCCCAGATGGCGCGCGAGATCGATCATCGCGGCCTTGGCGAAGTGGTTGACCATGCCGGGGTTGGCGCCGTGGGTGATGATCGCGGTTGGCCCGTCGGGGCGGAAGGCCTCGCGCACCTTGGCCCGGGCGCGCTCGTGGTTCATGTATTCGGTGCGGTCGGCCATCGGCACGTCGGCATTGCCGATCAGGTCCTCCCAAACCTCCAGCGCGGTATCGACATAGAGCACGCCATGGGCGTGGCACCAGGCCATCACCGGGATGGAGTCGACGCCCACGGTCAGGTTCAGCGCCAGATCGCCGGGTTTCAGGCATGCGCCCAGCACCGTATCCACGCTGTCGCGGGCAATCCTGTGCTGGGCGAAGTGCAGCCCCTGCGCGATCAGCGGCGCCAGGGCTTCGCTGCGGTCGAGCATGTCGACCACCAGGTAGCGGTCTGCGGGCAGTCCGGCGGTCTGCATCAGCATGGGCAGGGCGCATTGCGCGACCGTTCCGTAGCCCAGCACGACCACGCGGCCGGTGAACGAAGTTTCTGTCAGCATGAAATCTTCCGCTTTCTGTGATGCGGCACCCCGTGCCTTAACCCATGGCAGCGGGCCGTGTCACCCCACGGCGGCGACGGAACAGGCGGAAATTGCCACCAGCGTGATGAAGAGCATAGGCGCGAGGCTACCACAGGCATATGCTTGCCCCGAGTTTGCGGTCGTCCTTGTGTGACGGTGCGGGCGGGGAGGGGCACCGGGTCGTTCGCGGCCAAGGTTCACATTGTCATCATCAGCGGCGGAGTTGCGCAGCCACAGTGCGCGCGCGATCGCCTCAACTTCGGGGGACGACCATCATGTCGAAAGTTCACAAGAGCGACGCCAAGACGCAGGAATATTTCGAGCGTTACATGCAGGGTGTCGAGAAGCGCAATCTCGGCGAGCCGGAGTTCGTCCAGGCCGTCTGGGAAGTCGCCAGCACGATTTTTCCCTATATCGCCGACAAGCCGATCTATCACGAGATGCAGATCCTGGAGCGCATGGCCGAGCCCGAGCGCGTGATCTCGTTCCGTGTGCCCTGGACCGACGACGAGGGCCGTATCCGCACCAACCGGGGTTGGCGCGTTCAGTTCAACAGCGCCATCGGCCCCTACAAGGGCGGCATCCGTTTTCATCCCTCGGTCAACCAGAGCATCCTCAAGTTCCTCGGCTTCGAGCAGACCTTCAAGAACAGCCTGACCGGCCTGCCCATGGGCGGCGGCAAGGGCGGCGCGAACTTCAACCCGAAGGGCAAGAGCGATCTCGAGATCATGCGCTTCTGCCAGAGCTTCATGACCGAGCTCTATCGCCATGTCGGTGAGGTGACCGACGTTCCCGCCGGCGACATCGGCGTGGGCGGCCGTGAGATCGGCTTCATGTTCGGTCAGTACAAGCGCATCACCAACCGCTTCGTTGGCGTGTTGACCGGCAAGGGCGCCTCCTACGGCGGCTCCAAGATGCGCACCGAGGCGACCGGCTACGGCGCGGTCTTCTACACCCAGAACATGCTCCACCATGTCGGTGACGGTATGGAAGGCAAGACGGTCCTGGTCTCGGGCTCGGGCAACGTTGCGACCCATGCAGCCGAAAAGGTCACCCAGCTCGGCGGCAAGGCGCTGACCATGTCGGACTCCGGCGGTTTCATCCATTGCGCGGACGGTTTCACCTTCGAGCAGATCAACTGGATCAAGGAACTCAAGGACAAGCGTCGCGGCCGTATCTCCGAGGCGGCCGACGAGTTCCCCAACATCACCTTCCATGCCGATGCCAAGCCCTGGGGCGTGGCCGCCGACATCGCCATTCCCTCGGCGACGCAGAACGAGGTCGACGGCGCCGAGGCGGCCGTCATGGTCGCCAACGGCATCAAGCTGGTCGCCGAGGCTGCCAACATGCCCTGCGATCCGGCAGCGGTTGAGGCCTTCGTGGATGCCGGCGTGATGTTCGGCCCGGCCAAGGCGGTGAATGCCGGTGGTGTCGGCGTCTCGGGCCTGGAGATGAGCCAGAACAGCGCGCGCATCTCCTGGGAGAGCGACCAGCTCACCCTGATGCTCGAGACCATGATGAAGAACATCCACGACAGCTGTGTCGAGTTCGGTGGCGAGCCCGACGGCAAGATCAACTACCTGAAGGGCGCCAACGTCGCCGGCTTCGTCAAGGTCGCCGAGGCGATGCTTGCCTACGGCCACGTCTGAGCCTTGTGGCATCGCCACGATGCCGCGCTAAACTTGAAGCAAGGGCAGGCCGCGGATTGCCGGAGAGCGGTCCGCGGCCGCCCGCATCATTCTGGAGGACGACGTGAAAGCATCCGATTTGTTCGTTAGATGCCTGGAGGCTGAAGGTGTGGAGCGCATCTTCGGTGTGCCGGGCGAGGAAAACGCCGATTTCATGATGTCGCTGATGAACAGCAAGATCGACTTCGTGCTGTGCCGGCATGAGCAGGCCGCCGCCTTCATGGCCGACGGCTACGGCCGCCTGACGGGCAAGGCTGGCGTCTGCCTCGCCACGCTCGGCCCGGGCGTCACCAACCTGGTGACCGGCCTTGCCGATGCCAACATGGACCGCGCGCCGACCGTCGCCATTGTCGGCCAGGCCAGCACCCGGCGTCTCCACAAGGAGAGCCACCAGAACATGGACGCCATCGACATGGTGCGTCCGATCAGCAAGTGGTCGCACAGCATCTATCGCGCCGAGGCGATCCCCGAGATGGTGCGCAAGGCGTTCAAGATCGCCGAGCAGGAAAAACCGGGCGTCACCGTGCTGGAACTGCCCGAGGACATCGCCAAGGAGGAGATCGACGCCCAGCCGATCGAGCCGCGCAAGACCCGTCGCGCAGCCGCCGACTACAAGGCCGTGCGCGCCGCGGTGAAGGCCATTGCCGAAGCCAAGAACCCGATCATCCTTTCGGGCAACGGCGCGGTGCGCAAACGCGCCGCACAGCAGCTCCAGCGCCTGGCCGAGAAGGTCGGCATCGGTGTCATCAACACCTTCATGGGCAAGGGTGCGGTGCCCCGCACCGATCCCCACTGCCTGTTCACCATCGGCCTGCAGCAGCGCGACCACGCCAATGCCGCCCTGGACGCGGCCGATGTCGTGATCGCGGTGGGTTACGATCTGGTGGAATACGCTCCCGCGCACTGGAACAAGCGCGGCGGCAAGACCATCGTCCACATCGATTTCTGGCCTGCCGAGATCGATGAGGACTACGACGTCGATGTCGAGGTCGTGGCCGATATCGCCGACGCGCTGTGGCAGATCAACGAGGAGTTGAATGCCCAGTACGCCGACAAGCTGCCCATGCACGACATCAAGAACCGTCAGAAGCTGCGCCAGACCATCCTTGATGACCTTGCAATGGAGAAGGACGACACCTCCTTCCCCATGAAACCCCAGAAGATCATCTGGGACATCCGGGAGTCCCTGGGCAAGTCCGACATCATTCTGTCGGACGTCGGCGCCCACAAGATGTGGATCGCGCGCTACTACCAGTGTGACGATGCCAACA
>CALGGB010000067.1 GCA_937880925.1 uncultured Rhodospirillaceae bacterium | reverse complement strand
CCACCTTGCCTGCGGCGTCGGTGACGACCGCCGCTCCGCTGTGGCGGCTTTCCACCGTAGCGCCTCGCGTCACCTCGATCAAGAGAGGCAGGTCGGATCGGCTCATGGTCGGCTCTCCTTGCGGTGCATCGGCGGCCAATGCCTTCTTGCCAAGACTCTGCGGCGGCGTCAGGTTCCCGCCATGCGTGGCTATTTCGGCATCGGGGTCGAGGGTATCTCCAAGACCGGCAACATGGGCAGCCTGTTTCGCTCGGCCCATGCCTTCGGCGCGAACTACACCTTCGCGGTGGCGCCGGATCCGCGTGTGCGTTTCGAAACCGATACGTCGGCCTCCCATCGCAATGTGCCCTTTTTCCGCTACGACAGCCTGGAAGAATTCGCCCTGCCGACCGGCTGCAGCCTCGTCGGGGTGGAGCTGATCGAGGATGCGGTCGATCTGCCGGCTTTCCACCACCCGCGCATGGCGGCCTATGTCATGGGACCGGAGCTCGGCTCGCTCTCGCCGGCCATGCTGGAGCGTTGCGACCATGTGGTGAAGATCCCCACCAGCTTCTGCATCAACGTCGCGATCGCCGGGGCGATCGTGATGTACGACCGCTGGCGCATGATGGGTGGCTTCAGCCGGCCCGTGACGACCCACGGGGGTGCCGAACCGCCGCCCGATCACCGCCACGGCGGGCGTTTCCGGCGCACGCCCAAAGCGGCGCGTGACGAGGGCTGAGCGCGTGCGCGGCCCTTTGCCCTGTTTTGGCCTTCTCGTTGCGTTTACACTCCGCCCCGTTTCACGACCTCGGGATTTGCCATGACGCCTGCCATCCGTGCCCTCGGGCTTGCACTGCTTCTCGCCATCGGCCTTGCCGCCACCGCTTCGGCCCAGGAGCCGCAGGTGATCGGCACCTTCCGCGACTGGAAGGCCTATGTGTACCAGTCGGGCAACCAGAAGGTCTGCTACATGGCAAGCTCGCCCAAGAAGGCCGAAGGCAACTACAGTTCGCGCGGCAAGATCTGGATGCTGATCACGCGCCGCTCGCCCGGACCCAAGGACGTCGTCTCGATCATCACCGGCTACAACTACAAGACCGATTCCTCGGTCCGCGTGAGCATCGGCAGCGGGAACTTCAGCCTTTTCACCCAGGGCGACACGGCCTGGACCCGCGACGTCAGCGATGACGCTTCCATGGTCGCGGCCATGAAGGCCGGCGTCGACATGGTGGTGGTCGGCACCTCCGAGCGCGGTACCGAAACCCGGGACACCTACAGCCTGCTCGGCTTCACGGCGGCCTACGACGCCATCCGCCAGGCCTGCACCAACTGAGTTTCCTCGTCGTCACGCGCGCCGACTCGCCAGCCCCCTTTGCGCTCCGGGAGGGTTATCTCGATTCCATGCCTGAACCCCAGGAGCTGTTCCTGGAAGACATGGTGCAACGCGGCGACGCCTGGTTGATCGATGCGCCGGAAGGTTACGCGGTCACCTGCGAAGGCATGCTGGTGGAGTTCCATGTCGCGCCATCGGGCGAGGATGCGCGCCTTGCGGCCTTCGATGCCGTCGTCGCGGCCTCGGGCGTGCATGGCGTCTACCTGAAGTCGTTCGATGGCGTGTTGCTGGCACTGGCGGGATGCCGCGCCGGGCCGTTGTCCGAGGTCGGCCTGCTGTTCCGTCGCTGCGAGCCCGTGACGCTCCCGGAGTTGCCGGCGCTGCGGTTGCGCCCGGCCGCACAAGACGACCTGCCTGCAGCGCTTGGCCTCGACCCGGAGTTCTTCGACGACCTCGAGGAGGTCGCCTTCTACGCCGGTTCCGACGATGCGGAGCTGATCCTGTTTCACGGCGAGGATGGCGTTCTGGCGGGCTGCGGCATCTCCCGCACGGTGGTTGCCGGGCGACCGGGAACCGATATCGGCATGGTGGTCGCGCCCGACCGTCGCGGTCGCGGGGTGGGCACGGCGATCGTGGCGGCCATGCGCGATCGTGTGGCGGCGCGCGGCGGGCGGGCCATCTGCGGCTGCGACATCGACAACATCGCCTCGCGGCGCTGCCTGGAACGGGCCGGTTTCCGGACCGATCATGTCCTGCTGGAGGGTACGCTGCATCACGGCTGACCCCCTGGATGCTTGGATTCGGCCCGCTTCGGGCCTATATGCGCGCCCATGGACAGCGTAGCGCCCCCTGATACCGCCAAGAACCTGATCGGCCTGTCGCGCGACGAGCTGGCGCAGGAAATGGCCGCGATCGGCGAGAAGCCGTTTCGCGTCAAGCAGATCTGGCACTGGCTCTACCACCGCGGCGTTACCGACATCGCGCAGATGTCGACCCTGTCGAAGGCCATGCGCGAGAAGCTGGCGCAGGATTACTACGTCGGCCGCCCGCAGGTCGCGCGCCACCAGGTCAGCGAGGATGGCACCCAGAAATGGCTGCTGAAGCTCGACGGCGGCCATCTCGTCGAAAGCGTGCACATTCCCGAGGAAGACCGCGGCGCGCTCTGCATCTCCTCTCAGGTCGGCTGCACGCTGACCTGCACCTTCTGCCACACCGGCACCCAGCGCCTGGTGCGCAACCTCGATCCCGGCGAGATCGTCGGCCAGTTCATGCTGGCGCGCGATTATCTCGGCGAATGGCCCACGCCCAGCGGCGGCGGGCGCCTGCTCTCCAACATCGTCATGATGGGCATGGGCGAGCCGCTGTATAACTTCGAGAACGTCAAGCAGGCGCTCAAGATCGTCATGGACGAGGAGGGCATCTCGCTGTCGCGCCGGCGCATCACGCTCTCGACCTCCGGCGTCGTGCCCATGATGGCCCGCTGCGGCGAGGAGCTGAACGTCGACCTGGCGGTTTCCCTGCACGCGGTCAACGACGAGATCCGGGACAAACTGGTGCCGCTCAACAAGAAGTATCCCATCGAGGAGCTTCTGGCGGCCTGCCGCGCCTATCCCGGCGCCAGCAATGCCCGGCGCATCACCTTCGAATATGTTATGCTGAAGGATATCAACGACAGCGACGCCGATGCCCGCGAACTGGTCCGCATCCTCAGGGGCATTCCGGCCAAGGTGAACCTCATACCGTTCAACCCCTGGCCTGGCGCGATCTACGAATGTTCGTCCAACAACCGGATCCACGCCTTCTCGCGCATCGTCAACGACGGCGGTCTTTCGGCCCCTGTGCGCCGGCCGCGCGGGCGCGACATCTCCGCGGCCTGCGGCCAGTTGAAGTCCGAGACGGTGAAGCTGAGAAAGAGCGAGCTTCTGGCGCTCCAGGCTGCGGAGGCCGTCGCCTGAGCTGACCTCCGTCCGGGCTCGCCATGGCAACGTCACAGTGGTCTGCCACGTTGCCTCTCCACCTGACCCAAGCGGGGAATGCCTTGCGCCGATCGCCTCATGCCCGCCTTCTTCGCCTGGCCTCCGGCTGGGCGCTGGTCGTTGTCGGCGCGCTGACGACACCGACGCCCGTGCCGCTGGGTGCGTTGCTGGTTCTGGCCGGTCTCTGCATCCTGGCGCGCGAGAGCCGCTGGCTGCGCGGCACGATCCGTCATCTGCGTGGCCGATACCCTAGAATCTCATTGCACGCCCACGGCTTGCGCCACCGGCTGCCGGTGTTTCTGCGCCGGGTGGTGGAGACGACGGACCCGCGCCGCCGCCCGCGCTTCCAGGCCCGCGGCCGGTCCGCGAACGATCGATCTGTCTGACAAGCTTGTCGGCCGGGCGCCAGTCGGTCCATGCTGTCCTTCCAACATGCGAGGGACGATGAAGAAGCAGCATTGCTGGCCCAAGGGCCACTGGAACTGGCCGATCGACGTTTGCCACAAGCACGGTGTGCGCTGCGGCGAGATGATCTGGATCGGCGGACAGGTCGACCTCACGCCCGAAGGCGTGGTCTGCAACAAGGGCGATCTGGCGACGCAGACGAAAAACGTCGTTGCCAACATCGAGACGGTGCTCAAGGGCCTGGACTGCGACCTTCAGGATCTGGTCACCCTGCTCTGCTTCTACGTCAACGACGGCAGCGTCGACGAGGCGGAGTTCCTGGCGATGGTGGCCTCGCACCTGCCCGAGGGTTGCCGCCCCACGGTCAATGCGGTGCCGGTGCCCTGGCTCGCCTACGACGGGATGCGGGTCGAGATCGAGGCTTATGCCATGCGCCGCGAGAACGGCGATCGGGTGCCGCGCACCTACGCCCCCGACAGCATCGGCCATCCCCTGCCCAAGCCCTTCGCCCAGGGCCTGCGCGCGGGCAAGATGATCTTTGTCTCGGCCCAGTATCCGCTCGATGCGCAGGGCAAGACCCTGCACAAGGGCGATATTACCGAGCAGACCCGCCAGGTCGTCGCGCAGATCGGCAAGGTTCTGGAATTCTTCGGCGCCAATTACGACGACACGGTCAAGGTCAACCGCTGGTACGCCGGCAATGTCGGGATCGACGATTTCGAGCCCGCGGCGCTGGCCTGCGCCGCCCACTTCAGCGAGCCCGGCCCCGCCGCCACCGGCATTCCCCTGCCGCGCCACGCCAACCCGGAAGTGCTGATCAAGATCTCCGTCGTCGCCATGCTTGGCGAGGACGGCGCCCACCTGCCGCGCAAGCATGTCTGGCCCGATTCGCTGTGGGACTGGCACGTCCACCTGCCCTACAAGCACGGCCTGAAATGCGAGGAGATGATCTTCCTTGGCGGTCAGGTCTCGCTCAACAAGAAGGGCGAGGCGGTCCACCCGGACGATCTCACCGCCCAGACCCACCAGGCCATGACCCATATCGGCACGATCCTGAAGGAACTGGGCGCCGACTACGAGGACGTCTGCAAGGTGACGACCGTCTACAAGGGCGACTGCGGCCCCGAGGCGCTCAACGCCAACCTGCCGACGCGGGCCTCCTACTTCAAGGACCCCGGCCCCGCGACCACGGGCGTGCCGCTTCCCACGCTCTCCTATCCCTCGATGATCGTGGAGATCGACGTCTTCGCGATGAAGGAAAAGGACTGACCGACCCTGCTGCCGGGAGGCTGTGCGGACGGTCGTCTGCTCAGCCTTCCAGCAGCACCGGCATTGAGGGCAGGTCGCCCGCCAGGATGCGCGGCAGGAAACCCGGCAGGCCCGTCGGCACGATGGGGTGTTCGGAGGCCGCCATCTCGTCATGCGCCCACCAGCGCACCTCGCGCAGCACATCGAGTTCGTTCTGGAATTGCCCGCTGATGTCGATGGCCGGTTTGAGGCCTGCGATGCGGGCGAGGAAGAAATGCTCCTCGCAGAGCATCTCTGGCCCGCCGTAGACGCGCAGCGCGATGCAGCGCACGGCGATCTCGTGCGAGAACGTCAGGCCGGTGAGGCCGCATTCCTCGGCCAGTTCGCGCTCGGCTGTCTGGACCAGGGTCTCGCCGCCCTCCTGGCCGCCTCCGGGCGAGAGCCAGTATTCGAAGAGGTCGGGCCGGCCCGAATCGGCGAAGGCATCGTCGCGGTAGCGGAACAGCAGCAGGTTGTCGGCGTCGTCCAGAAGCAGGATGCGCGCGGCCGGGCGTATCGGCAGGTCGCGCCCGTTCATGCCGTGACCGCCTCGGTGGGTTTCTCGGAATCCTCCGACATCTCCATCAGCACGAAGTTCAGTTCGGCGCCGTAGATGAAGATGATGGCGGTAAAGAAGAAGAACATCAGCGCGCCGATGATGCCGCCCAGGCTGCCGTAGGTGACGGAGTAGTTGGTGACGTTGGTGAGGTACATCGAATAGACCGTGGCGACGAACAGCCAGCTCGCCGTGGCGAAGATCGCGCCGGGCAGGGCGTTGATCCAGCGCTGTTTGACATTGGGCAGCAGGCGGTAGAGGCACCAGATCACCAGCAGCAGGGCCAGGCTGCCCACGACATAACGCACGATGTTGAAGATACCCTGCAGTTCGAACAGGAAGGGCGCGATGGCCATGGCCGCCTCCCAGGCCAGGGGCCCGACCACGATCAGCAGCACCACGACGAAGACGCCGCCGGCGCCGCCGAAGACGAAGCCCAGGCCCTGCAGGCGGCGCAGCCAGAAGGCGCGCGGTTCGGTGACGCCATAGGCGCGGTCCAGCGCGGTGCGCAGCGCCTCCACGCCCGAGGAGGCGACCCACAGCGTACCCAGCATGGAGAAGGTCAGGATGCCCGACGCTGGTGGGTTGAGCACGATGCTGGAGACCACGGGGTAGAGCGCCCGGCCGACCTCGGTCGGCAGGTAGTCGAAGGCGAACTCCATGAATTCCTGAACCGCCGCGCTCTGGCCGACGAAGCCCGAGAGGGCGACCAGGAACAGGATGAAGGGAAACAGCGCCAGCAGGACCGAGAAGGCGATGTAGCCGGCCAGTTCCAGTCCCTCGTGATCGAGGAAGCGCAGAACGGCCCGCCAGAACGGACGCACCAGGATGCGCCAGAGCCTGCGGTTCCGCTTTTTCGTTTCAGTCTTGGCCGATTCCGTCCCGATCATGGATTCATCGTCCACGAGGCGGGGTGGCGGGGCAAGAAAAGCCGCTGTGAGGAGAGCATGACATGACAACGCATGCCGCGCCCGACCGCTTCAGAGCGGGACAGGAGTCCCGAAAAGGCGGGACTCTCATGCACCGCATGTTCCCCATGGGCGCCCCGCAACAGAAAAGGACCGGAGGCCGAAGCCCCCGGTCCCCTGTACCGCCGATCGGTTGACTTGGGATCAGGTGGTTGACGGGAAGGAAGGGCTATTGCCCCTCTGTCGCTGCGCAGCTCAGCGTCCCGCCAAGATCGACGGTGCAGACCGATATCTCTCCCGTGCCGACATTCTGCCGGATCACGCCCTCTTGCGAGGTCCCTAGCACTTGATACGTCTCGATTGCGGCGTCGGCGCTCTTCGACGAACTGGCAAGCAGAATGCCTGCAAAACTCGCCGCGACAACCGTCGCCACCAGAATGGAACCACAGACCACCACGCTCTTTTTCATGATCGTACCGAACTGAAACATTCTGGTTAGTCTCCAAACAGGATCGCGCCCGACCCCTTGGCTGAGCTTTCGCTCGCAGACACTCTCGCAAACGCCGTGCCAGTTTGCCTGTCATGGCGCGCACTCTTGCCGATGCTGCATGGGTGGCATAAACATCGCGCCGTTCAGGAACGGGTCACGGTGCACGATGAGCAAGGTCAAGAAGGTTGTTCTCGCCTATTCGGGCGGGCTGGATACGTCGGTGATCCTGCGCTGGCTGCAGGATACCTATGAATGCGAGGTCGTGACCTTTACCGCCGACCTCGGCCAGGGCGAGGAAGTCGAACCCGCCCGCAAGAAGGCCGAGATGATGGGTGTGAAGGAGATTTTCGTGGAGGACGTGCGCGAGGAATTCGTGCGCGATTTCGTCTTCCCCATGTTCCGCGCCAACGCCGTCTACGAGGGCGTCTATCTGCTCGGCACCTCGATCGCCCGGCCGCTGATCGCCAAGCGCCAGATCGAGATCGCCGCCGAGACGGGAGCCGATGCCGTGGCCCACGGCGCCACGGGCAAGGGCAACGACCAGGTCCGCTTCGAACTGGGCTACTACGGTCTCAATCCGGACATCCGGGTCATCGCGCCCTGGCGCGAGTGGGACCTGACCTCGCGCACGAAGCTCATCGAATACGCCGAGAAGCACCAGATTCCGATCCCGCGCGACAAGCGCGGCGAGGCGCCGTTCTCGACCGACGCCAACCTTCTGCACATCTCGGCCGAGGGCAAGATCCTGGAGGACCCCTGGGACGAGGCCCCCGAATACGTCTATTCGCGCACCGTCGATCCCGTGGAGGCGCCCGATACGCCGACCGAGATCACCATCGACTTCGAGAAGGGCGATGCCATTGCCGTCGACGGCGTGGAACTCTCGCCCGCGGCGCTGCTCACCCGCCTCAACGAGCTGGGCGGGGCCAATGGCGTGGGCCGCCTTGATCTCGTCGAGAACCGCTTCGTCGGCATGAAGAGCCGCGGCATCTACGAGACGCCCGGCGGCACGGTGCTCTACCACGCCCACCGGGCGATGGAGTCGATCACGCTCGACCGGGGTGCCGCGCACCTGAAGGACGAGCTGATGCCGCGTTATGCCGAGCTGATCTACAACGGCTTCTGGTTCTCGCCCGAGCGCAAGATGCTCCAGGCCGCGATCGACAACAGCCAGGAGTTCGTCTCCGGCACGGTGCGCCTGAAGCTCTACAAGGGCAGTGTCATCGTCACCGGGCGCAAGTCCGACAAGTCGCTCTACAGCCTGGCCCACGTCACCTTCGAGGAGGACGCGGTCTACGATCAGCGCGATGCCGAGGGCTTCATCCGGCTCAACGCGCTGCGCCTCCGGCTGGGCGGCCGCCGCGACCGCGGCTAGGCGCCATGCGCGAACCCAGCCCCATGGACATGCTGGTGTACGGGCCGCTCCGAAGCGGCACGACACTGCTGGCCGACCTGCTGACCGTTAGGGCCAAGAGCCTGGTCATCAGCGAGCCGGACCTCCATGTTGCCTGGCACCCGCGCACGGTGGCACGGCTCGACCAGCTTTATCGCGATGTCGGGCTGACGGTGGGGGAAGCGCCACCCGAGCGCGACGGCAAGAAGACCTACAACGAGTGGTTCAGCGACGAGATTCTGCCCCAGCTCGAACGTCTCGATCTGTGGGGCATGAAGATGGTCGACTTCCACGACTGGCGGAAGCTGGTCGAGCGCCATCCGCCGCGCCGCATGGTGCTGATGACGCGCGACCTGCGCGACACCGCGATCTCCGCGCTGGACCTGATCGGGCGCTCCTGGGTCGCCTTTCCGGGCGGGCGCCAGTTGCGGGACGAGGCCTGGGTGATGACGCGCCTGACCCATGACGTCCATGAGCTTTCCGCCATGGCCAGGCTGCCCCATCTGCACCTGCGCTACGAGGACTTCACGACCGACGAGGAGGTGCGCGAGCGCCTGCGCAGCTATGCAGGCCTGAAGGCCTTCGGCGAGGACCGCTTCAATCTCGACGGCGAAAACGAACGCCGCGTCGGCTGGGAAAAGGCCAAGCACAAGGGCGGCATCAGCGCCGCGTCGGTCGGCCGCTTCGCAGGCGAACCCGACGGCCCGGTGCGCGCCATGGCCGAGCGCATCTGGCGTATGCTGCCGGCCTTTGCCGCCCGCTTTGGCCACGAGGGCCCCGAGGCGCCCCTGGCCGACCATCCCTATGCCCGGGCCGGCATGGGCGATGCCAACCCGATCAAGCGCGGAACCGATATCGAGGGCTGGAACAGCACCGGGCCCGCCCGTCTGGAGCCGGTCTTTGCCCGGCGCGCCGCGCGCATCCGCATTGCCGAGGTCCTGGCGCGGCCCTGCCGCGTGCTCGACCTGTTCTGCGGCGCGCCGGCCATGCGCTTCCTGCTCAAGGAAGGTTCGGGCTATCGCGGGGCCGATGTCGCTTCGCGCTTCGAGGGCTGCGAGCTTATCGACCTGAAGAAGATGGCCCTGCCGCCCCGCCTCGACAGTGAGGTGGTGACGGTTGCGGGCGCCCTGGAATATCTCGATGACGTGCACGGTTTCCTCACCGCGCTTGCGGCCGGAGGTGCCACGGTGCTGGCGACCTACCACGCCAGCGACGATACCCGCGGCACGGAGCGCACGGCGCTGGGCTGGAAGAATCACCTGACCCGCCACGATCTGGTCGAGGCCTTCCAGTCGGCAGGCTACCGCGCGGACGTGCAGTGGGCCTTCGACGGTCGCCAGAGCCTGGTCAAGGCGACCCCGACAGGCTGAGCAGGGCGGGAGGCCCGGAAGTCATGAGCACGATCGGCGCAGCACCGGGCAACCGCTGGACCCTTGCGCAGGGGGCGGTCGATCTGGTGCGCACGGCGCCCGCCTCACGCCCGGCGCGGCTGGCCTGTGAGGGTGTCGCGGTGACCTTCGACCGTGCGGCCAGCGCCATTGTCGTCATCGACATGCAGAATGCCTTCTGCCATCCCGACCGCGCAGGCGCGGATGGGGCGGCACGCCGCCCGATCGCGCCGCTGGCGCGCCTGCTGCCGGCCCTGCGCGATGCCCACATGCCCGTTGTCTGGCTGAACTGGGGCAACCGGGCCGACGGTCTCAACCTCGCGCCTTCGGTGGTCTATGGCTTCCATGGCTGGGGCGCCACGAAGAGCTTCATCGTCAAGGACAGCTTCGAGGCTGCCGTGGTCGATGGCCTGGAGGTCGACACGCGCGACATCCGCATCGACAAATGCCGGATCAGCGGTTTCTGGGACACCGCGCTCGACAGCATCCTGCGCAACCTGGGTATACGCACCCTGTTCTTTGCGGGGGTCAACCTCGACCAGTGCGTCTATGCCACGCTGATGGATGCGGGTTTCCTGGGATACGACTGCATCCTGCTGGAGGATTGCTGCGCCACCTCGTCGCCGGATTTCTGCACCCAGGCGACGCTGTGGAACGTGCGCGAGGGCTTCGGTTTTCTCAGCGATTCAGACCGTCTTGTCGGGGCTCTGGCTGGAGCCTGAGCGTTCGTCGACACGCAGCCAGCGGGCCATGGCGGCAATCGTCCAGCCCTGCAGCACCAGCGAGGCGATGACGACGACGAAGACGATGTTGAAGAACTGCACCGTCACCGGCCCGGGGCTGATCACGGGAATGATCGCCAGGAAGATCGGCACCGCCCCGCGCAGGCCGACCCAGCCGATATAGGCCTGGTGGCGCAAGGGCACGCGCAGCGGGGTGAGGCAGAGCAGGGTCGCCAGCGGCCGGGCCAGGAAGATCAGCACCGCTGCCACGAACAGGGCGGGCAAGGCGCGGTCGCCCAGGGCATGAGGGGTGACCAGAAGCCCCAGCATGAGGAACATGACGATCTGGGCGAGCCATGAAATGCCGTCCATGAACTGCGCGGCGCGCTCACTCGCCCCGGGCGCGCGCGCCGTCAGCACGATGCCGAACAGGTAGACCGCCAGGAAGCCGCTACCCTCGACCATGCGGGTCGCGCCGAACACCGCCAGCGCCGCGGCAAGCGCGAGCGGCGCATAAAGTCCCGCGGGCAGAACGATGCGCCCGGCGATGGCCGCCGCGGCCCAGCCGCCGGCCAGCCCGGCCACCGCGCCGATGCCAAGCTGCTGGGCCAGAACCACCAGCAGGTCCGGCAGGGTCTCCCACGAGAGCGATACGCCGGCATCGACCAGGCCGACGAAAGCGATCGTCAGGAAGATCGCCATGGGATCGTTGAGACCGGATTCCACCAGGATGGTTTCGCGCATGCAGCCCTGCAGCACGACCCCGCTCTGGCGCAGCAGGAGGAAGGTTGCCGCAGCATCGGTGGAGGCCACGACCGAGCCCAGAAGCAGAGCCTCCATCAGGGGCAGCCCCAGCACCAGATGGGAGACGACGCCGACGGTTCCGGCAGTCACGACGACGCCGACCGTGGCCATGGCGATGGCCGGGGCGGCGGCGCGGCGCAGATCGCCAAGCGCCGTGTCGAGCCCGCCGGAGAACAGGATCAGCGCCAGGGCGATGGCGCCGACCTCGTAGGCCAGTTCGAAGTCATCGAAGTGAAGGCCGCCCGGCCCGTCCTCGCCCGCCAGCATGCCCACGGCCAGGAAGAACAGCAGCAGGGGAGCCCCGATGCGCGCCGATACCGGCGTCAGCAGGATGCTGGCAAAGACAACCAGGCCGGCGATGAGGAGAAAGAGGTCCATGGCGTTTTCCCTGCTGGTGCCAGTCTAGCCTCCAGCCAATGTCCTGAACCTCTCCTTTGTCGCCCGCCGCGGCAAGTGCGCGGCCGGGGCCTACGCCTCGGGTTCGGTGACACCGTGCTGGCGGCAGGCCGCCGTCACGGTGTTCACCAGCAGACAGGCGATCGTCATCGGACCGACACCGCCGGGCACCGGGGTGATCGCCCCGGCGACTTCGACCGCCTCCTCGAAGCAGACGTCGCCCACCAGCTTGTTCTTGCCGTCGCGCTCGATGCGGTTGATGCCGACATCGATCACCGTGGCGCCGGGCTTGATCCAGTCGCCGCGCACCATCTCGGGCCGCCCGACGGCCGCGATCACGATATCGGCCTGGCGCACCACGCCCGGCAGGTCCTTCGTGCGCGAGTGGGCGATGGTGACGGTGCAGTTGTCCTGGAGCAGGAGCTGGGCCATCGGCTTGCCGACGATGTTGGAGCGCCCGACGATGACGGCGTTGGCGCCCTCCATCTTCTTGCCCAGGTGGTCGCGCAGCATCATCTGGCAGCCCAGCGGCGTGCAGGGAACCATGGCGTCCTGGCCGGTCGAAAGACGGCCGGTGTTGATGACATGGAAGCCGTCGACGTCCTTGGCCGGGTCGATGGCGTTGATGATGGCGTTCTCGTCGACTTGGCTGGGCAGGGGAAGCTGCACCAGGATGCCGTTGACGCGGGGATCGGCGTTCAGCTCCTCGACCTTGGCCAGGACCTCGGCGTGGCTGGCGGTATCGGGCATGCGGAATTCGAAGCTCTCCATACCGGCTTCCACCGTCGACTTGCCCTTGGAGCGGACATAGACCTGGCTTGCCGGGTCCTCGCCCACCAGCACCACGGCCAGTCCCGGCGTGATGCCATGCTCCGCCTTCAGTTTGGCGACCTTGGCCGCCACGCCCTCGCGCACCTTGGCCGCGAATGCCTTGCCGTCGATCAGTGTTGCCGTCATGTCGCCGTCCTGAGCCAGTGTTGAATAGTTTGGGCCACCTCCGGCCCGCCGTCGATCTCCAGAACCTTGCGCCGGTCCTTGGCGCCGGTCACCACCTCCAGGGAGGAGGCCGGCAGGCGCCAGGTCCTGGCGAGAAGCTTGATCAGCGCCCGGTTGGCCTTGCCTCCCTCGGGAGGTGCGGTGACCCGCACTCTTAGGAAGGCCTTGCCCGCGGCGTCAAGCTCGACCGTCCCGGTCTCGTTGCGCCCGGCGCCGGGCTGCAGCCGCACCGAAAGGCGCAGCCGGCCACCGGTCGTGTCGAGCGGCGATGTCACATGGTGCCCGCTGCGATCGGGATCAGCACATCGTTGATGAGGAAGATGCGCAGGAAGGTCAGCGCCAGGATGGCAACGATCGGCGACAGGTCGAAACCGCCCATGGCGGGCAGGATACGCCGGATCGGGCCCAGCACCGGTTCGGTCAGGCGCCACAGGGCCATGCCGATCTGGCGCACGATGGGCTGGCGCGTGTCGACGATCTTGAACGAAACCAGCCAGCTCATCACCACCTGGGCGATGAGGATCCAGATGTAGAGCTGGATGACGGTGCTAACGAGCCAGATCAGGGCTTGCATGGGGCAGGAAACTCCCGTCAGGAAACACGGTGGGCTGGGGTGGTGACAGTCTAGCCGCTCCGGACCGGCGGGTCAGCCCGCCACCGACATCGCCGCGCCGCCGCCGGACGCTTGCGGGGTCAGTGGGCAACCGGCGCGATGATGCCGTAGTCGGTCAGGCCATAGGCGATGAGCTGGATCGCCACGGCGGTCAGCAGGATGCCGAAGACGATCTCCGAGACGATCATCTTGGTCGGGCTCAGGCGCTTGGCGATCTTGTCGGTGTTGCGGAAGATCAGCATGTCGAAGGCGCCGATCAGCAGCACCATCGCGACCACCAGAACATAGGTCCAGAAGGAGCTCGCCTCGTCGGAGGCGATGATCAGCACGGTCATGCCCACGGGGTTCAGCAGATAGGGCACGGCCAGGGGATAGACGGCCAGATGGTGATGGTCGATCACCTTGGCCGCGCCGGTTTCTGCGGATACCGGGGGTTCCTCCGGGCGCAGGGTCATCTTGAGCGCCAGCAGTATCAGCACGATGCCGCCGCCGATGCTGACGGCACCGCCGGTCAGGTGCAGCAGCTTCATCAGCAGGGCGCCGGCAAAGAACAGGATCAGCGACGTGACGATGGCGACCGTCACCATGCGGGTGCCGATCTCGCGCGTGGTCGCGGCATCGAGATCCTTGGTCTTCTCAAGGAAGGGCACCAGGGCGATCTTCGGGCCGATGCCGATCAGAAGAAGCAGGAGCAGGCCTGTGACCAGCTCTCCGTTGATGTTCTGAAAGTCCATGATCTGCATCCCCCGATTGATCGCCTGGAACAGGGCACCAGCTTGACAGGCTGGCGCTGGACCGTCCATCGCGGCACACAGCGCCTCTGCGGCAGGCTTCAGCTTGCTTGACAGCCAACCCCGGCCCACTTACATCGACGCCACTCTCCGGGACCCGTGGGGCTGTAGCTCAGTTGGGAGAGCGTCGCGTTCGCAATGCGAAGGTCAGGGGTTCGAATCCCCTCAGCTCCACCACTTCCCCTTGCGGTTGCCGGACCCGCCGGCGGTGCCGTTTCAGGTTGCCCGGGACCAGTCGAAGTCGCCTCTGCGCAGGACGCTCAGACAGGCATCGGTAATGGCGGGCTCATAGAGCGTACCCTTGCCGCGTTCGATTTCCTCCATGCCCGCGCCGATGCCCAGGGCCGCGCGATAGGGCCGGTGCGAGGAGATCGCCTCGACGACGTCGGCAACACACAAGACCTTGGCTTCCTCGATGATCTGCGCTCCCTTGAGACCCCGGGGATAACCGCTGCCGTCCAGACGCTCGTGGTGTTGCAGGACCATGTCCTGGATCGGCCATGGGGAGGTCACGTTCTTCAGGATGTCATGGCCGACCTGGGGATGGGTCTTGATGATCT
>CALGGB010000066.1 GCA_937880925.1 uncultured Rhodospirillaceae bacterium | reverse complement strand
CTGCTGCGTCCTACGTCAACGGCCATGTCCTGGTGGTCGATGGCGGCATGACTTCCTGCGTCTATTGAGCGTCGCGGGTAACTTGACAGGGAAAAGAACAGCAACCTAAGCTGATGACGGTATCTCGGAACTAATTCCGAAATGCTGGAAATCCGGTTCGTGGCGAGAGCCGGGGGGCATCCAGAGCACATCGGCGGAAATCGTGTTTGCCTTTCGTCGAGGCTCCCATGACAGGCGCTAAGGAGGCACGGTCGATGATGTCACGACGATTGAAGACGTCCGGATGGGCAGCAGGATTGGCTGCCGTGATGGCGATGGGGGGCACGACGTCAGCGTCGGCCGACGATCACTGCGTTCGCGTGCTCGGCTACGAGTGGAGCGGCGAGAAGCAGTCCATGGACCCGGCGGACATGCAGTCCGGCGATGACGGCTACCACATCTTTGCAGTGTACAACCGCCTGATCGATGTCGATCAGAACTTCCAGCTGATACCCGAACTGGCAACCGACTGGTCTGTTTCCGAGGACGGCAAGACCTGGACCTTCAACCTGGTGCAGGGCGTGACCTTCCACGACGGAACGGCATTCGATTCCGGCGATGTGGTCTATACCTTTGAGCGTCTGATGGACCCCGAGAACGGCTTTGGCGCACGCGCCGTGATGTCGTCCCTGGAGGGCGCCACCTTCGGTGCGCCTGACGCCAACACCTTCACGATCACGACGGTGGAGCCGGTGGCGACGCTGCCCATGGTCATCACCAACAAGTTCTCCAACATCGTCGCCGAAGGGGCAACGCACGAGGACCTGCGCCTGCATGGCAACGGCACCGGACCGTTCATGCAGGAAACCTTCGAGCCCAACGGCCCGACGCGCATCCTGGCCGCGAACCCGAACTACTGGGTCGAAGGCCAGCCCAAGGCGCCCTGCCTGGAGATCACGGTTGCCCAGGAATCGGTTGCGGCAATCTCGGCCATCAAGTCCGGCCAGGTCGACCTCGTGCTCAACGTTGATCCCACGGGTATTCCTGCACTGCAGGGTGATGCCGACATCAACCTGCTCGAGACCGGTGCATCCAACTCGATGACCGTCTCGATGTGGGTCGACACCGCCCCGTTCGACGACAACCGCGTGCGAGAGGCCATGAAGTATGGTGTCGATCGTCAGGCGATGATCGACTCGGTGCTTCTGGGCTACGGCGAAGTCGGCAATGACAATCCGGTGCCGCCGTCCTCACCCGATGCCTACACTTCGGAAGCGCGCGCCTATGACGTCGAGAAGGCAAAGGCACTGCTTCAGGAAGCAGGCTATGGCCCCGGCGAGCTCACCTTCGACTTCTATACGGCCGAAGGCGTGCCGGGCATGGTCAACATGGCCCAGACCTTTGCCCAGATGATGGGTGATATCGGCATCAACGTGAACGTCATCGAGACCCCGGCCGACAGCTTCTGGGATGACGTCTGGCTGACCCAGCCGATTGTGACCTCGGCATGGTCGCGTCGTCCTCCCGCATCGGCCCTCTCGGTGGCCTACACGCAGGATGCCAAGTGGAAGGAAACCCACTGGGAACGGCCGGACTACGACGCCTTGCTGCTGCAGGCCGCGACCACGATTGATCCCGCCGAGCGGGCTGATCTCTACAACCAGGCTCAGCAGATGCTGACCGAAGAAGGCGGCGTCATCATCCCGATGTTCGTCCATCAGGTGGTCGGTGTGCGTGCCAACTGCACGGGCTATCAGCCGCATGTTCAGAACTTCAACCTGAACTTCGAAACGATCAGCTGCGACTGATCCCGCGAATGTGAGGCCGGCCGGTGGCGTATGCCGCCGGCCGGTTGTTCCTTTGCCGGACCGCGTTCTCCGGCATGACAACGGAATGGTGCCAACGTGCAGATTCTGGCGCTCTGCCTGAAGCGGACGGCGACGGCGTTGCTGACATTGCTTCTTGTGTCGCTGATCGTCTTTGTCGCCGTGGAGATTATCCCCGGTGATGCGGCGACCCGCGTTGCGGGCCGTGACGCAACCGAGGAAACGCTGGAGGTCCTGCGCCAGCGCATGCACCTAGACCTGCCGCCGGCCGAACGTTATCTCACCTGGCTGGGTGGCGTCGTGACCGGGCAGTTCGGCGATGTTCTGACCAGCGGCCGGTCGGTGGTCGAGATTCTGGCGCCGCGTGTCGTCAACACACTCATCCTTTCGGGCATTGCCCTTGCCATCTATTTCCCGCTGGTCCTGATCCCGGCGATCTTCCAGGCGGTGCGGCGCGATCGTGCCGCCGATCACGCGCTGTCCACGATCACGCTGGTCCTGCTGTCGATTCCCGATTTCGTGCTGGCGACCTTCCTGCTGCTGCTCTTCGCCGTCGTCATCCCTATCTTCCCAGCGATGTCGACGATCGACGAGCGCTCGACCTTCTTCGACATCGTCAACGTCAGCATCATGCCGGCGGTCACGCTGGCCATCGTGATGGCGGTCTATGCCGTGCGCATGCTGCGCGAAGGCCTGATCGACGTGCTCGATGCCGATTTCGTGCGCATGGCCCGCCTCAAGGGACTCAGCCAGCGCCGTGTCCTGCTGCGCCATGCCCTGCCCAACGCCGTAGTGCCCACGCTCAATGTCACCGCGCTGAACCTGGCCTACCTGATCGGTGGCGTCGTGGTCGTCGAGCGGGTCTTCAGCTTCCCAGGTTTCGGTAGCCTGATCGTTGATTCCCTGAAGCTGCTCGATGCGCCGCTGATCCAGGCGACCGTGCTGCTGGCCTCAGCCGTCTATATCGGAGCAAACTTGGCGGTCGATATCATGGCCATCCTCCTCAACCCGCGTTTGAGGAAAGGCTGACGATGGCCGACGCCAGCGCCACGACGATGGCTCGCGCCGGGGCAGAGAGCAGGCTGACCCGCGCCCGTCGTTTCTGGTCGGCTGCGCCCAGCGCCTTTCGCATCGGCGCCATCATCCTGGCGATCCACATCCTGCTTGCCCTCATTGGCTGGGTCTGGACGCCCTACGATTATGTTGCCCGTGTCGGTATTCCGCTTTCGGGCATGAGCTGGGAACATCCCTTCGGCATAGACCAGAACGCGCGCGACATCTTCAGCCGCGTTCTCTACGGCGGCCATATCGTGATCCTGCTATCGGTCTCGGGCACGCTCCTTGGCGTGGTGGTCGGTGCGGCGCTCGGCCTCACCAGTGGTTACCTCGGCGGCTGGTTCGACGAGGCAATGATGCGTCTGTTCGATGCCTTCAACAGCATCCCCTTTCTGGTGCTGGCCCTGTTGGCAAGCGCGGTCGCCGGTCCCGTCGCATCAGGCGAGCCCCTGTTGCTGGTCGGCGTCGTTGCCCTTGTCTATGCCCCCAGGGTGGGACGCATCGCGCGCGGTGCGGCCCAGACGGTGGCAATCCAGGATTACGTCATGGTGGCGCGCCTGCGCCGAGAGCGGGTACGCGATGTCGTGCGTCGCGAGATCCTGCCCAATTGTTCGGGCCCACTGCTGGTGGAGTTCGCCCTGCGTGCGGGATATGCGCCGGTGCTGATCGGCTCGCTGGGCTTTCTGGGCTTTGGCGTGCGTGCGCCCCTGCCAGAATGGGGCCGCATGATCGCCGAAAACCGCAACCTCATTTTCACCACACCCGAGGCGCTCCTGGCGCCGGGAATCGCGCTGGCCACTCTGGTCGTGGGCCTCAATCTGTTCACCGACGGTATCGCGCGCCTGATCGGGCGCTCGACGCCTCATGCGGGAGCCTGAGATGGCGCAGGCCGCGCATCAGTCCGACACGACCTCGGTCGTCGCCTCGATCCGCGATGTCGGTCTGGCGTATTGGCAGAACCAAACCTGGAATGATGTCCTCCACAAGGTTCACCTTGACGTCCATGCCGGTGAGATTGTCGGCCTGGTCGGCGAGTCCGGTTGCGGCAAGTCCAGCCTCTCCCTGTTGCTGATGGGCTATCGCCACCCCGCCGCAAAGGTCCGCTCGGGTGAGATCTGGTTTGGCGGGCGCGACCTGCTCGCCATGTCGGAGGCCGAACTGGCCGATATACGTGGCAACCGGATCGGCTTTGTGCCACAGAACCCGACGACGGCACTCAATCCGGGCATGCGGGTGGGCGCCCAGATTGCTGAGGTGCTGCGGGTTCATGGCCGGACCGGAGGCGGGGAAGCGGTGACCGCACGCATCGTGGAACTTTTCAACGACGTCGGCCTGCCTGAACCGCGCGCGCTGATGAGGCGCTATCCTCACCAGCTTTCGGGCGGCCAGCAGCAGCGCGTGACCATCGCCATGGCGCTGGCCTGCGATCCCGATCTGGTGGTGCTGGACGAGCCGACCACGGGCCTGGATGTCACAACCCAGGAACAGATCATCCTGCTGCTCAAACGCCTGCGGTCGCGACACGGTACGGCGATGCTCTATGTCACCCACGATCTTGGCGTGCTCTCCGAACTGGCCGATCGCATCAGCGTCATGTACGCGGGCCATCTGGTGGAATCGGCGCCTACGGAGGTGCTGTTTGACCATCCCCGCCATCCCTACACACGCGGCCTGATCGGTTCGATCCCTCGGATCGACGGCCGGCGCCCGCGCGACGGTCGCCTGACCGGTTATCTCGACCGCCGCGAAATCCCTCCGGGCTGTCCCTTCCAGCCCCGCTGTCCGCTGGCCGACGACCGCTGTGCCGTCGAGCCCCAGGAACTTGCAGCTTTCGCACCAGGTCATGAGGTTGCCTGCCGTCATGCCGATGCTGTGAGCCCGCTGGTGCTCGATGACGGCGGCGTGCGGCCCGAACGCGGCGATAGCGCTATCCTGCTGGAGGTCGAGAACCTCGATCTGCGCTACGGCCAGAAGTCGCTCTACCAGCGTCTGGTACCTTCGGCCCTGCCGCCCGTGGTGGTGCGGGATGTCTCCTTCACCATCGGGGAGGCCGAGGTGGTGGCGCTGGTGGGAGAGTCGGGCAGCGGCAAATCGACCATCGCACGCGCCATCAGCGGCCTTCTGCCCCCCATCGGCGGACGCATTGCCCTGCGCGGAAGCGAACTGGCGGGCGACATCGGCGCGCGGTCCCAGGATGTCGTGCGCCGCATCCAGTTCATCTTCCAGAACCCGGATGCCTCGCTCAATCCGCGCCAGAGCGTCGGGCGCTCCCTTGCCCGACCCATTGAGGTCTTCTTTGACCGCTCGCACGGCGTGCCGCGCGATCTGGCGGAAAGGGCGCTGGACGAGGTCATGCTTACGGCTGACTACGCCGGCCGTTATCCCGATCAGCTTTCGGGCGGCGAGCGCCAGCGGATCGCGATCGCCCGTGCCCTGGTCGCTGAGCCCGACCTGTTGCTCTGCGATGAGGTGCTTTCGGCGCTCGACGTGTCGGTCCAGGCTAATGTGCTCGACCTGCTGGAGCGGCTGCGGCGTGAGACTTCGGTGGCGATGCTCTTTATCTCGCATGATCTTGCCGTCGTCCGCCGCCTGGCCGATCGGGTCTGCGTTCTCTACCACGGGCAGATGATGCAGGTGGGTCCGGTCGAAGCAGTGTTCGAGCCACCCTTCCACCCCTATACGCTGACCCTGTTGATGTCGCTGCCAGGCTCGCACCTGCGCCCGGGTCAACCTGTCGCGCGGAGTGAGCCGACGCGGGCGCCGGAGCCCCAGGGCTGCGCCTTTGCCGGTCGCTGCCCCTGGCAGCCCGACGAGCGCTGCTACACGCAGCCGCCGCCGCTTCACATCACGGACCGTGATGTTGCGATCCGCTGCCACCTTCCGCTCGCCGACCTGTCCAACCTCGCCGGGGCCGACGGATCGCTATCCACCCATGCCACTCAGACAAGCCAAGCAGGACAGACGCCATGAAGATCACGGAAATCGAATGCATCCCCCTGGTCATTCCCGATTTTGATTCCGAAGCGTGTAGTTCCGCCCAGGACGACCTGATCGTGAAGATCCACACCGACGAGGGCCTGGTCGGCATCGGCGAGACCGACGCCAATCCCTGGGCGGTCAAGGGCATGATCGAGGCGCCGGGCACCCACTGCATGGGCCTGGGCCTGAAGGAGATGCTGATCGGCGCCGACCCCAGCGATGTCGAGGGCCTGTGGCTCAAGCTCTACGAAGGCTCAGCCATGAACGGCCGCCGTGGTCTTGGCATCCATGCCATCGGCGCGCTCGACATGGCGCTCTGGGACCTGCGCGGCAAGGCGCTGGGCCTGCCGGTGTGGAAACTGCTGGGCGGGGCCGCGCGCAAGGAGGTCACACCCTATGCCTCGTTGCTGCCCGAGGGCCGCGACCTGGAGAGCTACACCCGCAGCTTGGTCGACCGCGTGATCGGCGCGCAGAAGTTGGGCTTTGAAGCGGCAAAGCTCGAGGTCTGCATCAAGGGGCCCTATTCGCATAACGCCATCCAGGTGGAAGATGACCGCGAAATCGCCCGCATCGTCGAGGCCTGCCGCGAGGCGGTGGGGCCGGACATGACGCTGATGATCGACGTCGCCTATTGCTGGGCCGACTGGCGTGGCGCCCTGCGGGCGATCGAGATGTTTGCTGACCAGGACATGTTCTTTGTCGAGACACCGCTGCCCAGCGACGACCTGGACGGCTACGCCAAGCTCGCCGCGGCCTCGCCCATGCGTCTTGCCATGGGTGAATGGCAGACCACCCGCTTCGAGTTCCGCGATCTGATCGACCATGGCGACGTCGATGTTGTACAGCCCGATGTCGGGCGCTGCGGTGGCCTTACCGAAGCCCTGCGCGTGGCACGTTATGCCGAGGACCGCGGACGCCTGGTGGTGCCCCACTGCTGGAAATCGGCCCTGGGCATTGCGGCCTCGGCCCATCTCGCGGCGGTGTCGCCGGCCTGTGTCTATATCGAATACCTGCCCCACGAGCTTGCCGATTCCCCTCTGCGGAAGGACCTGGTCGCGGTCGAGCTGCCTTTCAAGAACGGCAAGATGCCGCTGCCCGATCGTCCGGGACTCGGCGTGGAGCTGAACGAGGATGCCATTGCCAAGTACCGGGTCTGAGGAGAGCCAGATGACAGCCAACGACATCCACCTGGAAGGCCGTCGCGCCATTGTTACAGGCGGCGCACGTGGCATCGGACGGGCGATCGTGGAACGCTTTGTGCGGTCGGGCGCAAAGGTCGCGATCTGGGACCGTGACGAGGGCCGCGGCCAGGGCGCCGCCCAGGAAATTGACGGCAAGTCCGTGATGGCCCAGGCAGTTGATGTGACCGACACCGCCGCTGTCGAGGCGGCGTTGAAAGCGACCGAGACGGCCCAGGGCCCCACCGACATCATGGTGACCAGTGCCGGCATCACCGGCCCCATCGCCACCGTGGCCGATTACGACCCGACCGACTGGCGCCACGTCATCGAGGTCGATCTGATCGGAGTCTATGCCTGCCTGCGCTGTGTCGCACCGGGCATGCGCACACGCGGCTGGGGGCGCATCGTCAACATAGCCTCCATTGCGGGCAAGGAAGGCAACCCCAACGCCTCGGCTTACAGCGCGGCCAAGGCCGGCGTGATCGCGCTCACCAAGTCACTGGGCAAGGAACTGGCCGAGACGGGCGTTCTGGTGAACGCCGTGGCGCCCGCGGTGATCGAGACCGAGCTCTTCGAGCAGATGACCAAGGAGCACATCGCCTGGATGACCTCGAAGATCCCCATGAACCGTGTCGGCCAGACCCACGAGGTCGCCGCCCTGGTCGCCTGGCTTTCCTCGGAGGATTGCTCGTTCTCGACGGGTGCAACCTTCGACCTTTCAGGTGGGCGGGCTACCTATTGAGGCACCGACAGAACGACGGGCAGGGGGTCGAGACATGACGCAGCGATTGCAGGGCAAGCGGGTGTTGATCACCGGAGCGGCGCAGGGCATCGGGCGTGCCGCTGCGGAGCTATTTGCCGCCGAGGGTGGCCATGTCATTGCCACAGACCGCAACGGCGCGGGTCTGGCGTGTCTGGATTCTACTGGGATTGAGACCGCTGTGCTCGACGTCACGGACGATGACGCCATTGCCGCACTGGCACAGAAGACGACGGCGCTGGACGTGCTGTTCAACTGTGCAGGATATGTCCACCAGGGGGCGGTGCTCGAGTGTCCGCAGGAGGCGTGGGATCTCAGCTTCGAGGTCAATGTGCGTTCGGCCTATGAGATGATCCGTGCATTCCTGCCGGCCATGCTCGACGCCGGCGGCGGTGTGATCATCAACATGGCATCTGCGGTTTCCTCCCTGAAGGGCGTGCCTCAGCGTTGTGCCTATGGTGCCAGCAAGGCGGCCGTGATCGGCCTGACCAAGGCGGTCGCGGCCGACTATGTCGCGCGCGGCATCCGCTGCAATGCGCTCTGCCCCGGCACGGTCGACACACCCTCCCTGGGCGAGCGCATCGCGGCTCTGCCCGGAGACACCGATACCGTGCGCGGTGCGTTCGTCGCACGCCAGCCCATGGGCCGCCTGGGCGCCGCCGGGGAGATTGCCGCTGCTGCACTCTATCTGGCCTGCGATGACTCTGCCTTTGTCACCGGTACGACCCTGGTGATCGACGGCGGCATGAGCATGTGAGCCCTGCTGCCACCACTATCTGATCTTCACGAGAAGTCTGAAGGAAGCACCATGAAACTGCTGCGATACGGCCCCGCCGGCCAGGAGAAGCCCGGCCTGCTCGATGCTTCGGGCACCATCCGCGATCTCTCATCCGTGGTGGGCGATATCGACGGGGCGACGATCTCGGATGCCAGGCTGGCCGAGCTGGCGCGGCTCGACACCGCCACGCTTCCTGCGGTTGATGTGGCCACGCGGCTGGGCTCCTGCATCGGCGGATCACGCATGTTCCTGGCCATCGGACTGAACTACCGCGACCACGCCATCGAGGCGGGTCAGCCGATCCCGACCGAACCCATCCTGTTCATGAAGGCGACCGCCAGTCTCTCTGGCCCCAACGACGACGTGCCCATCGCGCCAGGCAGCGAGAAGCTGGACTGGGAGGTCGAACTGGGTGTCGTCATCGGCAAGGACTGTCGCCATGTTGCGCAGGAAGTCGCACTTGATCATGTGGCGGGCTACTGCGTCATCAACGACGTTTCCGAACGCGCCTGGCAGATGGAGCGCGGCGGCCAGTGGGTCAAGGGCAAGAGCCATGACGGCTATGGCCCGGCCGGGCCCTGGTTGGTGACGCGCGACGAGGTGCCCGATCCCCAGAACCTCGACATGTTCCTCGACGTCAACGGCACGCGCCGCCAGACCGGCAACACCCGCACGATGGTCTTTGGCGTCGCCGAGATCATCGCCTATGTCAGCCGTTTCATGACCCTGCGCCCGGGCGATATCATTGCCACGGGCACGCCACCGGGCGTCGGCCTGGGCATGAAGCCGCCGCAATATCTTACCGCGGGCGACACCATGCATCTGGGTATCGCGGGATTGGGCGAGCAGCGCCAGACGGTCGTTACCTCGCGCTTTGGCGCGGTCTGAGCAGGGGCATGCGATGATCCATCTGCAGGGCATGACCTGGGATCATCGGCGGGCAACCGAGCCGCTTGCCACACTTGATGTCGCGTTCGGCAAGGAACGCCCCGACGTTGCCGTATCCTGGCGCTCGCGACCGCTTTCCGGATTCGAGTTCGACCCCATCGAACGGCTGGCTCAGGAGAACGACTTCGTCATCTTCGATCATCCCTTCTGTGGCCGCATCGCCGCGACCGGGTGTTTTCTGTCGATGACACAGCTACTGGAACAGGTGGGCGGCGAGGGCGCGTTTGTTGGCCCCAGCATGGCGAGTTACCACTACGGAGATGGCCATTGGGGAATTCCGGTCGATGCCGCCTGTCAGATCGCTGTCTACCGGCGGGATCTGCTGGAGCGTCTCGACACGGGTTTGCCCATCACCTGGGAAGAGACCTGCAAGCTTGGCGAGAGAGCGAGGCGGTGCGGATTGTCGCTGGCGATCGGCCTGCAGGGCGTCCATGCATTGATGACCCTGTTTTCGCTCTGCGCTGCACTGGGCGCGCCGTTTGCCGGCGATGACGGCGCCATCGACGAGACGGCCGCTCCCGAAGCGCTATCCCAGATGCGCCGTCTGTTGGGACTTTGCAACGCGCCGGTCCTGGAATGGAATTCGATTGCCGTGCACGAGGCGCTCGCTGCCCAGGATGATCTGGTCTATTGCCCGGCGGTCTATGGGTATGCGGCCTATGGCGAGACGGATCGTGCTACCCGGCTGGCCTTCGGATCCTTCGCTGGCGTTGCCAGTTCGGGTTCCTGTGCCGGCGCAACGATTGGTGGTGCCGGCCTTGGCATATCGGCAAGGGTGCTGCGTGACGAGGCGACCCATCAGGCGGCCCTGGCCTATGCCCGCATGGCCGCTTCCGGCCTCTGCCAGCGGCAGGTTTTTGCCGCCCATCACGGTCAGCCCGCACATAACGATGCATGGCGGGATGAGGCCATCGATGCACAGTTCAACGGCTTCTATTCGGCGACGCGCCAGACACTGGAGCAGACCTGGATCCGGCCGCGCTACGATGGCTATCTCGCATTCCAGGGCCAGGGCGGGGACATGGTCGAAGCCCACCTGCGCGGCGATCTTTCCGAACGCAAGCTGCTGGATGGCTTGAAGGCGCTCGCCTTGCGTTGCCGTGGCGCTGGAACCCAGTGACGACCCCTGTTGGTCATCAGGTATCGCCTCGATCGAGAACTGGACCATGATCGGCAGGTTTGGTTGATAACGAAGGAGTCCCCGTGGGGAGGCGATATCTTTCAGCCATCGGTTGCCGGGGTGTATTCCCGTCGCCAGACCGAGTGCGTCGCTAAAGGGTGCTCCCGGGACGTCATCAACGGCACCTATGCCGCGAACGTCTTGTGCTTGTCCACTCGGCGCGAGTTCGACAAAGGTCGAAGCGGGCCCCCGATTTGAACCGGCTGAAAATCAGGTTCGAAAAGCGAATAGTAGCGTTCGAATAGGCAATTGCTGGAGGTGCCCGGACGCTCACCTTAGTGACAGATACGTGCAATCCTTCTTGCTTGCACTGTCGAATCCCTGTCACTCACGGGTAGCGTGAGGCCCAATCAAACTTGTTGGCCACCCGCGTGATGCTATAGCAGGAACCTTCCTCCGCTTGCCTGGTCCCAGGCGACCATGAAATCAGCCAGATGGGGACGCTCCGCGGCTTCGGCCTCGATGTAGGTGATAACCTGTGCCACAGCCTCGTCGTGCGTTGCCCGCGTCAGATGCCCGGTGAGCAATCGATAGCGCAGGTAAACGAGGTAGGTGTTGAGCACATCGGTTTCGCAGTAGTCACGGACCTCTGCGAGCCGTCCAGCATCGACCATATCGGCGACCATTGAGCCGTCGACACCGAACTTTCCTGGCAGGCCACAGGTCCGCGCGATGTCGTCGAGCTTCACGCCCTTGGATGCGCCGAAATCGGCCAGGGCGTCGAAGAGGTCGCAGTGGTTCTCGTCGGAATAGCGGTAGCTGTAGTTGTCGAAGCGGTTGGCGGCGCCATAGAACCAGCGCGCCGATATGCCGTGCTTCATCGCCCGGTATTTCAGCACGGGCAAATCGAAGGAACGACCGTTGAACGAAACCAGCCGTGGCTTTGCGCGCTGAATGAGACCAAAGAAACCCGCAACGAGATCGTGCTCACTGGCATCGAGCTCACCGCCACAACGCAGGTCCTGAAGGTGATAGCGCTCCTGGCCATCTGTGGTGGTTTCAAACTCGGCCTCTAGAACAGCGATCGCCGCGACTGCGTGGAAGGGCGGTTTGGGAAAGCTGCTGCTGCCATCGTGTAGTGCGGGGTCGGGAACGGTTTCGATATCGAAGACGAGCAGGTTCCGGTGTTGCATGGCGGGCTTCTGGTCCCTGCGTTGGAGAATGCGTCAGCGGATGCCGCGCTCCTTCTTGATCCGATCATAGGCGGCATTGATCTCCGCCATCTTTCTGTTGGCGACCTCAACGAAGTCTTCCGGCAGGCCCTGCGCCATCAGTCGGTCCGGGTGGTTTTCCTGGAGAAGCTTTCGGTACGTTGCCCTGATCTCCGTATCGCTAGCCTGGCGTGTCAGGCCGAGCACGATGTAGGGATCGCTCGAGGTCTGTCCGGCCTTCTGGGTGAACGTCGCCTCGATGCGCGCAAACTCGGTTTCGCCGAAGCCGAAGAGGCGGGCCACAG
>CALGGB010000065.1 GCA_937880925.1 uncultured Rhodospirillaceae bacterium | reverse complement strand
AGATGTCGCTGCCGAAACGCCGCCGGAAGTAGTCCACTGCCTCTTCCAGAGGGAGCACGACGCAGAAGGGCACCGAGAACACGATCGGTGCGTCCAGCAGCTCGCTCAGCGCCAGAGCGGCCTTGCCTGCTCCGATGTTGAAGATTTCGGTGAACGCGTCGCTTTCCTCGGCGGTGAAGTAGTTGGTCATTGGCCGCTTCCGATGTCGGCCAGCAGCTTGTCGATCTTTTCCGCGGTCACGGGCTTTCCCACGAAATGGCACCCGGCCTGGCTGGCACGTTCGCGCATCGTGTTCTGGATGTTGGCCGTCACCAGGGCAATGCTTGCCTCAGGTGCGCTCTCGCGCAGCTTGCCGACCACGTCGAGGCCCGCCTCGCCAGGCATGTTGTGGTCCAGAATCACCAGATCGGGGGCTTCCTGAATGACCGCGTCGAGTGCCTGGGAGGCGTTCTCGACCTCGCGGACCCGGGCAGTCGGCCAACGCTCGCTGATCAGTCCGGCAACCATCAACCGGGCCAGCCTGCTGTCATCGACGATGAGCACCGAACGGATCATGTCCCCCTCCAGGAACGCAGCCATGCCAGCTCGCGCTCAAGCATCTGAGCGGGGACTGTATCGATCGGCATGTTATCACGATCCGCGCTCCTGATAGGGAAGTAGAACGCAGCCGGGAGCAATCAAAGAGGCATGGGCGGCCGGCGTGATGGTCATCACGCCCGCGCCGGGGGCTCCCTTGCGGGAAGGTGACTGCAATCACGCAACCGGCGGTGGCGCGAGGCGCGGCGGCGCACTCCGCGGCCTCTCTATGGCCTGCGCCGGAACGATCGCCGGCACGGCCGCGTCCGACAGCAGGGCAAGGTTGTCGGCAAACTGCTGTGCGGTCTGCGACCAGCCATGGCCCAGGGCAAAGGCCCTGCAGGCGTCGCGGGAAAGCGTCAGGGCGGCCTGGGCGGCCCGGCCCAGATCCTCGTCCAGCACCGCGACACGGGGGTCGTTGACGACATCGATCGGCCCGGTGACCGGATAGGCCGCCACGGGTACGCCGCAGGCCAGGGCTTCCAGCAGCACCAGGCCGAAGGTGTCGGTCCGGCTGGGAAAGACGAAGACGTCTGCATCGGCAAAGGCCGCCGCCAGGGCTTCGCCATGGAGGGTGCCGAGGAAGCGGGTTTCCGGATAGCGCCGGGCCAGGGCCGCGCGCTGGGGGCCATCGCCGATCACGACCTTGGTGCCGGGCAGATCAAGCGCCAGGAAAGCGCCGATGTTCTTTTCCACCGCGACGCGACCGACATAGGCAAACACCGGGCGGGGCAGGTCGCCCAGGCCGCCGCGCCGGGGACGGAACAGGTCGGTGTCGACGCCGCGCGACCAGGCCACGACATTATCGAAGCCGCGCTGCTCCAGCTCGCGCCGCAGGGAAGCGGTTGCCACCATCACCGCACTGGCCGGGCCGTGGAAACGGCGCAGCACGCTGTAGCCAATGCCGACGGGTACACCGAAGCGGGCCTTCACATATTCGGGGAAACGGGTGTGGAAGGATGTTGTGAAGGCCATGCCGCGGCGTCTGCAGATGGCGCGGGTTGCATGGCCGATCGGACCTTCGGTCGCGATGTGGATGGCATCGGGCACGAAGGCATCGATCCGTGCGGCGATGCCCCGGCCCGGCGCCAGGGCCAGGCGGATCTCGGGGTAGGTCGGGCAGGGGATGGAGCGGAAGCTGTCCGGGGCCACCACCTCCACCGTCACGCCGGCGGTGGTCAGCTCGTCGCGCACCCGCGCCAGCGTGCGCACGACGCCGTTGACCTGCGGGTACCAGGCATCGGTCGCCAGCAGGACCCGCATCAGGCCGCGTAGGCCGCGGCGGCGGTACGGCGGGCGTGGGTCTGGCGCTCCTCGGCCCAGTGGATCAGCTGCAGCGTGCCGTCGGGCTGCTCGATCAGGGCGGTGCAGCCCTCCACCCAGTCGCCGTCGTTGCAGTAGAGGATACCCTCGATCTCGCGCATCTCGGCCTTGTGGATGTGACCGCAGACGACGCCGTCGACGCCGTGGCGGCGGGCTTCCTCGGCGATCGCATGCTCGAAGTTGTCGATGAACGAGACCGCGCCCTTGACCATGCCCTTCAGGTAGGCCGAAAGCGACCAGTAGCCAAAGCCCATGCGGTGGCGCGCGGCATTGAACTGGCGGTTGAGCTCCAGGGTCAGCGTGTAGGCCCAGTCGCCCAGCTTGGCCAGCCACTTGGCATGGTTCACGATGCCGTCGAACTGATCGCCGTGCAGCACCAGCAGGCGGCGGCCGTCCGCCGTGGTGTGGATCGCCTGGCGCTGGACCTCCAGCGTGCCGACCATCAGGCCGACGTATTCGCGCAGCACCTCGTCGTGGTTGCCCGGAACATAGATCACGCGGGTGCCGCGGCGCGCCTTGGCAAGAACTTCGTGCACCACTTCGCTGTGGCTGGGCGCCCAGTACCAGCTCTTCTTGAGACGCCAGCCGTCGATGATGTCGCCCACCAGGTAGAGTTCGTCGGCTTCGAAGGAGCGCAGGAACTCCAGCAGCAGGTCGGCGCGGCAGCCGCGCGTACCCAGATGCGTGTCGGAAACCCAGACCGTACGGTAACGGGTGAGTTCGACGCGTGCGTTCATGGGGAGCCTCTTGACCTATGTCCGGTGGCCCTGTTGTGATCGTTATCCTTGAATCTGAAAAGCAATTTCCAAGGTTAGAGCGCGATTACGACAGCAAATTCATAGGCTTGTTACAGAAGATTCATGCTTTGCAGAGATGATGACTTGAACGGTCATCATGGGCATTCTCGTCCTGCCTGCCGGATGCGTCCCGCCCGGGTATCCACTAGGATCATGCTTCCAGTGTGGGAGTGAGCGATGACGCGAACGGGTGGTTGTCTGTGCGGTGCGGTGCGGTACGAGATTTCGGGACCCGATCCGGCTATCGACATCTGCCATTGCGCCATGTGCCGGCGCCAGGGCGGCCACGCCCAGGCGGCGATGGTGGTCGCGCGCGAGCACTTCCGCTGGACCTGTACCGAAGGGCTGGCCTGGTATCGCTCGTCCGATCACGGACGCCGGCCCTTCTGCAGCCGTTGCGGATCGGCGCTGGGCTTCGAGGAGGATGGCGACGACGCGGTCTATCCCAATGCGGGTTCGCTCGACGACGGCGGTCAGGGCCTGACCATCCGCAGTCACATCTATACCGCGTCCAAGGGTGCCTATTACACAATCGGCGATGATGCCCCGCAGCATGCGAAACTGCGTCCCCAGGAGTCCAAACCGTGACTTCTGCGCGCGTTTTGCCCCGAATTTGGCCGCAATGGCTTCTGGACGATGGGCAGTTGCGTCCCTAACCTAGCGCCCAACCAGCGGGCATCCGCGGAAAAGAACAACCATTGGGGCACTGCGACGGACAACGATCGGTCGCACGAGCGAGGTATGATGGCACAAACCCAAGAGCGCGATACGAAACTGTCCTGCCGCAACGTGTGGAAGGTTTACGGCTCGGACGCCGACAGCTTCTTCAATGGCGGTGACGGCGCGGTTGCCGATACCGATGCGCTGGTCGAACGCATTCGCGAGGCCGGCAACATCGGCGCGGCCTGCGATGTCAGCTTCGATGTCAAAGAGGGTGAGATTTTCATCATCATGGGCCTCTCGGGTTCCGGGAAGTCCACCATCGTGCGCTGCCTCTCGCGCCTTGTGGAACCGACCGCAGGCGAGGTCATCCTCGATGGCGAGAACCTCCTGAAGGTGAGCAAGGAAAAGCTCATCGACATCCGCCGCCACAAGATGGGCATGGTGTTCCAGAACTTCGGCCTGCTGCCCCACCTTTCCGTGCTCGAGAACGTCGCCTTCCCGCTTCAGGTCCAGGGCATCGACCGGGCGGCGCGCGTCAAGCGCGCCATGGAGATGATCGAACTGGTCGGTCTGGACGGACGCGAAACCAGCTACCCCCGCCAGCTCTCGGGCGGCCAGCAGCAGCGCGTAGGCATCGCCCGCAGCCTGGCGGTGGAACCGGAGCTGTGGTTCCTGGACGAGCCGTTCTCGGCGCTCGATCCCCTGATCCGCCGCCAGATGCAGGACGAGTTCCTGCGCCTGCAGAAGATGCTGCACAAGACCATCGTCTTCATCACCCACGACTTTCTTGAGGCCCTGCGCCTGGCGGACCGGATCGCGATCATGAAGGACGGCCGCGTCGTCCAGATCGGCACACCCGCCGAGGTCGTGATGAAGCCGGCCAATGCCTACGTCGAGGAATTCACCCAGGATGTGCCGCGTGTGAAGGTGATCACCGCCAAGGACATCATGTCCCAGGCGGGCAAGCCCCTGGAGGGCGCAAAGACCGTGGCGCCGGGCACCACCCTGGAACAACTCATGCCGCGCTTCGGGGAAGGGCTGGATGCGGTCGCCGTGGCCGATGAATCCGGAACCGTCATTGGCCATGTCACACCCCAGGCGGTTCTGACGGCTCTCGCGACAGCACATGAGGAAGGGGGCACGTTATGACGGTCGCTGCTCAGGAACAGAGCGCTCCCGGCGTCGGATTGGGGCGCATTTCGCCGCAGCTCCTTTCCTGGCTGGTCTTTGGCGCTTTCGCGATTCTCTGCATCGTGTTGCGCGATGAGATGAAGTGGCTTGTGACCTACCCCAAGGAGTGGTTCCTGAAGCTGCCGATCGGCGGGGAATGGATCCTGCTGGAGCGTGCCCTTGAAGGGCTGATGGACTGGATCACGGCGACTTTCAAGCCGGTCTTCCGCTTCATCTCCATGGTCCTTACCTATCCCATGCGCTGGCTGGAGGACCTGCTGCACTGGCTGCCCTGGCCTGCGACCTTCGCGCTGGTCACCATCCTTGCCTACCGCGCCAAGGACCTGCGTCTGGCGCTGTTCTGCCTTGCCGGCCTCACCTACATGCTGGTCGTGGGCTACTGGGACGAGAGCATGTCGACGCTCGCCCTGGTCGGCATGTCGGTGCCGCTGTCCCTGACCATCGGCCTGGTCATGGGGCTGATGGCCTTCCAGTACCGCTGGGCGCGCCGTGTCGTCGAGCCCACGCTCGATGTCATGCAGACTGTGCCGACCTTTGCCTATCTGGTGCCCATCCTGATCCTGTTCGGCGTCGGCCCGGTGGTCGGCATGGTCGCCTCGGCGATCTATGCCAGCCCGCCCATGGTGCGCAACGTCATGCTGGGCCTGCGCCGCGTCTCCGACGACGTCATCGAGAGCGGCGAGATGTCGGGCTGCAACCGTTTCCAGCTCCTCTTCCAGGTGCGCATCCCGGCGGCCACCCCGACCATCATGGTCGGCGTCAACCAGACCATCATGGCTGCTCTCTCCATGGTCATCATTGCAGCCATCATCGGCGGCTTTGCCGATATCGGCTGGGAAGTGCTCTCGACCATGCGCAAGGCCCAGACGGGTCAGAGCCTGCTTGCCGGCATCGTCATCGTGGTCATGGCCATGATCATGGACCGTATCAGCCGCGGCTTTGCCGAACGCACCGGCGATATCCCGCTGCACGCCGGCGGCAACTTCCTGCAGCGCCATCCCTATCTGTGGGCGGCGGTGGCGGCGACCGGCATCGGCATCGTGCTCTCGCACCTGATGCCCTTCTTCAAGGACTATCCCGCGGCACTCGTCTTCTACCCCGCCGAGCCGCTCAACGATGCGGTGAGCTGGTTCACGCGCGAATTCTTCTTTGCCACGGACGCGGTCAAGACCTGGACGCTCTACTACTTCATGCTGCCCATGAAGGCCGGTCTCGACAACATCGCCCGGCCCCAGTCCTGGGGCTTCTCCATGACCCAGACCGCGGCGGCGATCTACTGGGCGATCGTTCTGGGCCTGGGTGCGGGCATGGTGCGCCTGTTCAACTGGCGCGCGGGTGTCGTGGTCGGTTTGCTGGGCGTGCTCTACTTCTTTGGCTCGACGGGCACACCCTGGCCGGCCTTCGTCGCCGCGGTGACGCTGATCGCCTATCAGGTCGGCGGCTGGAAGACGGCGCTGTTTGCTTTCCTCGGCATGGCCTTCATGCTTTCGACCGGCGCCTGGCCGCGCGCTATGCTCTCGTTTTACCTGACCGCCACCTCGGTGCTGTTCTGCTTCGTCATCGGCGGCGCGCTGGGCATCTGGGCGGCCCAGAGCGACCGGGCGAGCGCCGTGCTGCGGCCGATCAACGACACCATGCAGACGATGCCGCTCTTCGTCTTCCTGATCCCGGTCATCATGGTCTTCCTGGTGGGCGATTTCTCGGCCCTGCTGGCGATCATGATGTACGCCATCGTGCCGGCCATCCGTTACACCGAATACGGCCTGCGCAATGTCGATCCGGTCGCGGTCGAGGCCGCGCGCATGATGGGCTGCACGGAACGTCAGGTGCTGTGGCGGGTGAAGCTGCCGCTGGCGATTCCGGAGATCATGCTGGGTCTCAACCAGGTCATCATGTTCGCCTTGGCCATGCTGGTCATCGCCGCGCTGGTCGGCACCAAGGGCCTGGGCCAGTGGGTCTACGACAGCCTGACCAACGCGCGCTTCGGCCAGGGTTTCATCGCCGGCGGCTCGATGGCGCTGATGGCGATGATCGCCGACCGCATCATCCAGGCTTGGGCGGCCCAGAAGAAACGCGATCTGGGCATCGTGGACTGAGCCGTTGCCCAAGGTCGGCATGGAGCCGGTGCGTCGCCGCCAGTTGATCGAGGCGACGATCGGCGCGATTCACCACGACGGCTTCCAGAACGCCACGGTCGCGCGCATCTGCAAGCGTGCGGGCCTTTCCGTGGGCCTGGTGAATCACTACTTCGACGGCAAGGGCGAACTCTTCGAGGAGACCATGCAGATGCTGGTCGACCAGACGCTTTCCGACGTCGAGGCCGGAATCGCGGCCGGCACGACGCCGCTGGAGCGGCTGATGGGTTTCCTCGAGGGCCATTTCGCGCCGGGCCAGCGCTCGCCCGAGGCGATCAGCGCCTGGCTCAGCTTCTACACACAGGTCTCCGAACATGCCGGCTTTGCCCGCATCCAGAACGCCTTCGACGACCGCTTGCTGGAACTGCTGCGCCCGATTCTCGCCGACCTGGTGATCGAGGCGCGCCGCGAGGGCATTGCCCAGACCCTGATTGCACTGGCCTATGGACTATGGCTGCGCCACGCCTACGATCCCGCACGCTTCGGCCTCGATGTCGTCCACGGCATCGCGCAGGACTACGTCAACGACGTGGTGGTCAGCCCCGGTTCCTGCTGCGCGGCGGCACCCCAGCCCTAAGCTGGAGCAGCCAGCCTCACGGACCCCATCGGTCCATCGCCTGGTAATAGGCGACGGCCAGGGACAGGAACCAGGGGTCGCCGGTGTAGAGCGGCCGGGTCGGGAAATCGATCTTGTCGAAGGACGTGCCGCCCTCGCCGTCGCCCAGCACCTTGTGGCCGATCTTGTGGCCCATGTAGCTCGCCCAGGCCACACCCGAACCGCAGTAGCCCATGGCGTACCACAGGCCGTCGCGCTGCCCGACATGGGGTAGGTGGTCGAAGGTGTAGGCGACGAAGCCCATCCAGGTATGGCTGATCTTGGTGTGAGTCAGTTCCGGGAAGAGGCCCGCCATCACGGCGTGCAGGCGCGGGCCCGAGACCTTCGGATCGCTTTCCTTCAGCGCCACGCGGCCGCCGAAGACGACCCGTTTGTGATCGGGCGAGGGGCGATAGTAGTAGACCACCTTGCGCGTGTCGGAGGTGACGTGCTCGCGCGGGTAGATGCGGCGCATGATCTCGTCGGGGATCTCTTCCGTGGCGATCATGTAGCTGCCGATGGGAATCACCCGGCGCTGCAGCTTGGGCGTGATGCCCTTGGTGTAGCCGTTGGTCGCCACGATCACGTCGCGCGCGATGGTCTTGCCGCGGCTGGTGACGATGCCGTTGGCGCCTTCCTTCTGGTCGATGCCCAGCACGGGCGTATGGGTGTGGATCACGGCGCCGGCCTTTTGCGCGAGCTCGACCAGGCCGTTGGCGTACTTGGCCGGCTGCAGCGCGGCATGGTGCGGCAGGATCGCGCCGCCGTGGTAGGCGTCCGTGCCGATCTCGCTCGCCATCTCCGACTTGGGCACCATGTGCCACTCCAGCGGCACGATGTCCTTGACCTTCTCGAAGCCCTCGGCGAGCTGCTCGTAGCGGCTGGGCCGGTGCGCGCCGATGAAACGGCCGCAGGTCCGCAGGTCGCAGTCGATGCCCTCGTTCTCGATGAAGGATTTGACGTAGCGCAGGCTTTCGTAGCCCTCGTTCATGATGGCGTGGGCGGTCTCGCGGCCATAGTGGCGCGTCAGGTCGTCGACACCGGGTTTGACGCCAGAGCCGATCTGGCCGCCGTTGCGTGCGCTGCACCCCCACGCCGCGTCCTGAGCATCGAAGACATGCACGCTGCGTCCCGCGCGCGCCAGAACGATGGCGGCGGTCAGGCCCGTGTAGCCCGCGCCCACGATGGCGACGTCGACCTTGTCGGGGATCGGCTGGTGGGGAATCTCCGGGCGCGGCGCATCATCCCACCAGTAGGGGGTAAGCTTCATGTCGTCGGCAAAGAGGGGATGACTCACGAGGGGAACTCCAGATGGCAGTGCGGTCGCGCGAAAGATGACGCGCAAGCTTAGCCGACGTAGGCTCCCGCGCGATAGGTAAAGGGAGAGAACAAGCAATGGCCGCACGGCTCACCGAAACCTGGCAGGTCAGCAAGCCCGCCGTCGTCTCCGAGAAGGGGCTGGTTGCCAGCCATCACCACGAGGCCTCGGCCATCGGGGCCCAGGTGCTGGCCGACGGCGGCAATGCGGTCGACGCCGCCATCGCCACGGGTCTGGCCATCGGTGTGGCCGAGCCATGGATGAGCGGCATCGGCGGCTGCGGCTACATGGTGATCTACGATGCCGAGACGGGCTCGACCAGGGCGATCGACTTCGGCTGCGTGGCGCCAAAGCGTCTCGATCCCGCGGACTATCCGCTGAAGGAAGGCGGCACCGACGACGATCTCTTCGGCTGGCCGCTGGTGGTCGACGACCGCAATGTCCAGGGGCCGCTTTCGGTCGCCACGCCGGGCACGGTCGCGGGCTGGGCGCTGGCGCTGGAGCGCTTCGGCACGCTGCCCTGGGCGGAAGCCATCGCCCCGGCGATCGATCTTGCCCGCCGTGGCATGAAGGTCGACTGGTACGCCACCCTGCGCATCGCCGTGGAGGCCCGCGGCCTGGCCCAGAACCGGGCGGCGGCCGACTTCTTCCTGCCCGACGGCCTGCCCCCGGTCAGCATCGATCCCGACAACCTGATGACGCTCCAGGCCGACGCCCAGGTCGCCACACTGGAGCGCCTGCGCGATGCCGGCCCGGATGACTTCTACAAGGGCGATATCGCCGCCACCATCGCCGCGGACATGGCCGCGGTCGGCGGCAAGCTCGATCGGGAGGATCTGGCCGCCTACGAGGCCCGCCTGGTCGACACGCAGACCGCGCGTTACCGCGACGCCACGATCCATGTGCCGCCCGGCCTCAACGCCGGCCCGACCTTGCTCGATGCCCTGGCGCGGCTGGAAGACGGTTGGAGCGCTTCGGGAAAGACACCCGATGCGGCGGCCTACACCGCTTATGCCGAGTCGCTCTTTGCCGCCTATCGCCACCGGCTGGAAACCATGGGCGAGGGCAATGGCGAAAGCTGCACCACCCATCTCACCGTGGTCGATGCCAGGGGCAACATGGTGGCGCTGACCCAGACCCTGCTTTCGGTCTTCGGCAGCCGCGTGCTGCTGCCGAACATCGGCTTCCTGATGAACAACGGCATCATGTGGTTCGATCCCCGCCCCGGCGGGCCCAACGCCATGGCTCCGGGCCGGCGGCCCCTGTCGAACATGTGCCCGGCCGTGGTGACGCGCCAGGGCGGCAACTTCGCGCTCGGCGCCTCAGGCGGCCGGCGCATCTTCCCGGCGGTGATGCAGCTCATCTCGTTCATGGTCGATCACGGCATGACCCTGGATCAGGCCTTTCACACGCCGCGCCTGGATGTCAGCGGCGCAAGCCTGGTCGCGGCCGATACGCGTATGCCGGCGGACGCCCGCGCTGCCCTCGCCGCACGCTGGAAGACGACCGAGGTGCCCTATGCGGTGACGCCGGCGCTCTATGCCTGCCCCAATGCGGTCCATGACCTGGGCGTCGAACGCCACGGCTGTGCCTTTGTCATGTCGCCCTGGGGGCAGGTCGCGGCAGGGTAGGGCAGTGCCCTCAGAGGCGCGGCGGCAGGGTCGGCAGGAAGCGGACCACGTCGTCCAGATGCGGGCGGGCGCGCTCCGACGGCGGCGATTTCGCAGTGCCGATGTGGATGAAGCCGACCAGGTGTTCGTCCTCGGGGATGCCCAGCGCGGCCTTGATGACCGGGTTGTAGGCCGGCCAGTTCGTTACCCATTGCGCGCCGAAGCCCAGGGCCGTGGCGGCATGCAACAGGTTCATGCAGACATTGCCGCAGGAAAGAAGCTGCTCGACTTCGGGAATGGCATGGTCGCGGTGGGTGTGGCTGCTGACGATCACCAGCACCGGCGAGCGCTGCGGCCGGATGCGCTCCAGTTGCAGGCGCTCCTCCGTGGCCTCCGGTTCGCTCCTGGCGAATTCACTGACGAACAGCTCGCCCAGTTCGGCCTGGGCGGGTTTGCCGACGACCTGCAGGCACCAGGGGGTCAGGCGGCCATGGTCGGGCACGCGCACCGCGGCTTCCAGCATGGTCTGCAACGCATCGGGATCGGGGCCCGGTTCGATCAACTGGGCCGCCAGCACCGAGCGGCGCGAGGTCAGCAGGTCGATGGGGCGTTCATCGATGCGGTTCAGGTCGGCCTCAACCTTGTCCGGGGCCTGGTTCATGGTCGCGGCCATGTTTCGTCTCCTATCTGAAAATAATTCGCAGTCGCAATTTGATGCAACCTTTGAGCCGGTTCAAGCGCGGCCGAACTCAGCAACCGCTCTCGGTGCAGTTCATCTTCATGTCGTCGAACAGGCCTGCGGTCTCCTGGCCGTTGAGCATGCGATAGACCTCCATGCCCTCCAGCACCCGCTGCACGTAATTGCGGGTTTCGGAGAAGGGGATCTCCTCGATCCAGTCGACGATATCGATATTGGGCGCATGGGGATCGCCCATCTCGCCGACCCACTGGCGCACACGGCCCGGGCCGGCATTGTAGGATGCGATGGCGCGCACGAACGATCCGTCCTGGTTCTCGATCATCTGGGCAAGGTAGGTGGTGCCCAGGCGCATGTTGAACTGCGGATCGCTGGTCAGCTTGGCGTCCGAGGAGGAAAGGCCGAGCTTGCCCGCGACCTCGCGCGCCGTGGCGGGCATGAGCTGCATCAGGCCACGCGCACCCGCGGGCGAGACGACATCGGGATCGAAGCCGCTTTCCTGGCGGATGATGGCGTAGGCGAGCGAAGGATCGACCGGCACCGGCTGGGGCAGGGCGATCATGGGGTAGCCGGCCGTCACCAGCACGGTGCCTGCCTGGACTGCGCGTTTGGCAACCATCACCGCAAGGTCCGGGCGCCCCAGGACCAGGGCAAGCTGGCCGATCAGCTGGTGCCGCGCGCCGGAATCGGTGGCGTCGGTCATGCGCGTGAGGAACACGCGCACCAGGCGCTCCTGATCGATTTCGGCTAGCTGGCGCACGATGGTGGTCAGTTCGTCGCCGGCGAAGGCGGCGATCTCGGCTTGGGTCGGCTGGGGTGCGCTGGGCAGGCGCGGCTGGATGCCGAGCTTGGCCGCGCCGAGCTGGCCGTAAAAGGTGGTGCCGTTGTCAGCCGCCAGGTCATACCAGGTTGCTGCGATCCCGGTATCGCCCAGGGCTTCGGCCGCCCGGCCGGCCCAATAGGCGCCGCGCGCCCGGCTGATCGGGTAGGAGACCTCGCCGTAGAAGGTCATGAAGTGGTCAAGCGCGTTGCGCGCATTGCCCAGCTTGCGCAGGGAAATCCAGCCCGCCAGCCACTCGACCTCGTGATAGACCGCCCCGCTCAACTCGAAGTGCTGGGCGAGCATGCGGTAGGCGCCCGCGGCATTGCTGGCATCCAGCATGTCGCGCGCCAGGATCAGGCGCTCCTGCGCCCACAGGTCGGGGTAGGCAAGGTCGGCAGGTGCGCGCGCCAGTAACTCGATGGCGCCGGCCTCGTTTCCGTGGGTGCGACGCCAGCGCAGGCGCTCGTAGAGCAGGCCGGGATCGTCGGCCAGGCCCGGCGGCACGGCGCTGACCGCAGCATCAACGCCCGGGCCGCCGTTGTGCAGCACGATACGGGCCCGCGCCAGGGCCCGATGGTCGGCATCGACGAAGGGCAGGATGCGTTCGGCGGCCGTCGTCTGTCCCTCCCAGAGCAGGCGGTCCAGCCGCGTCCAGGCAAGGCTTGCTGGAATGATCCGGGCGTAACGCTCCAGGAAGGTCTTTTCGTCGTTGGAGGAGAAATCGCGTCCGTTCCAGGCGTCGATCGCGGCCAGTTGCACCGCTTCGGTGCGGCCCAGCGCCTCCAGGGCGGCAAGCTGGCGCAGCGTGCCCTTGCCCGACAGCGGGGGATAGGCATCGAAATAGGCGATGACATCGGCCGGCGCCAGCTCCTGGGGCATGGCCTCCTCGGCGCGCCGGCGCAGATCGTTGAGGCGGGGCCAGCCGGGATTCTCCACCAGGAACGAAACGATCGAGACGAAGTCGCCGGTCCGGCTGCTGTCCTGAAGCTGAAGCCAGAGGATGACCTCTGCCAGCGTCGGGTCGCTGGCCTGCGCTGCGGTGGCCCGCGCGCCGCTCCAGTCCCCCTGGTCAGCCTTGGCGAAGGCGCTGCGATAGATGGTCTGGTCGCCCTGCGAAAGCGCCTGGGCGGCAGCGGGTGTGGTGGCGGCGATGCAAACAAGCAGCGCCAGCGCGCCGCAGAGACGCGTCAGCAACAAGCGGGTTCTCCCGGGAAAGGCGTCAGACGGTGAAGGACTCGCCGCAGCCGCACATCCCCTTGACATTGGGGTTGTTGAAAACGAAGCGGCTTTCCAGCCGGTCCTCGTGCCAGTCCAGTTCCGTGCCCAGCAGGAACATCGCGGCGCTGGGTTCTATCAGCAGGCGAACACCCTTGTCCTCCACCACGTCTTCCTTGCCTGTGGTCTCGGTGGCGTAGTCCATGGTGTAGGAAAAACCGCTGCAGCCGGCCATCTTGACGCCGACCTTCAGTCCCACGGCATCCGCGTTCTGCGCCATCAGGGCCTTGACCCGTTCGGCAGCACGGTCGGTGAGCGAAAGCAGCTTCTTGTCGGGTGTCGCGAACATGATTCCTGTCACTCCGTGGGCTCTAGTACATGCCCAGTTCGATTTTAGCATAATCGGACATCATCGAGGGATCCCATGGCGGGTCCCAGACGATTTCGACTTCGATATCGGTGGTCGTCTCGACCGTGGCAACCGCATCGCGGATCCAGATCGGAATTTCCTCGGCCACCGGGCAGCCCGGCGCGGTCAGCGTCATCTCGATCTTGACCGAGCCGTCCTTGCGCGAGTCGATGGCGTAGATCAGACCCAGGTCATAGACGTTGACCGGGATTTCCGGGTCGAACACCGTGCGCAGGGCATCGACGATGTCGCCGATCAGCGGCTCGCCCTCTTCCTGGGTGATGCTGCGGGGATCGACATCCTCGGTGGCACCGGGCCTCCAGCTTTCATGCACCTTGGCCTCGGGTGCCGCGGTGTCATCGGCCGGCTGGCCTTCGGCCTGCTGGGTGGTGGTCTCGTCCATGCTCTACTCCGTCGTCACGACGTTTTCGCCGTCCATCGCTGCCGTCATGGTGTGCCAGGCGAGCGTCGCGCACTTCACCCGCATGGGGAACTGCTTCACGCCCGCCAGCACGATGAGCTTCTCCAGGTCCTCGTCGTCCGCACCCTCGATCTCTTCCTTGCCGGTCACGAAGTCGTGGAAGCGGTGGAACAGGGCGCGCGCCGCTTCTTCCGTCTTGCCGGCGATGATCTCTGTCATCATCGAGGCCGAAGCCATGGAGATGGCGCAGCCGCGGCCCTCGAAAGCGACGTCCTCGACCAGGCCGTTGTGCCCGATCTTCAGGTAGATCGTCAGGCGGTCGCCACAGAGGGGGTTGTCGCCCTCGGCATGGCGGTTGGCGTCCTCGGGATGGCGGAAGTTCCGGGGGTTCTTTCCATGGTCCAGGATGACTTCCTGGTAAAGATCGCGCAGGTCGTCCATCAGGCAAAGATCTCCCTGGTCTTCTCCAGCGAGGCGATCAGCGCATCGACCTCGGCCAGCGTGTTGTAGAGGCCGAAGGAGGCGCGCACGGTCGCGGCGATGTCGTAGTATTCCATCACCGGCTGGGCGCAGTGGTGGCCGACGCGCACGGCGACACCCTCGCGGTCGACGATGGTGCCGATGTCATGGGGGTGGATGCCGTCCAGCAGGAACGAGACGATGCTCGCCTTGGCCGGGCTGGTGCCGATGATCGTGACCCCGTCCATGGCCTCCAGGCGGCGCACCGCATGGTCAAGCAGCATGGCCTCGTGCTCGGCGATGGCGCCCATCCCCAGGCCATCGACGTAGTCGAGCGCATCCTTCAGGGCGATCACCTGGGCGATCGCCGGAGTGCCGGCCTCGAAGCGGTGGGGAATGCCCTTGTAGGTCGACTTCTCGATGCCGACGCGGGCGATCATCTCGCCGCCGCCCTGCCAGGGCGGCATGGCTTCCAGCAGTTCGGCGCGGCCCCAGAGGGCGCCCACGCCCGTCGGCCCGTAGATCTTGTGGCCCGAAAAGGCGAAAAAGTCGCAGCCCATCGCCTGGACATCGACCGGGCGGTGGGTGATCGCCTGGCAGCCGTCGACCAGCACCTTTGCGCTGGCGTCGTGCGCCATGGGGATCATGCGTTCCAGCGGCGGAATGATGCCCAGGGCATTGGACTGCGCCGTGATCGCGACCATCTTCGTCCTGGGCCCCAGAAGGTCGGCATAGGCGGCCATGTCGATCTGGCCGTCCTGGCAGATCGGAATGGCGCGGATCACCGCACCGTTGCGCTGTGCGGCAAGCTGCCAGGGCACGATGTTGGAATGGTGCTCGAGCTCCGAAATCAGGATTTCGTCGCCTTCTTTGAGGAAATGGGCGGCATAACTGAAGGCGACCAGGTTGATCGCCTCGCTGGCGCCGCGCGTGAAGACGACCTCGTTCTCGTCGGGGGCGTTGATGAAGGAGGCGATGCGCGTACGCGTCGCCTCGAACTTCTGCGTCGCGGCCTGTGAGAGGTAATGCACGCCGCGATGGACGTTGGCGTATTCCTCCTCATAGACGCGCGTCTCGGCCTCGATCACCTGGCGCGGCTTCTGCGCGCTGGCCGCGCTGTCGAGATAGACCAGCGGCTTGCCGTGAACCTCGCGCGACAGGATCGGGAAGTCGGCGCGCACCTTCTCGACGTCGAAGGCGCTGTTGCTTGGCCGGGCCTCTGCGAGCGCGGCGTTCATGTTCCGCCCTCCTGGCGCCAGGCCTCGGCATGATCGCGGAAGGCATCGCGCACGGTCTCGTGGGTGATGGTGCCGATAGCGCCGTCGATGAAGGCGTCGATCAGCAGGCCGCGCGCCTCATGCTCGGGAATGCCGCGGGCGCGCAGGTAGAAGAGCGCGTTGTCGTCGAGTTCGCCGGCCGTGGCGCCATGGCTGCACTTCACGTCGTCGGCATAGATTTCCAGTTCCGGCTTGGCGTCGATCTCGGCGCGGTCGGAAAGCAGGATGGCCTTGTTGGACTGGTGGCCGTCGCTCTTCTGGGCGTCCTTGCGCACCACGATGCGGCCCTGGAAGACACCGCGCGAGCGGTCGTCGAGCACGCCCTTGTAGGTCTGGCTGCTGGTGCAGCCCGGCGCGGCATGGTCGATCAGGGTCGTGGTGTCGGTGATCTGGCTGCCCCGGCCCATGTAGGCGCCGTTGACGCTGGCGCTGGCGCCCTCGCCCTGCAGGGTGACGGCGATCTGGTTGCGCGCCAGAACCGCGCCTTTGGAAAGCACGAAGCTCTCGTAGGAGGCCCCTGCCGAAAGCGCCACCTCGGTGGTCGCGATATGGACCGCATCGCCCGGCTCGTCCTGCAGGCGGTAGTGACGCAGGCTGGCGCCGGTGGCTGCGGCAATCTCGGTGACGCTGTTGGCGAAATGACCGCCCGTGCGGCCAATGTGGCGCTCCAGAAGGGTCGCCGAGGCGCCGGGATCGAGCACGATCAGATGGCGGGGATGCCAGGCCGAACGCTCGCCATCGCTTCCCGAATCGCCCCAGAAGACCAGCTCCAGCGGGCGCGTCAGGCGGACATCCTTGGCCAGATGCAGCACGAAGCCGTCGGCCAGCCAGGCGGTGTTGAGCGCGACGAGCGACTTGCGGCCCAGTTCGGCGACACGGCCCATGTAGCTTTCCAGCAGCTTGGGCATCTGCGCGATGGCTTCGGCCAGCGGCAGGGCGGTGATGCCTTCCGGCGCGCCGCCCAGGCTAGAAAGCTCCGGGTCGAAACGGCCGTTGACGAACACCGCCTGGGGCCCGTCCTTGACCAGCGGCGCGGGGATCTCCGGCTTTGCGTGGGCCGGCGCGGCGCCGCAGCAGGGCGCAAAGCGGCTGCGCGCCAGGGCCGAAAGGTCGGTGTATTTCCATTCCTCGACCTTGCGCGTGGGCAGGCCCAGGCCGGCAAAGCGCTTGGCGCCGTCGGCGCGCAGGGCATCGATCCAGCCGGCGCCGGCGCCCGGAAGCCCGGCGGCAAGGGCGGTGTGATCGGCCAGCAGGCCGTTGTCGTTGCTTGTCGTCATGATCAGGCGGCCGCGCCGGTGATGTCGGTGTAGCCCTTCTCCTCCAGTTCCAGCGCAAGCGACTTGTCGCCCGAACGCACGATGCGGCCCTCGAACAGCACATGGACATGGTCGGGCACGATATAGTCCAGCAGGCGCTGGTAATGGGTGATGACCAGCATGGAGCGGTCGGCCGCGCGCAGGGCGTTGACGCCGTCGGCGACGGTCTTCAGCGCGTCGATGTCGAGGCCCGAATCGGTTTCGTCGAGGATGGCGAGCGTCGGTTCCAGCAGCGCCATCTGCAGCACTTCCATGCGCTTCTTCTCACCGCCCGAGAAGCCGGTGTTGAGCGCGCGGCGCACCATGTCGTTGACGATGTTGAGTTCCTTCAGGCGGGCATCCATCAGCTTCTTGAACTCGAAGGCGTCGAGCTGCTTTTCGCCGCGCGCCTTGCGCACGGAATTCATCGCCTGCTTGAGAAAGGTGACGGTGGGCACGCCCGGGATTTCGACGGGATACTGGAAGGCGAGGAACACGCCGGCCTGGGCCCGTTCCTCGGGCAGCATCTCCAGCAGGTTCTTGCCCTGATAGACGACCTCGCCCTTGGTCACCGTGTAACCTTCGCGCCCGGCAAGCGTGTAGGAAAGCGTCGACTTGCCCGAGCCGTTGGGACCCATGATGGCGTGGATTTCGCCCGCGCCGATCTCCAGGTCGATGCCTTTGAGGATTTCCTTGCCGTCGACTTCGGCGTGCAGGTTCTTGATCGAGAGAATGCTCATCTTCTTGCCCTTCTTGTTCCCGGTGCGCGTCGGGCCTTCAGCCCACGCTGCCTTCCAGGCTGATGCCGACCAGCTTCTGGGCCTCGACGGCAAATTCCATCGGCAGTTCCTGAAGCACTTCGCGGCAGAATCCGTTGACGATCAGCGTCAGCGCGTCCTCCTGCGGGATACCCCGCTGCAGGCAGTAGAACAGCTGGTCGTCGCTGATCTTGGAGGTCGTGGCCTCATGCTCGACACGGGCGCTGCGGTTCTTTGATTCGATGTAGGGCACCGTATGGGCGCCGCACTTGTCGCCGATCAGCAGGCTGTCGCACTGGGTGTAATTTCTGGCACCCTCGGCCATGGCGTTGATCCGCACCTGGCCGCGATAGGTGCTCTGGCTCTTGCCCGCCGAGATTCCCTTGGCGATGATCCGGCTGCGCGTGTTCTTGCCGATGTGCAGCATCTTGGTGCCGGTATCGGCCTGCTGGCGGTTGTTCGTGATGGCGATGGAGAAGAACTCACCGACACTGTCGTCGCCCTTCAGGATGCAGCTTGGATACTTCCAGGTGATCGCCGATCCGGTCTCGACCTGGGTCCAGGAGATCTTGGCGCGCTTTTCGCAGACGCCGCGCTTGGTGACGAAGTTGTAGATGCCGCCGACACCGTTCTCGTCGCCGGGATACCAGTTCTGCACGGTGGAGTACTTGATCTCGGCATCGTCCAGCGCCACCAGCTCGACCACGGCGGCATGAAGCTGGTTCTCGTCGCGCTGGGGCGCGGTGCAGCCTTCGAGGTAGGAAACGTAGCTCCCCTCATCGGCGATGATCAGGGTGCGCTCGAACTGGCCGGTCTCGCTGGCATTGATGCGGAAATAGGTCGACAGCTCCATGGGGCAGCGCACGCCCTTGGGGATGTAACAGAACGAGCCGTCGGTGAAGACGGCCGAGTTCAGGGTGGCAAAGAAGTTGTCGGAATAGGGCACCACGGAGCCGATGTACTTCTTCACCAGCTCGGGGTGTTTCTTCACGGCCTCGGAGATCGAGCAGAAGATGACGCCGTCCTTCTCCAGCCGGTCCTTGAAGGTGGTGGCGACCGAGACGCTGTCGAACACCGCGTCGATGGCGACATTGCGCACGCCGGCCAGCACTTCCTGTTCCTTCAGCGAGATGCCAAGCTTTTCGTAAGTCTCCAGCAGCTTCGGATCGACCTCGTCCAGGCTCTTGGGCCGGTCGGCATCGCTCTTGGGCGCGGAGTAGTAATAGGAATCCTGATAGTCGATCGGCGGATAGCCGACGCGGGCCCAGGTCGGCTCCTTCATGGTCAGCCAGTGGCGGAAGGCCTTCAGGCGCCATTCCAGCAGCCACTCGGGTTCTTCCTTCTTGGCCGAGATGAAGCGGACGGTCTCCTCGGTCAGGCCCCGGGGCGCCCGGTCCATCTCGATCTCGGTGACAAAGCCGTATTTGTACTTGTCGGTCGCTTCACCGACGCTGTCGATCGTTGCCTGGGCAATCGCCATCGCTTTTCTCCTAGCTCGCCGTGCGGGCATTGCCGACGGACAGCGCGCCGAGCGGCGGCAGATCCGGGAACGCCATGGCAGCCAGCGAGACACCTTCAAGCGCCTCGCGCAGCGCGTTGTTGATACGGTTCCAGCCACCCCGCATGGGGCACAGGGATTCGACGTCGCAGTTGCCGGGGTGTTCATCGACGCACAGGGTCAGCGCGATGGGTCCCTCGACCGCGGTGACGATCTCGGCGACCGAAATCTCCTCGGCATGGCGCGTCAGTTCATAGCCGCCGTGAACGCCGCGATGGCTTTCGAGCAGGCCGTCGCGGGCGAAGACCTTCAGCAGCTTGGCGACGGTCGCTTCCGACAGGCCGGTCGACTCCGCCACCTGGTGGGTGGTCTGGGTCTGGTGCGCGCGCATCGCCATGTAGGTCATGACGACGACGCCGTAATCGGCCATGCGGCTGAGACGAATCATGCGGCTATCCGTTCGGTCGTTGGCGGTCGCGGAGCGCGGAAAACCGGGCCGCGACCTAATCAGGACCTTTCCAGTCCTGATTGCCTATGTGAGACCGGAACGGCCCGGAGTCAAGCGCCGGGGCGCTTTCAGTCGGTCGCCAGGGCAGGGCGGCCGCTGGCCACGGCCGACAGCCGGCATTCGATGAAGGTCGCCGTGCCGTCGGCGGCGCGCACGACCTCGTCGTGGCGTTCGATCTTGAGGCGGATGTCGATGGCGCCGATCGCCTCGGCGGCGCGGCGGGCGCGCTGGCCGATCTCGGACTCGGCGTGGAAGGCCGCACTCTCCAGGTCGCGGAAATCGGCGATGCCCTCGGGCATGTGGCAGCGGTAGAGCCCTTCGGACGGCGCGGTGATCAGGGCGTCGACCCGCTGGGCGACGCCGCCCGCGACCGCACCCACCGCATTGCAGACCTCGGCGTGTTCGGGCACCACGACGCCGGTGGAGAGGCGCCGGGCGATCTCGGGGTAGTAGGTTGCCGCCGGCGCGCCCACGGCGACGATGGTCCGGCCCAGCACGGCCTGCAGGCGCAGCAGGTCGCCCGCCTTCTCCGAGATGGCGGAATTGACCAGCGCCTCGCCCGCGTTGCCGCCGGGCAGGGCGGTGCGATGTTCCTCCATCATCGCCGATTCGAGCAGGGCGCGTGCCGAGGACGTGACTGTCGTATCGACGATCAGGCGGGCGAGGTCCTGGGGCGTCTCGGGTGTGTCGTGGCCGGTGATCTTCCACCAGCGCAGCCAGAGCTGTGCGCCCAGTTCGGCGCCGCGCCGCTCCCAGCCGTGGTGGAAGCCCAGCAGGTGCGAGGCGTCGCTGGGCGTCAGGCGCGCCATGATGACGAGGCCCCGGTCGAGCAGGCGGGCAAGGGAAAGCGTCGGCGACTGGTCGCTGTAGAGCCACTCCAGGCTCACCGGACCATCCTCCAGCGCATCCCAGATGCGCCGCTGCGGGCGCGAGAGGGAGGCGGGGTCGGTATCCAGCGCCCGCTGGCGCAGCACGAAGGCGCCGTCCCATTCGCCCGGCCAGCCGCGTTCGGCCTGGTTCTCCATGGTCCTGATGACTTGCGGATAGCGGCTTGCCAGCAGCGAGAGCGGCACCGCGCGGCGCGGACCTACGGTCAGGCGGCCGCGGTCGTTGAGGCGCACCTCGCTGTCGCCGCCCAGGCCGAAGGTATGGACCGCCACGGCGCGCACCATGGTGCGGTAGCCGCCCACCCGCGCGCCCAGGGGATCAAGCTGGGGCCGGCCGTCCTTGACCAGCGCCACGTCGGTCGTGGTGCCGCCGATATCGGAGACAAAGGCATCGTCCAGGCGCGCCAGGTGCTGGGCGCCCACGACACTGGCCGCCGGCCCCGAAAGGATCGTCTCGACGGGCGAGCGCAGGGCGGTGGCGGCATCGACCAGCGAGCCGTCGCCTTTCACCACCATCACCGGCGCGGAAATCGCCCGCTCGCCCATCAGCCCCTCGACGGCGCGGATCAGGCCCTGGATCAGGGAGATCAGGCGGGCGTTGAGCAGGGCGGTCAGCGCCCGGCGCGGCGCATCGAGCTGGCTGGAGAGTTCGTGAGCGCAGGAGACCGGCAGGCCGGTCTCGGCGTGCAGCAGGTCGCGCGCGGCGATCTCGTGGGCGGGATTGCGCACGGCGAACATGGAGGAGATGGCAAAGGCCGAAACCCGGTCTTTCACGGCATGGGCCTGGGTCGAGAGCGACTGTGCGTCGAAGGGCTGGCGTGCATCGCCCAGCGCATCGTGGCCGCCGGCCACCGCGATCAGGGGGTCGCTGGCGAGCGCGCGCTTGAGATCGGGGCGTTCCCGGTCGGAGGCGGGATGGCCGATCAGCACCAGGGCGGCGGGACTGCCCTGGCCCTCGACGATGGCGTTGGTCGCCAGCGTCGTGGAGATCGAGACCAGCGCCACCTCGGCGCCGCGCCCGCCCAGCACCGCATCGATCGCCTCGCGCACGCCGATGGTGAGATCGTGCTTGGTCGTCAGCGCCTTGGCGGACGCGATGACGCCCATGTCCGTGTCGAACAGGACCGCATCGGTATAGGTGCCGCCGGTATCGATGCCGAGGGTCAGGGCCAAGGCCGGACTCCGTGAAATGGGCTGAAGGGCAAAGTGCAAAAAGCGGCGCACTATGACCAAAGCACCGGGGTGAGGCGAGCCTTTCTTGGCCGCTTCTGCTACCTAGGAGCCATGCAGGAAAAGCGCCGCAAACGCCCCCGCCGCATCACGCCCCAGTACCTGGAACGGGCCGCCCTCCACCATCTGGAGCGCTACGCCACCTCCAGCGAGAACCTGCGCCGGGTGCTAGCCCGCAAGGTCTGGAAGGCCGCTCGTCTGTCCGAGGAAGAGGGCGCGGTGGACGAGGAGCAGGCCGCCGCCTGGATCGAGGAGGTGGTGGCCAGACTCCAGCGCGCCGGGGCGCTCAACGACAGGGCCTATGCCGAGGGCCGGGTCGTCTCCCTGCGCCGCCAGGGGGAATCGACCCGCGGCATCGCGATGAAGCTGTCGGCCAAGGGCGTGCCGCGCGAGACGGTGGAGGCCGCCCTTGATCTCGATGAACCCGAGAACGACGATGTCGCCGCCGCCGTCGCCTACGCCCGCCGCCGTCGCCTCGGACCCTGGCGCAAGGCCGAGGAGCGCGAGGAACGCCACGACCGCGACATGGCGGCCCTGGCGCGCAAGGGTTACGGCCTGGAACTCTGCCGGAAGGTCATTGAGGCGCCTGACATCGAAGCCGCCGAGGACATCGCGCGCGGCGAGGACTGAGCCTTCAGGTCGCCACGGGATCGAGCGCCACCGCCCGCTCGCGGACCATGGCCATGCCGACGAACATGGTGGCGAGCGCCACCCAGAAGACCATGCCGTGACTCTCGCCCAGGAAGACGACGCCCCATAGGATACCCGATAGCACCGTGGCATAACCCGACATCGAGGCAAACACCGGCCCCGCCGCGTAGATCAGCAGCAGGAAGGCGGCATAGCTCAGCACGTTGACGACGATGATGGCGCCGATCGAGAGCGCCGCGTCGGTGAGCGGAAAGCTGATGGGATAAAAGGTGCCGGTCGCCAGCATGACCGGCGTGATCAGGATGCCGCCGGTCAGCACCATGCCGCAGACCAGCGTGGTGGTGTCGGTCTCGCGCGGGCTGCGGATCGCCACGAAGATGTTCTCGGCGGCATAACCCAGCGGGATGAGCAGGGCGACCAGCGCCCACCAGGGCGAGATGCCGCCGTTCGATCCGGGCAGCACCAGCAGGGCCACGCCGACGATGCCCAGCGCAATGCCCAGACTGCGCAGCCACTCCAGCCGGTCGATGCGCAGCATCAGGGCAAAGACATAGGCGCCGATCGGCACGGCGGCCATCAGGATCGCCATCACGCCGGCTGAAACGTGGGGCGCGGCGTAGAATAGCGCCATTGTGGGCATGATCGTGCCGATCAGGCCGCAGAAGCCATAGAACAGCAGGTGCCGGCGGTCGAGCGGCAGGCGCTTGCCGCGCAGCAGGTTTATCACCAACAGCAGTACGCCGCCGCCGATGCCCTGCCACCAGGTCAGGCCGATGGGATGGGCGCCGTCCTCGATGGCAGTCTTGGCCAGCGTCGGCACCAGGCCCCAGATACCGCCGCAGAACAGCATTACCGCCCAGATCCAGGCGCGGCGCAGCCAGCGCTCACGCGGCGTGAGCGAAAGGTTCACACGGGTCTGGGGCAAGGATGTGGCTTTCTCGAAGGATCAGTCGACGAGGTAGCTTGCCACGGTTTTCTGGAAATGTTGCACCGCGCCTTCCCAGTAGGGCGAAAAAACCGTGTCGATACCCGCGCGCCCACGCGCCTTGTGGTTGCGGTGGACCTGCTCGACCAGCGGCTTGTCCTGGTCGCCGATGGTGATCCAGCCCGCGATGACCTCGGCACGCGCCTCCGCCAGCGCGGGATCGGTCGCGGCATCGCCGACGAAGAAGTAGTCCTTGCGCGCATGGGTGCGATCGGGCCCCAGCGGCGTGAAGATGGTCGTCACCACATGATCGTGGAAGACGCCCACGCCCAGATTGGGGAACTGGCAGATGAAGCTGCCGTTCGTGTCGACGTCGGCAGGCAGGTTCGGGAAGGTCGGCAGCGTGCCCTTGCGGCGGCTGTCCTCGACTGCCGGGCCGGTACCCTCCCTGGCGATCTTGCCGGAAACGCCGACATAGTGGCGCGCGTCCCATTCGGTGCGCGGCGTCCAGACCACGCCATCGCCGTTCACCGCCTGGGGATGCACCCAGGGCAGGTGGTAATCCTCGATGCCGCCCTCGATGGCGAGTTTCCAGTTGGCCTCGAAGATGCGCTCGGTGGTGGCGCCATGCTGGAGGCAGGAGAAGTCGAAGGCCGAAAAGCGCTGCTGCAACGGTCCGGTGTGGTGCTCCAGGGGCTCCGCCAGCCCGTCGATGTTGACGAAGACGATGCCCAGCCATTCGCCCGCGCGCACGGGTTTGAGGCCCAGGTCGCCCTTGTCGAAACCCTCGGCCTCGCCCTTGCCGATGCCGCCCAGGTTGGGCGTGGCGACCAGACGGCCGTCCAGCGCATAGGACCAGGCATGCCAGGGGCAGCGCAGGGTCTTCAGGCCCTTGCAGGGTTCGCTGACCACGGTCATGGCGCGGTGACGGCAGACGTTGTGAAAGGCGCGCACGGCGCCGTCGCGGTCGCGCAGCAGCACCAGCGGCAGGCCCGCGACCTCTACCGGGCGGGCATCGCCCGGCTCGGGAATGTCGCTGGCGGCACCCGCGGCGACCCAGCAGCGGGGAAACAGCCTCCGGTTCTCCATCTCCAGGAAGGCCGGATCGTGGAAGGCAAGGCCCGGCAGGCCGCGCGCCTGTGCCGTGGGACGCGAAACGTCCTCCAGCATGTCGGCAACGATGGATTCCAGATCAGTGAGTTCGGTCATGTCGCATCCCCTCGACGGTAACCAGCCAGCATCCTGTCACCGGCTTCCGGGCGGGGCAAGCAGGCGCAGAGGAGGTGCGCGGTCGGCACCGGACGTGCTATTGCCCCGGCCATGCCACCACCCATTCTTGCCCTTCGCGGCGCCGCGATCCTGGTCGACCGCACCCCGCTCTTCGAGGATGTCGAGCTTTCGCTCGCCCGCGGCGACCGGCTGTGCCTGATCGGGCGCAACGGTTCGGGCAAGTCGACCATCCTGCGGGCGCTGGCCGGCGAGGTGGAACTCGACCGCGGTGAGCGGTTCATCCAGCCCGGCACCCGTGTCGGACGCGTGCTCCAGGACCTGCTGCGCCGCCCGGAGGGTACGGTCTCCGAATGGGTCCGTGTTGGTCTGGACGAGGACAAGAGCCACCTTGCCGATGCCGTGCTCGATCGCATGGGGCTCGACCCCGAGCGCGAGATGGCTTCGCTCTCGGGCGGCGAGCAGCGCCGCGCCCATGTCGCGCGCACGCTGGCCTCGGAGCCCGATGTCCTGCTGCTGGACGAGCCGACCAACCATCTCGATATCGCGGGTATCGAATGGCTGGAGCAGTTCATCGAGAACTACCGCGGCGCCGTCGTCATCGTCAGCCATGACCGCGCCTTCCTGCGCCGCGTCACACGCGCCATGGCCTGGCTGGATCGCGGCCGCCTGCGCCGCCGCGACGCAGGCTTTGCCGCGTTCGAGACCTGGGCCGAGGAACTGGCCGAGGCCGACGCCAAGGAAGAAACCAAACTCGGCATCCGCATCGCCGAGGAACTGCGCTACATGGAGCGCGGTGTCACCGCCCGGCGGCGGCGCAACCAGCGCCGCGTCGGCGAACTGGCCAAGCTCCGCGCCGCGCGTGCCGAGCGCCGCCGCAACGTGCAGAAGAACGCCAGCTTCGGTGTCGATGGCGGGCTCTCGCGCAGCGACCTCGTGATCGAGGCCAATGATCTGGCCAAGGCCTATGGCGAGCGCGTCATCCTGGGCGATTTCTCCACCCGCATCCTGCGTGGCGACCGCATCGGCATCGTCGGCCCCAACGGTGCGGGCAAGACGACGCTGATCCGCATGCTGACCGGGGCGCTGGAGCCCGATTCCGGCAGCGTGCGCCGTGCCGAGGGGCTGAAGGTCACGGTCTTCGAACAGCAGCGCCAGAGCCTCGATCCCGATGCCACGCCCTGGCAGACCGTGGCGCCCAGCGGCGGCGACCGGGTGATGGTGGGCGAGGAATCGCGCCATGTCGTGGCCTACCTGCGCGATTTCCTGTTTGCCGAGAACCAGGTGCGCCAGCCGATCCGCAGCCTCTCGGGCGGCGAGCGCAACCGCCTGCTGCTGGCGCGTCTCTTCACCCAGCCCTGCGACCTGCTGGTGATGGACGAGCCGACCAACGACCTCGACATGGAGACGCTCGACCTGCTCCAGGAGGTGCTTTCGGACTTCCCGGGTACCCTGCTGCTGGTGAGCCATGATCGCGATTTCATCGACCGCCTGGTGACCTCGACCATCGTCATGGAAGGCGACGGCAGGGCCGAGGAACATCCCGGCGGCTACAGCGACTGGCTCGCCCGCCGCGACACGCGCGCACCCAGGGAGGAGAAACCCGCCCGCACGTCTGAACCCAAAGCTGCGCCCAAACCGCAGGCCCGCACCAAGCTCAGCTACAAGGACCAGCGCGAACTCGACATGTTGCCCCAGCGGATCGCCGTCCTTGAGGGGACGGTAGCGAAACTGGAGGAACGTCTCGCCGATTCCGGCCTTTTCAAGCGCGACCCCGATGCCTTCCACAAGGCGCTTGCCGACCTAGAACGCACCCGCGCCGACCTCGCCGCCGCCGAGGAACGCTGGCTGGCCCTGGAGGAACTGAAGGATTCGATGGCCGCAGGCTGAGCGGGCCGCGGGCCTCCATGAATACGCTCTACATCGACGAGATAGAGCAAATTCACATCCTTCAGCGCAATCGCGAAGCGATTCCGCATAAGGATGATCTGCTCTAGGGCCGCATCTCTTGCCTCTGCGTCCGTGCGTACAGGTCCCCGCCTTCGCGGTGGCGACGCGAGGACGGGCGAGAGCCTGCGTCCACAAGCGCGATGTTCAATCCCGCAGCGGCCAGTGTTCGTATTCCATGGCGCGGGCAGTGGTGTCGGCGCAGGTCTGGCCGTGCAGCCGGCCGATGACATGGAGCGCCATGTCGATGCCCGCCGAGACGCCCGAGGAACAGACGATGCGGCCGTTGTCGGCCCAGCGCGCGCCCTCCATCACCTCGATCGTGGGATCGATGCTGCGCAGCCAGTCGTAGCACTTCCAGTAGGTCGTCGCCTTCAGGCCCTTCAGCAGGCCGGCCGAGGCCAGCACCTGGGCGCCGGTACACACCGAAAGGGTCATTTCAGCCTCGCTGTCGCGGGCCGTGACCCATTCGAGCATGGCCCGGTCGCCGCAGACGGCCTCGGTGCCGTCGCCACCCGGCACCAGCAGGATGTCGGTGTGGGGCAGGGTGTCGAAACTCCAGCGCGGCGTCATCACCAAGCGGCCGGTCGCGGTGACGGGACCTTCCGTGGCGGCGACCAGTCCGACATTGAAGAGCGGGTTGCCTGCCTCGTCGTCGGCGCACAGGAAAGCCTCGAAAGGACCGACGACGTCGAGCGGTTCGAAGCCCTCGAAAACGAGGATGGCGAGGGTCCGTGGCATGGCAGTCTCCTAATGGTCGCGGGGATCCAGCGCGTCGCGCAGGCCATCGCCGATGAAGTTTAGGGCAAAAAGGGTGGTCGCGAGAAAGACGGCGGGAAAGAGCAGCATCCACGGTGCCGATTCCATGGCGCTGGCGCCCTCGGAGATGAGCACGCCCCAGCTTGTCATCGGTTCCTGCACGCCAAGGCCCAGAAACGAAAGCAGGGATTCGAAGAGGATGACGCGGGGCACCGTCAGCGTGGCAAAAACCGCAACCGGGCCCAGCAGGTTCGGCACGATGTGGCGGACGACCACGGCGGTGGGGCGTGCGCCCATGGCATGGGCCGCGCGCACGAATTCACGCCGCTTCAGGGTCAGGGTCTGGCCGCGCACGATACGTGCCATGTCGAGCCAGGAGACCGCACCCAGGGCGATGAACATCAGCACCATGTCGCGCCCGAAGAACACCATCAGCAGGATGACGAAGAACATGAAGGGCAGGGCATAAAGCACGTCCACGGCGCGCATCATCAGGCCGTCGACGGCGCCGCCGGCGTAGCCTGCCGTGGCGCCCCAGGCTACGCCGATGATGACGGCGACCAGGGTTGCGGCCAGGCCCAGGGTGAGCGAGATGCGCCCGCCGTAGAAGATGCGCACGAACAGGTCGCGGCCATTGCCATCGGTGCCGAACCAGTGCTCTGCCGAGGGCGGCGCCTGAATCGCCGACCAGTCCACCGCATCGAGCGGCCATTGGGCAAACGAAGGCACCAGGGCACAGGCCGCCGCGATCATCGCCAGCACAACGCACGAAACGATCGCCGCCCGGTTGCGCAGCAGGCGTACGCCGGCATCGCGCCAGGGCGAGCGGGGAGGGGCGGCCAGCGCCTCAATCATGGCGTACCCTTGGGTCGAACAGGGGATAGAGCAGATCGACCAGCAGGTTGAAGGCGATGATGACCACCGCATAGAAGATCACCACCCCCATCACCAGCGTGTAGTCGCGGTTGAGCGCGCCCTGCACGAAGTGGCGCCCGATGCCGGGGATGCCGAAGATCTGCTCGATGACGACCGAACCGGTGATGACAGCCGCCGTGGTGGGACCGAGGAACGAGAGGACCGGCAGGGCCGCGGCCTGCAGGGCGTGGCGCAGCACCATGGCGCGTTCGGAAAGCCCCTTGGCGCGGGCGGTGCGCACGAAATCGGCGCGCAGCACTTCCAGCATGCTGCCCCGCGTCAGGCGCGCGATGTAGGCGATCTCGGGCATGGCGAGCGCCACCACGGGCAGGATCGCCTGGTCGAAGCTGCCCCAGCCGCCCACCGGCAGCAGGGCGAGCCAGACCCCAAGGGTCAGCGTCAGCAGCGGCGCGACGACGAAATTGGGCACGGCGATGCCGGTCATGGCCAGCGTCATGGTCGCGGCATCGAAGGCGGAGTTGCGCCGCAGCGCGGCATAGGCCCCGGCGGCAAAACCCACGATCAGCGCAATGACCATGGCCGCCAGGCCAAGCTTGAGCGAGACGGGAAACCCGTCGGCCAGAAGCTCGGTGACGGTGAAGTCCTTGTAGCGGAAGGAGGGTCCGAAATCCCCGGTCAGGATGTTGCCGAGATAGCGCAGGAACTGCGTCGTCAGCGGTTCGTCCAGGTGATAGGCACGCTCCAGGTTGGCCTGGATTTCGGCCGGCACGGAGCGTTCCTGGTCGAAGGGGCCGCCTGGCGCCAGCCGGATCATGAAAAACGCGATGGCGATGATCACGAAGACGGTGGGCACCGCCCCGGCCAGACGCCGCAGGGTATAGGAGAACATCGCCGCGACCGGGCCGGCCGGAACCGGCCCGCGCCTTCTAGCCGTCCACCGAGAGGAAGCGGGAGGGATGGACGTCCTTGATGTTGTCGATCCAGCCTCCGACCGTGGGCTTCACCATGTGCTGGGTGGTGTAGAAGTAGATCGGGATCAGCGGACTGTCCTCAAGAAAGATCCGTTCGGCCTCCTCCAGCATGCCCTCGCGCACGGCAAGGTCGGTCTCGAAGGCGCCGCCCTTGACCAGTTCGTCGTAGCGCGGGTTGTCGTAACCGGGGTTGTTCATCATGCCGGCATCGGAAACGAAGAGTTCGAGGAAGGTGTTGGCGTCGTTGTAGTCGCCGATCCAGCCGGCGCGCACGATCTCGAAGTTCTTTTCGTCGCGGCTGGAAAGATAGGCCTTCCATTCCTCGTTGCGCAGCGTGGTCTGCACGCCCAGGGTCTGTTTCCACATCGCCGCGATCGCGATGGCGACCTTCTTGTGGTTGTCGCTGGTGTTGTAGAGAATTTCGATCTCGAGCGGGTTGTCGGGGCCGTAGCCTGCCGCGGCATAAAGCTCCCTGGCCCGTGCGTTGCGCGCCTCCTGGGTCCAGTCGGCCCAATCCTCGCTCTGCTGCTGATAACCCATGACGCCGGGCGGCACGAAGGAATAGGCGGGGATTTCGCCGGCCCGCGTGATCTTCTGGGTCAGGACTTCGCGGTCGATGGCCAGCGAGAGCGCCTTGCGCAGGCCGATATTTCCGGCAAACGGCGCGATCGTGGTGTTGAGCGCGTAGTAGTAAGTGCCGAGATAAGGATAGTTGCGGTACTCGTCGTTCAGGTTGGCGACGATCCAGTCGATCTGGTCGGCGGGAATGTCGTAGGTGACATCCAGCTCCCCTGCGCGGTAGCGCTGCAGTTCCTGGCCTTCGTCTTCGGTCGGATAGTAGAAGATCTCATCGAGCGCGACCTCGTCGGCGCCGTGATAGCGCGGGTTCTTCTCCAGGCGGATGAAGGACTGGGGCGCCCACTCGGCCAGGGTGAAGGCGCCGTTGGAGACCAGGTTGCCCGGCCGCGTCCAGTCGCCTGGATGGGCTTCGACCGAGGCCCGATGGAGCGGATAGGCCATGTGATGGGTCAGCATGTCGAGGAAATAGGCGGTCGGCGCCTTCAGCGTGATCTCCAGCGTCCTGTCGTCGATCGCCCGGATGCCGACGGCGTCGGGGTCGTCGATCTCGCCGGCGACATATTGCTCGGCGTTCAGCACGGGATAGAGAATGAAGGCATAGGCGGCTGCCGTTTCGGGCGCGAGGCCCCGGTGGAAGGCATAGACGAAATCGCCCGCCGTCACCGGATCGCCGTTCGACCACACCGCGTCCTCGCGCAGATGAAAGGTATAGAGGGTGCCGTCCTCGCTGATCTCCCAGCTTTCGGCTGCGCCCGGGATAAGGCTGGCGTCCGGCCCCTCGGCGATCAGCCCCTCGAACAGGTCGCGCTGGATGTTGGCTTCCGAAACACCCGAGGATTGGTGGATGTCCAGGCTTTCGGGTTCTGTGCCATTGCCCAGGTGAATTGCCTGTGCCCAGGCAGGGGCGGCCCCCAGCATCAGGATGGCGGCGAAAAACAGGCCCTGGAGCAGGCGCAGCGGGCGGCCGATCGACATGGGTGCCTCCGTGGTGGCGTGGCGTGGAAGGAATCGTAACGTCCGCCCGCCGGGGCGTCCACGAACGCCTGCCGCTTGCCATCAGCGGGACAACGACCTATCTGGGCCGCACACGACAACGGAGACGATGCATGCAGGGTGTCGAGCGCCTGATGGAGGGCTACCGGGCCTTTCTGGAAAACCGCTATGTCCAGGAATCCTCGGTCTATCGCCGTCTTGAGAGCGAGGGGCAGACACCGCGCATCATGATCGTGGCCTGCTGCGACAGTCGCGTCGATCCCGCCACGATCTTCAGCGCCGGACCCGGCGAGCTGTTCGTGCTGCGCAACGTCGCCAATCTGGTGCCGCCGTGGGAGCCTCATGGCGACTACCATGGCACCAGTGCTGCGCTGGAATTTGCCGTCACCGGGCTGGAGGTCGAGCACATCGTGGTCATGGGCCACGGCCAGTGCGGCGGTATCGGGGCTTTCCTTGAGGGCCTGCACAGCGACGGCAGTCCGCGCGGCTTCATCGGCAAGTGGATGTCGCTGCTCAATGCCGCGCGCGGCCATGCCCTGCGCACCGCCAGCGAGTCATCACCGGCGGAGTTGCAGCGCGCGGTGGAGGAAGAGGGCATCCGTCAGTCGCTGGAGAACCTCAAGACCTTCCCCTTCATCACCGAGCGCGTGGCCGACGGGCGCCTGCAGTTGCATGGCGCCTGGTTCGCCATCGCCACGGGCCAGCTCACGGCGCTCGATCCCGCGAGCAACGCTTTCGTCAAGGTCGTGGTCGAAGGCGGTATTCCCGGCGCCTGAAGGGGCCTCACGCGGGACGGCCAGGCACCATCAGGTTGCCGATGAAGAACAGCACCGGCTCGCCCTTCTGGTTGAGCGTGGTGGTTTTCACCTTGATCAGGCCCTGGCCCGGCCGGGATCTGGACTCCCGCACCTCCAGGATCTCGCATTCGGCATGCAGGGTGTCGCCGGGACGCACGGGCTGGGGCCAGCGGAACTCATCGAAACCCGCGCCGACGATGCCGCTGGCGGGCACGAAATCGCTTTCCAGCAGCAGGCCGATGGTGAGGACCGCGGTGTGCCAGCCGCTGGCCGCAAGACCGCTGAAGATCGTCGCGCGCGCGGCGTCATCGTCCAGGTGAAATGGCTGGGGATCGTACTGGCGGGCGAAGGTGGTGATCGCCTCGGTGTCGACGGTGCGGCTGGCGCTGGTGAACCTCTGCCCGACGGCATAGTCCTCGAGATAGAGGCCGCTCATAACCTGCCGGTCAGTGCGACAGGATCTGCGACAGGAACAGCTTGGTGCGCTCGTTCTTCGGGTTGGCGAAGAATTCGCTGGGCGGCGACATCTCGACGATCTCGCCCTGATCCATGAAGACCATGGTATCGCCCACGGTGCGGGCAAAGCCCATCTCGTGGGTGACGCAGATCATGGTCATGCCTTCCTCGGCCAGCTCGATCATGACGTCGAGCACCTCCTTGATCATCTCGGGATCAAGCGCGCTGGTGGGCTCGTCGAAGAGCATGATCTTGGGTTTCATGCACAGCGAGCGGGCGATCGCCACGCGCTGCTGCTGGCCGCCCGAAAGCTGGCCCGGGAACTTGTTGGCCTGCTCGGGGATCTTGACCCGCTCCAGATACATCATGGCGGTGTCGATCGCATCCTTGCGCGGGATCTTGCGCACCCAGGTCGGCCCCAGGATCAGATTCTCCAGCACCGTCATGTGCGGGAACAGGTTGAAGTGCTGGAAGACCATGCCGACTTCCTTGCGGATGGCGTCGACCTGGCGCAGGTCGTTGGTCAGCTCGTTGCCTTCGACGAAGATATTGCCGCGCTGGTGCTCCTCCAGCCGGTTGATGCAGCGGATCATGGTCGACTTGCCCGAGCCCGAGGGGCCGCAGACCACGACCCGTTCGCCGTGGCCGACCTGCAGGTTGATGTCTTTCAGGACATGGAACTCGCCATACCATTTGTGAACATGGCGCAGTTCGACGACATAGTCGTGGTCGGGCTGCGCTGCGGTATGGTCTGAGGCTGCCATGGCGGTCTCCTAGTAGTTCTGGCCCTTGACCAGATCGCGCTCGAGCCACTGGCTGTAGCGCGACATGAAGAAGCAGAAGCAGAAATAGATCAGCGCGCAGAAGACATAACCCTCGACGAAATAGGGTCGCCAGTTGACGTCCTGGAAGGCCAGGCGCGTGGTGTAGAGTAGGTCGAACAGGCCGATGATCAGGACCAGCGAGGTGTCCTTGAAGCCGCCGATGAAGCCGTTGACCATGGGCGGAATGGTGATGCGCAGGGCCTGGGGAAGGATGACCTTGCCCATCTTCTGCCAGTAGGTGAGGCCCATGGCGTCGGCGGCTTCGTACTGGCCGCGCGGGATCGCCTGCAGACCGCCGCGCACGATCTCCGCGCCATAGGCCGCCGAAAACAGGATGAGGCCGACGACGGCGCGCAGCAGCTTGTCGATGGAGACGCCGGTGGGCAGGAACAGCGGGAACATGACCGAGGCCATGAACAGGATGGAGATCAGTGGCACGCCGCGGATCAGCTCGATATAGGCGACACAGATCGCCTTGATCGCGGGCATGTTCGAGCGTCGGCCAAGCGCCAGCAGGATCGCCAGAGGGAAGGAGAGCACGGCCCCGAAGGTCGCCAGGAACAGGGTCAGCGGCAGGCCGCCCCACTGCGACTGGTCGACATATTCCATGCCCAGGATGCCGCCCCACATCAGAATGCCGACCATGGTCAGGCCGACGACCCAGATCGCGATGATCCACTTGCCCAGCGCCCACAGCGGCTTGATGCAGGACCCGAAGATCAGGGTCAGGAAGATGATCATGGCCAGCAGCGGGCGCCAGTGTTCCTCCCACGGGTACACGCCGAACAGGATGAAGCGGTACTTCTCGTAGATGAACGACCAGCAGGCGCCGGGCACGTTCTTGCAGACCTCGGGCGGGTTGTCGCCCCAGATGGCGTCGATGAAGGCCCACTGTATGAGACCCGGAATCGTCGTCAGCAGAACGTAGAGCGCGCCCAGGGTCATCGCGCTGTTGAGCCAGGTGCTGAACAGGTTCTTGCGCATCCAGCCGATGGCGCCGGTGGTGGCGGCCGGCGGGCGGCTCCAGTCTTCGTGCGGCTGTACGGTGCGCTCGGTCATCTCAGCGGTCCACCAGCGCGATCTTCTTGTTGTACCAGTTCATGAACGCCGAGATCGAAAGGCTGAGTGTCAGATAGACCGCCATGATGATGGCGATGCCTTCGATGGCCTGGCCGGTCTGGTTCAGCGTCGTGCCCGCGATCGAGACGATGTCGGGATATCCGATCGCGACGGCAAGCGAGCTGTTCTTGGTCAGGTTCAGGTACTGGCTGGTGGTCGGCGGGATGATGACGCGCAAAGCCTGGGGCAGGACCACGAAACGCAGGATCTGACCGCGGCGCAGGCCAAGCGCGCCCGCGGCCTCCCACTGGCCCTTGGTCACGGCCTGGATGCCGCTTCGCACGATCTCGGCGATGAAGCTGGCGGTGTAGAGCGTCAGGCCCAGCCACAACGCCATGAATTCGGCCGAGACCACGCCGCCGCCGTTGAACGAAAAGCCCTTCAGTTCGGGCGTGTCGAATGCGGTCGGAAAACCGCCGGCGACCCAGCCCAGGAAGGGAAAGACGACCAGCATGATGAGGACGGGAACAATCGTGTTGGGCGTCTCTCCGGTGGCGTCATGGATGCGCTTGTTGCGCCGGTAGAGCCAGACCGAACCGGCTATCGCCAGCAGCAGTCCGACCAGCGGAAAGACAAAGCCGATGTCGTCGGGCAGCGGCACGTTGAGGCCGCGGTTGGAAAGGTAGAAACCCATGATCGGGCCATAGGCCTCGCGCGCGATGGGCAGGGCCTCGACCAGCAGCGCGTACCAGAAGAACAGCTGCAGCAGCAGCGGCACGTTGCGCAGGGCTTCGATGTAAACAGTCGCGAAGCGGGCCACCAGCCAGTTGGGCGAGAGCCGCGCGACACCCACGATGACGCCGATGATGGTGGCAAAGATGATGCCCGCCACCGCCACCTTGATGGTGTTGAGCACGCCCAGCACGATGGCGCGCAGGTAGGTGTTGGAAGGGTCGTAGTCGATCATGCCTTCGCCGATGGCAAAACCGGCAGGCAGATCGAGGAAAGCGAAGCCCGAGGCGATGTTCTGGCGCGCAAGGTTGTCGAGCGCGTTCGATACCAGATAGCCGATCAGGGCCAGGACCGCGCCGCAGACCACGACCTGCCAGAAGATCGCGCGAACGGTGGGGTCGTTGTAGAAGGCCGCGCGCGCCGGAGCGGCGGCTTGCACATCGCTGGACTGATGCTGAATGGTCATGGCGGAAACCGCCACCGCCGCCCGGAAGAACTCCGGGCGGCGGTGCGTTTGCTTCCGATCAGCGGATCGGCGGGCCGTACATCAGGCCGCCCTGCGTCCACAGGGCATTGATGCCGCGCTGGAAGCCCAGCGGCGTGCTGGCGCCGACATTGCGCTCGAACACCTCGCCGTAGTTGCCCACCTGCGAGATGACGTTGTAGGCCCAGGTATCGTCGATGCCCATGGCCGTGCCCATGCCGGGCTCATCGCCCATGATGCGCGCGATGTTGGGATCTTCGCTGCCCTTGAAGCTGTCGATGTTCTCCGAGGTGATGCCTGCCTCTTCGGCGTTCAGCATCGCAAAGACCGTCCAGCGGACGACATCGAACATTTCGCCGTCGTCGTTACGCACGACGGGGCCAAGCGGCTCCTTGGAGATGATCTCGGGCAGGATGACATAGTCGTCCGGGTTCGAGACGTTGGAGACGCGGATCGAGGCCAGGCCCGAGGCATCGGTGGTGTAGGCGTCGCAACGGCCGTTGATGAAGGCCGTGACCGACTCTTCGAAGCCTTCGAACACGACAGGCTGGAAGCTCATGCCGGTCGCGCGGAAGAAGTCGGTGAGGTTCTTCTCGGTCGTGGTGCCGGTCTGGACGCAGACCGCGGCGCCGTCGAGTTCGCTGACCGAGGAAACGCCCAGCGAGGTCGGGACCATGAAGCCCTGACCGTCGTAGAAGGTGACGCCGGTGAAATCGAGGCCCAGCGAGGTGTCGCGGGTGAGCGTCCAGGTGGTGTTGCGCGAGAGAAGATCGACCTCGCCTGACTGCAGGGCGGTGAAGCGCTGCTGGGCCGAAAGAGGTACGAATTCCACCTTCTCGGAGTCGCCCAGGATGGCGGCGGCCACGGCGCGGCAGACATCGGCGTCCAGACCCTGCATTACGCCCTGGCTGTCAGGCAGCGAGAATCCGGCAAGGCTGCCGGAGACGCCGCAGCGCAGCGAATCGTTGGCCTTGATGCCGTCCAGCGTGGCTCCGGCAAAGGCCTGTCCGGCCAGCAGAACTGCTGCAAAGGATAGTGCGATCGTTTTGATAGGTTGCATCATGTGCCCTCCCATGGATGCGAGTATTGGCGGCCATTATGAGAAAGCCGATCTTCGAGCAGCATAGGCACGACCAGTGGCTTGGGTCCAGTTGTTTGGATTCCGGCCCTTTATCGGACAACCTTCCTGCCTATTCTTGCCTGGCGCACGGAAGCGACCAGCGCGAACATCAGTCCGGCACCCACGGCGACCACAATCAGGCCGTGTGGATCCCAGAGCGCCATGGCAATTCCGGCCACCGTCGGGCCCAGCAGATGGCCGAACTCGTAGGTGAAGATGAAACTCGCGTTGGCCGCGGCCAGCTCGTCGCGGCGAAAGCGTTCGCCGATCAGCGCGATGCCGCAGGTATAGATGCCGCCCATGATGCCGCCCCACAGGAACAGCGTAGGCCACAGCAGCAGCGGATCGGACATCGCGAAGGGCAGCAGCAGCGTGCCGCCGGCCACCAGCAGGGCGAAAACGATCAGCAGCATGCGTTTGTTGAAGCGGTCCGCGAGCATGCCCACCAGGTATTGCAGGGTGGCGTTGCCGACCGACAGCACGATGAACATGACCAGCGCGTTCTCCTCATCGAACCCCATGCGCTGGGCATAGATCAGGAAGAAGGCAAAGAGCGCGCCCATGACGAAGCCGTCGGTCAGTGCCGCCGACATTACGGTCGGGGCCCGCCGCATGGCCGCCAGCAGGCCGAAGCTCTCGTGCACCGCGATGCCCGGCGCCAGATCGCGCGCCAGGACCAGGGGCATGACGCCCATGGCCATCACCGCGGCGATGATGAAGAACGGATCGGTGCCTTCCGAGCCGACCAGATAGAGCGTCAGGATGCCGACCAGCGAGCCGGCCGACAGCGCGGTGACGTAGATGCCCATGACGCGCCCGCGGATGCGGTTGTCGACCAGGGTGTTGATCCAGGTCTCGCTCACCACCCAGTGGATGGCGATGCCGATGCCCATCAGGAAGCGCAGCGGGAACCACAGCCACACGTTGTCGAGCACCGGGAACAGGACGATCGAGAAGATCATCAGGATGAAGCCCAGGTACAGCGCGCGCATGGTTCCAAGCCGGGCCACGATCCGGGGCATCAGGACGGTGAAGATCAGCAGACCCGCGGGCGAGGCCGCGGTATTGAGGCCGATGATGATGTCGGAGGTGCCGCGCCGCTCCAGGATCAGGGCGAGCAGCGGCATGCAGACAGAGAAGGTGAGCGAAGCGGCAAAGGCGCTGGCGATCACCGCGCCCAGGCTGCGCCGCATCTGTGCGGGTGTCAGGGGGAGTGGCTCGGGATGGGGCGGCGAGCCGGTCTCGATCTCCGGGCGGACGATGTCGTTGGGGGTGTTCATCGCCCAGGCTTCCTCGATTTGACCGACATGACGCGGCCGGCCTGGTGCGGCCTGGGCATCAGGCCGTGGCGCTGCGCCAGCTTCTCCCAGATCTCGAAGTGGTGCGGCGCCATCGGCCCGGCGCGGCGGGTTTCGCGATCGATGCACAGGAACATCAACTCGTTGGTGGCGGCCAGATAGCCGTCCTCTGCGTGATACATGCGATGGAAGAAATGCAGGCGCTTGTCGTCGACACCCAGGAGCTGTGTCGTGAAGCGCAGGGGCTGGCCCTCATAGAGTTCGCGCTCGTAGGTGATGTGCATCTCCACGGCATAGAAGCCGCCAAGGAAGGTGTCGCCGTCCCAGATGTCGGGTGTGACGATGCGGAACAGGTTGTCGGTCGCAAGGTCGAAGGCGGCGACGTAGTAGGCGATGTTCATGTGGCCGTTGAAGTCGATCCATTCGGGCTTCACGACGACGTCGAGGCCGGTGTGTTCCACCGGCGCTGATCCCTGGTTCATGGCAAGGCCCCCTTCACGCACTCCAGGGCGCCTTATCGCCCGCCGTGACGCCGCGCTCAATCGGAACGGAAGATACGCGCGAAATATCGGCCCACGGCGACAATGTCGGGAGGTCTGCAGGCGAGGCCGACATAGCCGTCGGGGCGGATGCAATAGAGGCTGGGCGCCGAGGCACCGTAGAGCCCATGCAGCTTGCCGCCGGGGTCGACATGGCTGAAGCCTGCCGGCGGCCTTTCCTCGCCGGGCATCACCAGCAGGGCGCGGACATGGCTGCCATGGCGTTCCACGGCCGCCTCGGCGGCCTGCAGCAGGGGCCCTGTCTCGTCGCCCGCACCGAAACCCAGCAGGACATGACCCGTACCCCGCATCGCCTCGAACAGGGTCGTGCGGGCGCCGTCGCGTGCATCCACCACAGGGCCGTCAGGCGCACGCTGACCGGCCTGCAGGCCCTGGTGGGCATGGTGCCAGGACGTCATCACGATGGGACTGCCGCCGTATTCCACGGCGAGTTGGGAAAGCTGGCGGGTGATGGACTTCTGCACGCGCCTGCGCGCCATCAGCAGGCTGATGGCGCTGTCGCGCAGGAAACGGCCCAGAGGATTGGCGACCTGGGCGGTGCGCAGCATGCGCCCGGTCTGGGCCAGGACCTGTGCGCCCACAGGGCGCCGCTCGGCATCATAGCTGTCGAGCAGGCCGCGCGCGCCGGCCTCGCCCACCGCCAGGGCCAGCTTCCAGGCCAGGTTGTAGGCATCCTGGATGCCGGTGTTCATGCCCTGGCCGCCTGCCGGGCTGTGGATATGGGCGGCATCGCCCGCCAGGAAGACGCGGCGTTCGCGGTAGCGTTCGACCTGGCGTTCGCTGATGCGGAAGTTGGTGATCCAGACCGGATCGCTGGCGCGCGCCGCGACCGGGCTGCGTTCGTCCAGCATGGCCTGGACGGTGGCCAGATCAGGCGCCTCCATGTCTTCGTGCAGGTCGCCGATGACGCGCGCGCGCCCCGATGCCAGCGGCGCGACAAACAGCAGCGAACCGCCCGCAAAGGCGATGATCACCTCGTTGTAGGGGATCGACCAGTCCAGCATGACATCGGCCAGCAGCATGTTGGCCTGCAGCGACTCGCCGGCAAAACCCAGCCCCAGCGCATGGCGCACCGTGCTGTGGGCGCCGTCGCAACCCACCAGATAACGTGCCCGGCAGGTTTCGCGCCTTCCGTCGCCGTGTTCCAGGCTTGCCGTTACGCCGTCTTCATCCTGTTCGAAGCCGGTCAGCGCGCAATTGCGTTCGTCGCGCCCGCCCAGTTCGCCCAGGTGCTCCATCAGCAGTCGTTCGGTCTGGCCCTGTTCGAGGTCGAGCAGGAACGGATAGGGGCTCTCCAGCCGCTCGAAGCGGACACGGCCCAGTTGGCGGCGGTGGGAATGGAACGTTGCGGAAGGGATCGGCAGGCCACGCTCCAGCGCCCTCTCGGCGATGCCCAGATCCTGGAAGGCCTCCATCGTGCGGGCATGAATGCCCAGCGCCTTGGAAAGGTCCGTGGGCCCGCCATTACGATCGACCAGGCGCACGGCGATACCGCGCCGCGCCAGGTCGCAGGCCAGGAACAGCCCCACCGGGCCCGCTCCGACCACAAGCACATCGACATCGTGCTGCATGCCGGCTTCCTCTTCGGCCACAGCTTCTCAGGCCGGCACCGCGGGTGCAACAGATGCTTGTGGTTGCGTTCCGTTCAGGCGGCCTGCGAGGCCATCGGCGGCCAGATCTGGGGATACACGCGGCCGTCGATCGGGTCGCCGTCGGCCATGCCCGCGGCGCGCATCTTGCCTGTGTGGTCGGGGTCCATGCCATAGGGGCGGAAGGCGCAGCGCACGTCGTCGCCCAGCCACTTGGTGTTGAAGACGCTGAGTTCGCGGCCTTCCGCCAGCCTTCCCGATCCGCCATGGAACAGGCGGGCGTTGAAGCAGGCGGCATCGCCCGGCGCCATGTCCCAGGAGGTGACGTTCCAGCGTACGGGGTCGGCGTCGAAATCGGGCAGGGGCAGCCAGTCCTCGCCATCGAGTTTTGCCGTTGCGATGCCCTGCTGGCCGTCGGGGTTGAGCTCGGCGAAGTCCTTCTGGCGGTAGTTCTGCGTCCACAGGTGGCTGCCGGGGATGAATTCCAGGGCGCTCTTCTTCTCGACCTCGACCATCGGCATCCAGATGCTCACGGTCTGCATGCCGCGGATCGACCAGTAGGGCTCGTCCTGGTGCCATGGGGTGCGGAACTGCTGGCCCGTGCCGCGCAGGAAGACGGCATCAAAAAACAGGTTGGCCTTGGATGAGCCCATCAGGGTCGCGGCGATCTCGGCACACGGACTCTTGCGCACGAACCGTTCGTATTCGGCGATGCGCTGCCAGGAATCGGAATCATAGAAGAAGGTCTGGTTGTCGGCGGTGCGGTCGTAGATGCGGGAGCGGTGGCCGGGTTCGGAGCGGTTGCGCGCCAGGCCCCGGCGCAGTTCCTCGACCCAGTCGCCGTCGAACAGGCCCCGCAGGCACACGACGCCGTCGCGCTGGAAAGTCTCGATCTCTTCAGGCGTGATCGCCCGGGGCAAGGCCGTGTTCATGGCTGAAATCTCCGCAACTGCCAAAGTGAACACCCGTTGCCGGGGCGTCGGCAATGGCGATCTTTGGCGCCCAAGGTATCGGTTTCATCCCTTGGCGATCCGCACTAGAAGCAGAGGGTTCCCACCGGATCGGACCATTCTTGGACAACATCCCCCGCGGCATCACCTTCGTCCTGCTGTCCATCGTCTTCTTCGTCTCACTCGATTCCACGGCGAAGTTCATGACCGGTTCGCTCGACCCGATGCAGGTGGTCTGGGGGCGCTATATCTTCTCGGTTCTCCTGCTGCCCTTCCTGATGGGGCCGCGCCGCCTTCGTCTGGCCGTGCGCAGCAAGCGGCCCTGGCTGCAACTGCTGCGCGGCGCCCTTCTGGCGGCAACGACCGCCACCTTCTTCACGGCGATCAAGTACATCCCGCTCGCCGACGCCATCGCCATTGGCTTCGTCTCGCCCCTGCTGGCCACCGCACTCGCCATCCCCATCCTGGGCGAGAAGGTGGGCGTGCGGCGCTGGAGCGCCATCGCCATCGGCTTCGTCGGCATCATGATCGTGCTGCGGCCGGGCTTCGAGGAGCGCCACTGGGCCTATTTCCTGCCGCTTATCGTTGCCACGCTCATGGCGACCTACAACGTCTGTACCCGCCTGGTCGTGCGCCACGACACCGCCGACACCAGCCTTGCCTACACCAATGTCTTCGGCGCCGTGGTCTCGACCATCGCGATCGTGTCGCTGCCCGGCGTCTGGACGGCGCCCGATGCCATCCAGTGGGGCCTGCTGGTGGCGATCGGCGCCTTCGGCTCGATCGGGCACTTCTGCCTGATCCTGGCCTATCGCAGTGCCCCGGTCTCGACTCTGGCGCCCTTCACCTTCGGGCACATCGTGCTGGCGGTGATCGCGGGCTGGCTGATCTTCAACGACTGGCCGGATGCCTGGACCCTGGTCGGGGCCGCCGTGGTCGCCGGTTCGGGTATCTACGTCTTCCGACGCGAGGCCATCCTGGCGCGCCAGGCACGCGCCAGCCTGTCTTCCGCGCCGCCGCGGACGTGATAGAACCCCCCGCCCGCAACGACGCGACGCATTCCTCCATATCGAACCGGATCCGGCCTTGGACAACATTCCGCGCGGCATCCTCTTTGTCCTGCTCGCGATCCTCTGCTTCGTCAGCCTGGATACCGTGGCGAAGTTCATGGGTGGCGTGCTCGATCCGCTGCAGGTCGTTTGGGGGCGTTACTTCTTTTCGGTGCTGCTGCTGCCGCTCATGGTGCCACCGCGGCGTCTGCGGGTTTCCCTGCGCACCAAGCGGCCCTGGCTGCAGCTTTTGCGCTCGGTGCTGCTGGTCTCGACCACGGCGGTGTTCTTCACGGCGATCACCTTCATGCCGCTGGCCGACGCCATCGCCATCGGCTTCATCGCGCCGCTGATCGGCACGGCGCTGTCGATTCCCGTGCTGGGCGAAAAGGTGGGCCTGCGCCGCTGGAGCGCCATCGCCATCGGTTTCATCGGCATGCTGATTGTTCTGCGGCCGGGCTTCGAGGACCGTCACTGGGCCTATTTCCTGCCTCTGGCCGCGGCGGTCATGATGGCGGGCTACAATGTCGCGACGCGGCTGGTGGTGCGCAGCGACAGCGCCGATACCAGCCTGGTGTGGACCAATGTCTTCGGCGCCGTGGTGTCCTGTATCGTGGTGGTGGCGGTGCCCGGCATCTGGCAGCCGCCCGGCGCGCTTGACTGGGCCATGCTGGTGACGATCGGCGGCCTGGCCTCGCTGGGCCACATCTGCCTGATCCTGGCGTTTCGTTATGCCCCCATCGGCACCCTGGCGCCCTTTACCTATGCCGAGATCGTCCTGGCGGTGATCGCGGGCTGGATCGCCTTCGGCGACTGGCCCGATATCTGGACCTTTGTCGGCGCGGCTGTGATCGCCGGCGCGGGCATCTACGTCTTCCGCCGCGAGGCGCAGCTCGCGCGCGGCGGTTGAGGCCTTCCTGCCGTCAGGTGCCGTCGCTCCCCATCATGCCGTCGATCATCGGGCCCATGTCGTTGCCGTTGAGCAGGGTGCGGCCGTCGGCGGTGAGTTCCACGACGTAGATGTGGCGCACCACGCCGCCGTCCTCGACGCGCTCGCCCATGGCCTGCAGCATGGCCAGCGGCATGGCGGCCTCCTGGGCGTCGGGGTCATCGGTCTGTGCGGCAAGCTGTGCGGCCGCTTCGTCCAGGCCCTCGATCTCCATGGTCACCGTGCCGACCGCACCCAGCGGCGAGGCGGCGCTGGCGACCAGCGTGCCGGTGATGTGGGCCTTCAGCCCCTGGCTGATATAGGCGATGCGCTCGATCTCCAGCGCGCTGCCCGATTCCGCCATGCTCTGCTGCAGGCCCAGACCCAGGAAGGTCAGCGCCATCATGGCGTTGTCCTGGAAATCGGCCGGATTGGTCATGCCTTCTTCGAACATTTCCAGCGCCATGGTCGCGGCATCCTCGACCGGCAGGTCGCGCAGGGCGATGATGAAGGCCATCTCGCCGGGCACGTAGTCCTGCATGATCCCGTCGATGGGCACGGCAAGGCCGCTGTGTTCATAAGCCAGCTTCACGGTGCCGGTCGGGTGGTCGAGGTCCTCTGCCGAGATGCCGAAATGCAGCCGTGCGATGGTGATCGGCGCACCCGTCTCGGGATCCGTGCCCGAAATGCCGTTGATCGTGAACGCCATGCCGATGTCGCCGATCAGGGGCGCGCGTTCCCGCGCCAGCGCGAACACCGGCCCGGTGATCTCCGACATGGCCTGCTGAACGCTGGGATCCTGCAGGTCCGGATTGGCGCCGAAACGCTGTTCGAACTGCGCCCGCGCCATCCCCATGGCCTGGAAGAACACATAGTCGACCGCGCGCTGGTCCACGACGATATTGATCCGTTCGACACCGGCGTTTTCACCGTCGCTGCCGGCAAGCCCGATCGATTCGAGCGCCATGCGCGCCACGCCACCCCACTTGCCGGGCGCCGTGGCCTCCAGGCGGGTGTCGCCGGTGATGGCGGCAATCGTCATGGTGAAGGCTTCCTGGCCGGGCGCCGCAATGCGCAGCTCCACGTCGCGCATGTCGATCGTGCCCTGGCTCCACAGGTTCAGCGCAACGTTCCAGGTGCCCCTGATATCCTGTGAGCCGATGGTCGAGCCGCCTGCGGACGTGCCGGAGTTGTCGAAGATCGAGGTCACCTGCGGCAAGGTCACCACCGTGTCATAGGTCGCCTCGCCCGCGGGGCTGAGAGCATAGACGATGTCACCGATCTCCCAGGTGCCCTCCTCGGACAGCAGGCGGACACTGCGCAACGTGGCGATCATGGAGCCGTCGTCGTTCTCGACGATGTCGATGCCGTAGTCGAGGGTCGACTCCTCGCTGTCATGGCCGGCCATCGCGACCGTCAGCGCGGACCGCACCTGTGCCGCGGCCCCCGACTCCTCGATCTCGGCGGCCTCCGCCAGAGCGGTGATCGAGCCGCCGTCGTTCTGGGTCGCGATGCCCTGTGCCGCCAGTTCCTCGACCGTGGGCAGCGTGGCCGGCGGCGGCAGCGGGATGCCCAGTTCGTCAAGCACGTTGCGCGGCACGATGCCGCTGGCGACCAGGCGGTCGAGCGTCGCGATCGCCTCGGCATCGCCGCTGTCGGCGGCCTGCTTGAGCAGGCGCGCGGCCTGGCTGGCATCCGGCATGGCGCCCGAACCGTCGACATAGAGGTTGGCCAGTCGGATCAGCGCCTGGGTATGGCCCAGGTCCGCGGCAGCCTGGTAGGAGCGCACGGCTGCACCGTAGTCGCGGGGTGCGGCGATGCCGGTCTCATACATCTCACCGATGCGGAAATGCGCCTCGGCGATGTCGTGGGCGGCGGCACGGCGGTACCAGGTCAGTGCCCGGGTATTGCTGGCGGCCACACCTTCGCCGGCTTCGAACATTTCCGCCATGCGCAGCATCGCCGCGCCGTCCTGCTCCTTGGCAAGCTCGGCATAGGCGGCAAAGGCCTCTTCGTATCGACCGTTGTCATAGAGAGCATCGGCTTCGGCCATGTCGGCCGATGCCTGCGCGGCCACACCAAGGCAGGCCGCAAATGCTGCGGCGGCAAGCAGACGTTTCATGGCAGGGCTCCGATACGCGTCCGGCGCCCACCATAGCGGCATCGCGCCATGGGCAGAAGCCATGGCGCCCCTGGCTGTGATGGCCATTACGTGGACCCCCGAATGGCCTCGCCCAAGTGACCTCTGTCACTGGGGCTGTCAGGTCATGGGCCTATATACACACCAGACCCACCGTGCGGCCGGCATCGTCCGGCCATAACGGGGTGGTTGACCGCTTCCTAACAGACGCGGTCGGCCCTGCGTTCGCCGGTCTTCGTTGGGACCCCCCAGGGCGAAAGTCCTACCCTTTGAAGATCGGTGGCGCAGGGTCTTGTTTTTGAGCCTGCCCCAGTCCGCCCATGTCCGCCGTAATCCATTTCACACCTTTCCCGCCTCACGGTGGGCCGGATGGCGGTCTATCGCGCGTATGGCCCAAGTATCGTAAAAGACGCCAGTGTAGTTCGTGGGCCATTCTGGCCGGGCGCGGGGGATTCTCGGCGTGGTGCAGTTGAGATTCGGAGATTTCCAGCGCGAAGCCACCGTGCGCCAGCGGCGCATCAGCTTCGACGAACTGACCCGTTCGCGCGCCACCGATGGCCGGGGCGAGCCCGAACCCTATCGACCGGGGCGCGTCAATCTGCGCGGCATCGACGTTTACCGTCTGCTCAGCCCCTACATCAGCGTGCGCTTCTGGGCCCAGGCGCGCGCCGTCGTGCCGCTCGCGATCTACTTTGTCCTCTTCCAGCTCATCGTCCTGCGCCAGCCGCTCAGCGACGAGGTTGCCATCATGTCGGGCCTGCTGGCGGTGATCCTGGGCCTGATGCTGTTCATGGAAGGCCTCAACCTGGGCCTGATGCCCTTCGCGGAAGCGATCGGGAACCGGCTGCCCCAGCGCCAGCGCCTGCCTGTGGTGCTGATCGTCGCCTTCATCCTGGGGATCGGGGCGACCTTCGCCGAGCCGGCGATCGGCGCACTGCAGGCTGCGGGCTCCATCGTCGATGTCAGCCGCGCGCCCTATCTTCACACCCTGCTCAACGGCTGGAGCGATGCCCTGGTGCTGGTCGTGGGTGCGGGCGTGGGCATTGCGGCAGTCCTGGGTACCGTGCGCTTCCTCTACGGCTGGAGCCTGAAGCCCTTCATCTACGTGGCGGTGGCCCCGACGCTGTTGCTGACGCTCTACTTCATGAGTGATGCGGATCTCTCCAGCGTGCTGGGCCTTGCCTGGGACTGCGGGGCAGTGACCACGGGGCCGATTACGGTGCCCCTGGTCCTGGCCCTGGGTATCGGCATGTCGGCTGCGGCAGGCAAGAGCCAGTCCTCGCTCTCTGGCTTTGGGATCGTCACGCTGGCCTCGCTCCTTCCGGTGCTGGGCGTGCTGCTCCTGGCGCTGGTGCTGGCCGCCACCACAACGCCGGGCGAGATCGCAGCTGCGGCCCGCGAGGTGGCCCTTTCGGCCGAGCCGGGCCCGCTCTCGCTTACGCCCGCGGCCGAGACCCTGGCCGGCCTGCGGGCAATTCTGCCGCTGGTCGCCTTCCTGTGGCTGGTCATGCGCGTTCTGTTGCGCGAACGCATGCCCCGGGCCGGAATCACGGCCTACGGCATTGGTCTTGCCCTTCTCGGCATGATCATCTTCAACATCGGGCTCACCTTCGGCCTGTCGCGCCTGGGGGCGCTTTCGGGCGGTATCGTGCCCGGTGCCTTCACCGCGATCGAGGCGATCGTGGGCTCGCCGCTTTACCCCTATGTGCTGGGCGTATCCCTTGCCCTGGTCTTTGCTTGGTTCCTGGGTTTCGGTGCGACGCTGGCCGAGCCCGCGCTCAACGCCCTGGGCATGACGGTGGAGAGCCTGACCAACGGCGCCTTCCGCAAGCGCGCGCTGATGATCGTGGTCGCCGTCGGCGTCGCCTTCGGCCTGGCGCTGGGGGTGGCCAAGATCACCTTTGATCTGCCGCTGGGCTGGCTTCTGGTGCCGCTTTACATCGCCGGCCTGGTGCTGACGGCGGTCTCCTCGGAGGAGTTCGTCAACATTGCCTGGGATTGCGCCGGGGTGACGACCGGCCCGGTGACCGTGCCCCTGGTGCTGGCCATGGGGCTGGGTTTCGGCAATGCGATGGAAGTGGTCGAAGGCTTCGGCATCCTTTCGATGGCCTCGATCTGCCCGATCCTGGCGGTTCTGGGTTATGGTCTGATCCTGCATCTTGTGGCCGCGCGCAGGGCGCGGTCTGCCAATGCCCTGGAGGTTTCGGCATGAGCCGCGAGATCGTCGTGTTGACCGATGTCGCGCTGATCACCTGTATCGTGCAGCGCGGCAATGCCGACGCCATCGTCGCGGCCGCCCAGAGTGCCGGCGCCCAGGGGGCCACGGTGCATTTCGGCCGGGGTTCTGGCGTGCGTGAGCGCCTGGGCATTCTGGGCGTTGCGGTCGAGGTCGAGAAGGAGATCGTCAACATCGTCGTCTCCAGCGAACAGGTCGACCGCGTCTTCAACGCCATGTACCTGGCGGGCAACCTGGACACGCCGGGCATGGGCATCATGTATGTCACGCCGCTGGAGAAGGCGGCGACCTACATCCCCCACGATGTTCTGGAGCGTGTCGGCGAGCGCCAGGGCCGCGGCAGGTTCTTCCGGTGAGCAGCGAAGCCGAAGTCGATGGCGCCGCTCCGCGGTTGATCGTCGCCTACCTGCGCCGCGGACACGCCCACGACATTGCCGAGGCGTTGCACGCCTCGCTGGGCATCGACGCGTTCCACTACAGCCATGGCCGCGGCGCCGGGATGCTGGCCACCGTCGCGGCCCGTGACATGATCGAGGTCGATACGCTGTCGGTCGTGGTCACGCCCGAGCAGGCAGAGGAGACCTTTGCCTTCATCTACGAGGCCGGGGAGATGGACCGGCCAGGAGGCGGCCTGATCTACCAGACCGTTCTGGGCACGACTGCTGCGCTCGGCCTGCCCCTGCCTGCCGGGCCGCTATCGCCGGATGTCGATGCCGAGGCCGGGACGCCCTGAAGGCTCAGCTGATCAGGAAGACCTTGGCAACCGCCTCGCGCACCTCGCAGCGGCCCGACCAGCCGGCCGGAAACCAGGCGGTGTCGCCGCCTTTGATCTCGATCGTCTCGCCGCTGTCGGCGGTGTAGGTGCAGGCGCCGTGCAGGAAGTGGCAGAACTCGTCGCGCTCCACCACGCAGCGCCAGGAACCTTCCGTGCAGCGCCAGTAACCGGCCTCGGGGAACTCGCCGCGCCCGCCGACCAGCAGCTTGCCGGAGGTCTGGGAAACCGGCGCACCGATCGGTTCACCCACCGGGCCCCAGTCGGTCAGTTCCTCAGGGGTGATCGCGGCTGCCTGCTTGAACAGGGGAACCTTGGGCTGGGTCATCACGTGCTCCGTTTGAGAAGATCGTCGAGCGCCTTGGCGCCGGTACGCCGGCCATCCTGGGCCTGCATGTGCTTGGCCAGCGCCTCCAGGCGTTCGGCCATGTCCTTGTCGGTCAGCATGCGCTCGATCGCCCCGGCCATGTCGGCGTCGCTCCAGATGTAGCGGTCCAGCTTGAGGCCGTAGCCGCGCTCGTCGATATGGGTGGCGTTGTCGTGGCCGTCCCAGCAATAGGGCATGATCAGCGCGGGTTTGCCGAAATAGAGGCACTCGTTGAAGCTGTTGTTGCCGCCGTGATGGATCACCGCATCGACCTGCTTGATCACCGAGGGCTGAGGGTACCAGCTCTCGACATGGCAGTTCTTCGGGATCGCCTCATAGGCATCGCCATAGTCGCCGACGTTGACCAGCACCCGATAGGGCAGCTTGCCCAGGGTCTTGATCAGACGGGCCATCAGGTCGGTATCGCCCGAACCCAGGCTGCCGAAACTGACATAGAGCAGCGGCTTGTCTTCGTGGATACCGAACTCGGGAATTTCGTAGGGCTCTTCCGTGCGGATGCAGCCCTCGGTGTAGACGAACTTCTCGGGGTCCAGCGGATGACGCCGGTTGAAGGCCAGAGGCTTGGGGTAGTGCAGCAGGTTGAGGTACGGCGAGGCCTCGAAGAACTGGCCGAGGGGATAGGGATCCTCGCCGCACTCCTTGAGGAAGTCGTTGAACTTCGCGTGGATGGGCGCGATTTCCTCCTCGAAGCGCGTGCGATAGGCCTCGAAACAGGCCTTGTCGTCCTCGCGGCAGCCGGAGAGATGGGGCGGGATGTCCGGATCCTCGATCTCGTTCTCGCTGCACGAGATGATGCGCACCCATGGCACGCCGTATTGCTTGGTCGCGGGATAGAGCACCACGTTGTCGACGCAGATCAGGTCGGGCTTGATCTCGTCGAGCACGCGGGGCAGGTCCTTCTGCGCCCAGAAGGCGGTTTCGATGATCGCTCCCCAGCAGGCCTTGATGTAGGTCGAAACCTGCTCGATGGGCGGCGTGCGGAAATTGGGAATCTGGCCGTTGATGAAGTCGACCCAGTAGCGCGCCATGGCCTCGGGCTCCATGGGCTCGCTCATGGCGACCAGCTTCTCCTCGAAGCCGTACTTGGCGAACACGCCCGCAAAGCCCTGGTCGGCGACGAAGACGGGGTTATGGCCCATCTCGCGGCAGACTTGGGCAATGCCCACGGAATTGAGAGCCGGCCCGAAGGCCGCCTCTGGAAAGAACACGATCGTCTTGCCGTCGCTCATGGGTAAGTGCCCCGCAATGGTCCGTGAAATCCCTGGTTCGAAGCTGCTTCTTGCTCTTGATGCTTCATACCCGCACGAGGCGGGCGTCGTCTGGCGCAAAGGTACACCACACTCGGCGCCCTTCGGGCAAGTCGTCGCTTTGCAGCCGCCGGGTATCGACCCGAGCGGCGATCCGCTCGCCCGGCCCCGCAAGCTGGATATGGGCGGTCAGCCCCAGGTTTGAAAAGGCCACGCGTTCGATCTCGCCCTCGAAGGCAAAGCCCTCGGGCGCCTTGAGATGCAGGTCGATGCGGTCCGGGCGCAGGGCCAGTGCGGCCATGTTGCCCTGGGCGACGTTGCCGTGGGCGGTGATGTCGCCCAGGCCCGCGATCTCGATGCCATGGCGGCTCGCCCGTCCTGCCAGCAGATTGACCGGCCCGGTCAGGCGCGCGGTCACCGCATGGTCCGGTCGGTCATAGAGTTCACCGGGCTCGCCCCATTGAATCATCCGGCCGGCCGACAGCACCGCGATGGCATCGGCCTGCGCCATGGCGGCCATGCCGTCGGTGGTGCTGAAGATCAGGGTCAGCGCCACCTTGCGCTGCAGGCGCGACAGGATCGTCATCACCCGTGCGGCCTCCAGGGGATCCAGCGCGGTCAGCGCCTCGTCGAGGAGCAGGACCAGTGGTTCGATGGCGAGTGAGCGGGCGAGCGCCACCTTCTGGCGCTCGGCACGGGTCAGCGCCTCGGGCGCAGCGCTCTCCAGATGTGCGGCGCCGACCAGGTCCAGGGCATCGGCGACGCGGCGCTGCGATTCGCTGCGCCCCAGACCCTGGGCTTTGAGGCCATAGGCGACATTGCCGGCCACGTTCATGTGCGGGAACAGGGCATCCTGGCTGCCCAGGAAACTGAAAGGTCTTTTGTGCGGCGACACGCGGGCAAGGTCGTGGCCGTTGAACAGCACGCGGCCGCCGACCGTGCTGCCGAAACCGGCGATCAGGCGCAGCAGCGAGGTCTTGCCCGATTGCGGCGGGCCCAGCACCGCAAGGCTGCTGCCTGCCGGGACGGTGAACGTGACATCGCCCACCGGGGCCGAACGGCCGTCGGCGCCGGCCAGGTACTGGAGTTCCAAGGCGTTTGCGCTGTCCACGGTCGGGATCGTGCGTCGAAGCGGGGCGCCATTCAAGACGAGCACGCTTGCCGGGGCGCGTCGCCTGCGTATGCTCGCGGCCCTGATGGCGACAAATCCGAACCCTTCCGCCCCTCCCTGGCTTGCGGCCTTCCTTGGCGGCGAGCGTGCGGCCCTGGCCCGTGCCGTCACGGAGGTCGAGAACGACGGCCCGTTTGCCGCTGCCGTGCTGGCCGCCGCGCGCGCTGCCCCGGCCCGCGCCATGGTCGTGGGCATCACCGGTGCGCCCGGTGCCGGCAAGTCCACGCTGGTCGGCGCCTATGTCGGTGAGCTGCGCAGCCGGGGTCTCACCGTTGCCGTTCTGGCGGTTGACCCATCCAGCCCGCTCACCGGCGGCGCGCTGCTGGGGGACCGAATCCGCATGAGCCGCCATGCCGGCGACGCCGGAGTGTTTGTCCGCAGCCTGGCCTCGCGCGGCCATCTGGGCGGCCTGGCGCGCAATGCCGCCCTGGTGGCCGATGTCATGGCGTCATCGGGCCGCGATGTCGTGGTGGTCGAGACGGTCGGCGTCGGCCAGAGCGAGATCGAGATCGCCGAACTGGCCGATGTCCGCATCGTTGTCTGGGCGCCCGGCGCCGGCGACGACGTGCAGGCGGCCAAGGCCGGCATTCTGGAAATCGCCGACCTGATCGTCGTCAACAAGGCCGACCTGCCCCAGGCTGCCGCGACCGAAGCGGCCCTGCGCAGCGCGGCATCCTACGCCGCTGCGCCGCCACGGGTGCTCACGACCGCCGCGCTGTCGGGGCGCGGTGTACCGGCACTTGCCGATGCCGCCGCCGCCCTGGCCGCCGGCCATGACGTGCAATCAGGCGAGCGCGCCCGTCAGCGCCGCCGCCGCCGTCTGCTGGGCGAAGCCGAGCGTTTTGCCCGCATGCGTCTTGCCGCGCTGGACGGCGCCGTCGCCGATCGCCTGCTCGCGCGCATCGATACCGGCGAACTGGACCTGGATGCAGCAGCCCAGGCTCTGCTCCAGGCTGCCTTGGCCGGGGATTGAGCCGGACCGCCCAGGCGTGCCGCATGCCGTTGCGATTGTGACGGGCTTGTTGCACCGCTACAGTCGCGCCGGAGCCACAGGGACGGCTCGCTTCGGGCATGCCGCCCGGTGCCGTGGGGGACAGTTCAGACGTGCTTGGTTTTGATCGCGACACCTGCGGCCGCTGCCGCCGCGGCCCGATCGGCGCTGCGCTGCTGGGCGCGGTCCTGGCGGCCCTTTTCCTGATGCATGCCGGCCCGCTGCGCGCCGAGAGTTATGGCGATGCCATGGATTGGTATGGCCAGGCCGCGCGGTCGGGCGATGCCGAGGCGCAGTATCTGCTGGGCTATGGGCTGGAAACCGGTGTGCGCGGCAAGGTCGATCCGGAGTCGGCCCGCGAATGGTATCGCGCCGCAGCCGACCAGGGCCATCCCCGTGCCGCCCTGCGTCTTGCCCTGATGCTGCTGGAGGGTCGTGGCGGTCCGGTTGATCCGCTGGGCGCCATCGCCGTGCTTGAGCCGGCCGCAGAGGGCGGTGACAGCGATGCGCAATCCCTGCTGGGCTGGCTGCTGGCAACCTCGGCGGGCGACCGTATCGTGGCCTACCGCTGGCTCAAGCTTGCCGCCGAGGCCGGTGACGGCGCCGCGGCTGCCAATCTTGCGACCCTGATGAATGCGATGCCCGACGACCGTCTGGCTGCCGCCGAAGCCGCCTTGCAGGACTGGCGCGCAAGCCACTGAGCCGTTGGGCCCCTTCCGGCCCGCCGGTTCCCCCTGATCGGCTTCCGATCTAGGCTTGGCGGGCCATGCACCTTTCCTGCCTGAGATCCGCGATCCCTGCGCTTGCAGTCCTGGCGCTCTGTGCGCCGGTGGCGCCTGTTGCCGCGGATGCGCTGCCCGAGAGCGTGCGCATCGTGATCGACCAGAGTTACGAGTACCGCCCGGCCTCCACGATCACCTACCGGCCCATCGAGGGCATGGATCTGCCGGTCGCCGATCTGGTGGAGGACCTGTTCTTCGCCGCAGGTATCGACACCCTGCTGCAAGACGATGCCGGCGAGGCCGATGCCGTGATCCGTGTCCTGGTCCAGGGCCGGGCCAACGGCGGGGGCTATTTCGAGCCGGTCAAAGCCTATCTTTACACCGGCGCGCGGATCACCGGGGAGGTCGTGATCGAGCGGCCCGGCCAGGCCCCCGTCATCACCAGCTTCGTATCGGAGACCCAGCGGCCGTTCCGCCTGGCCTTCAACCTGGGTTACGAGGATCCGGCCAATGCCCCCTTCGACACCACCCTGCTGCAGCCGGGCGGGTTCGTGCGTCAGCTTGCCTCGGCGGTGGCGCAGGTCTGGGGCGTGGAGGCCATTGCTCCCGCATTGTTCGAGCCCGATCCGGCCCTGCGCTACAATGTTGCTTCGCTGCTGGGCGATATCGGCGATGCCGCCGTTGTGCCCGATCTGATCGAGGCGCTGGATGACGAACATGAACGGGTCCGCTGGGAAGCGGCCTGGTCGCTGGGCCGCATCGGCGACCCCGTTGCGATCGGCCCGCTGATCGTCACCTTGAGCGACCAGGCAGAAGACGTGCGCTGGTTTGCCTCATGGTCCCTGCGCACGATCACCGGCCAGCCCTTCGGTGCGGACCGTGCCGAATGGGAAGCATGGGCCGCCGAACAGCGCCCGGCGCCGGGCACCTGATGCGGCAGCGCAGAGAGGCGCGGGGCAGTCCGCCCCCCGGTGAGTTTCCCTGACTAGTCGAAAAGGCCCTTGATCGCGTCCGCGGCGTCGCCGCCGTCGCCGCCCAGGCTGTCCAGCAGGCCGCCGGCACCGCCGCTGCCTTCTCCGTCGCTGCCGCCGACACCCAGGTTCTGCAGCGTCTCGCCGATGGCATCGGGGTCCGACAGCAGGCCCTTGGCGATCGCCTCCATGTCGGGTTCGAACGAGGGATTGCTCCAGGGGCCGCGCACCAGGATCGGGATGCCGCCGCCGGCCTCGTCGGTGCTGGCGCCCTGGCCCTGCAGGTTGGCAACGGGCTTCAGGGACAGGGTGTAGTCCAGGGTCTGGGGCGGCATGTTGACGTTGCCCTTGCCCGCCGCGCGCACCAGCGGGGCGGCCATGAACAGGTCATCGTTGCGCACGACGCCGTCGGTGATCTGGAAGGTTGCTGAAAGCTCCGCGAAATCCGTCGAGCCGCCGCTGTCGGCCGCCTTCAGGACCGAGTCGAGCGAAACGTCGCGCGCCATGGCGGCCAGATCGACGCCCTTGAAGGCGCCGTCACGGAACAGGAACGACCCGTTGCCGGCCAGGTTCTCGACAAGCTGGCGCTGGTTGTCGCCGGTGGTGGTGACATCAAGCCCGATGTCACCCGTGCCGGAGAGCTTGTCGAAACCGGCAGCCGCGGTCAGCAGGGGTTCGGCATTGATGCCCTTGACCGACAGCGTGTTGCTGATGGCCGGGCGGTTGCCGCTGCGGTCGATGTCGACGGTGGCGCTGCCCGTGCCGCCATAGAGCTGGGCCTCGACCAGATCGAGATTGGCCGAACCGTTGTTGACCGCGATCTTCAGCACGCTGCGGCCGATTTCGATGGCACGGACCTTCAGACCGGCCAGTTCGAAGGCAAGATCGGCATTGACCATGTCCAGGCCGGAGAAATCGATCGGCTCCCGGCTCCAGCCTTCCGCCGTTTCACCGTCGCCACTGTCGCCCGAGCCGCCGCTGCCGCCGTTTTCGGCCGCAGCCTGCTCGCTTTCGGTCTGCGGCAGGTAGGGATTGAGGTCGAGCATCTCCGAGGTCAGGTTGGCGCTGATGTAGGGGCGCTGGCCGGAAAGGTCGAGGCCCAGGTCGCCGGCGGCCTTCAGGTCGTCGGCGGCGATCTGCGCGCCCGTGAAGTCGATGTTGTTGCCGTTCATGGCCAGCCGGCCCGAAACGGTCACAACCTCTGGCGCGGGCGAGCCTTCCGGCAGGGCTTCTGCAAGCCAGGCCGCAAGCGCGCGCACGGAGGGAATCGAGAGCTCGACCTGGCCGTCGAGCGCACCGCCCGTGGCGACGTTGCCGTCGAAGCTGGCCTTCATGGGGTCGCTCTCGAGCGTCACGCTGGCCTGGGTGCTCTGGCCGTCCATCAGGGTCTGAAGCGAGCTGACGCCGGTGTCGAAGGAAATCGTCTGGTCCTTGAAGACGAGGCTGCCGTTGCCCGCAAAGGGGCTGCTCATGTCGGGCAGGGAAAGCGTGACGTTGATCGCCGAAAGCTCCGTCGTCTCGCCGGTCTGGCCGTCGTGGTAGGTCACCTTTCCGTTTTCGATGCGCACATCGCCCAGACGCAGGTTCTTGAGCTCCGAACCGACCGTGCCGCCGCCGGCCTGGTCGCTGCCGCCGCTATCGGCATTCTCCGAGCCTGCATCGGACTGAGGCTTGGCCGTCATCATCCAGTTTCCGGTGCCCTATGCGTCGGTTTCCAGATAGATCACCGGATCGACCAGGACGAATTCGTTGATCACCAGCTCGCCATCGAGCAGAGGCATCAGCGAAACGTCGAGCGCCAGATCGGAGAGCGTCACCATGTCGGCAACATCGCTGCCGGGCCGGTTGGCGAAGCTGACATCGGACACCTTGACCTGAACGTTGGGCAGCAGGGAAAGGCTGACATCGCCGGCAATGGTCAGCTTGCGCCCGGTTGTGGCCTCGACCTGTGCGATCGCCTTGTCCTTGACCCAGTCGAGAGGAATCAGGAATGGCGCCACCAGCGCAGCGACGACAAGGACGCCAAGAACGGCGACAACGGCGATAATGATCTTGCGCATGGCGGAACGAACCTCCCCGGGAGCGATGAACGGCCGCAGGTACAGGACCGTAACATAGGCATGCCAGTCTTCGAAATGGCGGCTCTGCAGGTGTGATGCAAGGATTCAGTTGCAGGAGTTCTCCTGTTACATTTCTGATAACGTGGCCGCGGGCAAAGGCACGATTTGCCCTGGGTACGTCCGATAAGGGGAGCACGGGCTGCAATGGGACATGCTTCGAAAGTTCTCGTGGTCGAGGATGAGGATGGCATCCGCGACCGGATCGTGCGGATTCTCGGTTTTGAAGGATTCGAGACGCGCGGCGCCAGTTCGGTGCGCGAAGGTCTGCGCCTTTCCCAGGAGTTTTCGCCTGATGTCATCGTCAGCGATATCATGATGCCGCAGAGCGACGGGCTGGACCTGATCGGGTTGCTGCGCTCCCGGCAGGAGACCCGGCTGACCCCGGTCATCATGCTGACCGCTCTGGCGGAACGGGAATGGCAGCGCCGTTTCATGGAAATGGGTGCCGACGACTACATCACCAAGCCGTTTTCGGCCGAGGAACTGGTCGGCGCCGTCAAGACACAGTGCCGCAAGCTGGAATGGCGCAACGCGGAAGTGAGCGCACACGGCACGCAGAACTTCGGCTTCGAATTCGCCGGCCGCCTGTTCGATCCGATCCGTCGCACGATCACGCGCGAAGGCACCGAGGTCGAGGTGCTCACGATCAGCGAATCGCAGCTTCTGTTGATCCTGCTTGAGGACGGTGGCGACCTGCTCAGCCGCGAGGTCCTGCTCGAGCGCATGGGGCGACAGTTTTCGCCTGCCGACCGTACCATCGATGTGCTGGTCGGCCATCTGCGCCGCAAGATCGGTGACGATCCCCGGGCCGCCCAGATTCTGGTGACGGTGCGCTCAAGCGGCTACGTGCTGAACGCAGAGGTCCAGCGGGTCGCAATCAACTGACCGGGACGCTCGGCACACCTTAATCTTGAACGACCGAACCCCGTCCCGGCTTGAGGTGCCGGAGCGGGGCTCATGGAGCAGTTCCGGAGGTTTGCGCGCTCGGCACTGCGGTATTCGGTGTTGTTTCAGAGATGGTGCCGTCCGCGCCTGGATACCAGTGACTCCGATCACCTTCCGGTGATGGGCATGGCCACTGGCGGCGGGCCGATTTCCTGTGACATGGTGCGCGCCCATCACGCAGGAGACCCCCATGAACGCCATCACCCTCGGCAGCCGCAACATCGGTATCGACGACGTCGTCGCCGTAGCCCGCCATGGCGCCGGGGTGAGCCTGGACCAGACGGCGCTGGCGCGGCTCAACGCCGGCCGCGCGGTGGTCGACCGCTACTCCGCCGAAAACCTGCCGGCCTATGGCGTCACCCGTGGCCTGGGCGGCCGGGTGGTCAACGAGATCTCGCCCCAGGAGCGCGCCGACTACAGCCGTGTCGTCGTCCTGGCACGCGCCTGCGGCGGCGGCGATCCGCTGCCGCGCGAGGCGGTGCGCGCCGCCCAGTTCGCCCGTGCCGCCTCCATGGCGCGGGGCGGGGCGGGCGTGCGTCCGCTGATCGTGGAAACCCAGTGCGCCATGCTGGCCGCGGGTGTGCACCCTTACGTGCCCTCCATCGGCTCGGTCGGCGCCTCGGACCTCGCGCTCTGCGCCAACCTCGCCCTGCCGCTGATCGGCGAGGGCCGGGCCGAATACGGCGGCGAACTGATCGCAGGCGCCGAGGCCATGGCGCGCGCCGGGGTCGCCACCGTGGCGCTGCAGGAGAAGGAAGGCCTTGCCCTGTGCAGCGCCAATTCCATCTCGGTCGGTCTTGGCGCCCTGCTTCTGGCCGATCTCTCGCAGTTGATGGAGCTGCTCGACGGCATCGTCGTCCTGACCATGGAAGGCTTCCGCGCCAACCCCAGCCCGATCGATCCGCGCATCGTGCGCGCCCGCGGTGCCCCCGGCCAGGCGCGCGCAGCGCAGAGCATGCGCGAAAAGCTGGCGGGCTCGGCTCTCTTCGACGAAGGCGTGCCGCGCCGCGTCCAGGATCCCATCTCGATCCGCTGCGCCAGCCACGTCCACGGCAGCCTGCGTGCGGCCATCGACTTCTGCACACCCAATGTGGAGGTCGAACTCAACGGCGCGGGCGACAACCCGCTGGTGATCGCCGACGACGGCATCATCCTCTCCAACGGCAACTTCCACACCCCGGCCATGGCCGTGGCCTTCGATGCCCTTGCGCTGGCCATGGCCCAGACCGCCGTGATGTCCTCACAGCGCACCGCGCGGATGCTGCAGAGCGCCATGACCGATCTCCCGGACCGCCTCAGCAGCCGGGGCGATACCCATGCCGGTCTCGGCCTGCTCAGCCACACCGCCGACACCCTGGTCAAGGACATCCACATCCTGTGCCAGCCCGCCAGCATCTTCGATTCCTCGGGCTATAACGTGGAGGATCACGCGCCCATGACGCCGCTTGCGGTGCGCAAGGCGGTGCAGATCCTCGGCCTCCTGCGCCAGGTCGCGGCCTGCGAACTGATGGTTTCGGCCCAGGCGCTGGACCTGCGTGATCTCGATCGCTGCGCGCCGGTGGCACGGGCGCTGCGCGACCATGTGCGCGCCATCGTTGCCCCGCTCGACGACGACCGCAGCTTCACCTTCGATGTCATCGCCGTTTCCGAACTGATCGCCGGCGGCAGCCTGATGGATTGTCTGAACGCCGCCTCGTGACGGCGCTGTCCCTGCGCTAGACTGACGCCGGCTTTCTGGAGGCAAGGCGATGGCGGACGGTGCGGACGGCATTCCGGTGCTGGACCTGGGGCCCTGGCGGCGCGGCGAAGCGGGCGCGCGCGACCGCCTGGCGCAGGATCTGCGTCAGGCCTGTCTCGACGTCGGGTTCTTCTATGTCGGCGGCCATGGGGTCGATCAGAGGCTGGTCGATGCCGCCTTCGCCCGGACGGCAGCCTTCCATGCATTGCCGGAAGCGGCCAAGGCGGCGCTGGCAATCAACCGTCACAACATCGGCTACATGGCCTCGCGGGCGAGCATGCAGAGGAGCTCGACCGTCCACAAGGCGACCAAGCCCAATCTGGTCGCCTCCTTCTTTATGAAGCGTGAGCGCGCGGCCGACGCGCCCGAGGTGCTCGCCGACCTGCCCCTGCGGGGTCTTAACCAGTGGCCGGCGCAATTGCCCGAATTCCGTCCGACGATGCTTGCCTACATGGAGGCCATGGAGTCTCTGGGCCTTGCCATGCTGCCGCTCTATGCCCGCAGCCTCGACCTGCCCGACGACCATTTCGCCGCCTTCTTTGTGCAGCCCAGCATCACCCTGCGCATCTCCAGCTACCCGCCCCAGGAGGGTTTCGACGGCGAGGAGTTCGGCACCGGGCCCCATACCGATGCTGGTTTCATGACCATGCTCGCCCAGGCAGAGGTGCCGGGCCTGGAGATCCTGCACCGCGACGGAAGCTGGCGCCAGGCGCCCGTCCTGCCCGGCCACTTCCTGGTCAACATCGGTCAGATGCTGACGCGCTGGACCAACGACCTCTATCCCTCCACGCCCCACCGCGTGATCAACCTCTCGGGGCGACAGCGTTTTTCCATGCCGTTCTTCTTCGATCCCGATCTGGAGGCGATGATCGCCTGCCTGCCAACCTGCCAGGGGACGGACAACCCGCCGCGCCACGAACCGATCCGCTATCTCGATCACATCCTGGCCTTCACCGGGCGGAACTTCGATCACAACCGCAAGCCTGCCGCCTGAGCGCCCCATCTTCGCCACGCTGGCATGCCACCCATGGCGCAGCCGGATGGGGAGCGCTGGACCCGTGAAGCAACGGTATGACGTCGTCATGGCCTGGACGGGATGATGCGACGTCTGCGTCCCTGGCTCATGGCAGCCTCCATCGCGTTTGCGTTGCTGCTTGCCGCGGGCGCGGGGCTATGGCTGGTCTACGGCGAATCGGTGCGGGTCCTGGCCGGGCTGGTCAACGCCTCGGGCGAGCCCCTGCCGCCCGGCGTGACGCGCCAGCCGCTGCTCCTGTTGAGCGGCGACGCAACGGTCCAGGCCGACATCTACGAGCCTGCCGAGCCGCGCGCCGTGCTGCTTTTCGTGCCCGGCCTCACCTCTGCGGGCAAGTCCGACAGCCGGGTCGTGGGCGTCTCGGGTGTGCTGGCCGGAGCCGGCTTCCGCGTCGTCACGCCGGATCTGCCCGGCGCCATGGCCTTGTCCGCTGGCCGGGAGGATTCTGCGGTGCTGCGCCTGCTGCTTGACCACCTTGTCGCGGAGCAGGCCGAGAATGGCCTGCCCCTGGGCGTGGTCGCGGTGTCCTACGGCCTGGCGCCCGCGCTGGCCGCCGCCGCCGCGCCGGAGCGTGCACAGGGCATCGCCATGGTGTTGGGCCTGGGCGGTTACTTCGACGGTGCCGCCGTCGTTTCCTACGCCACCACCGGCTGGTTCACCGACCCGCGCGACGGCATCACCCGCATGGGCCATCCCGATTCCCGCGCCCGCTGGCTGCTGCTTTACTCCCTGCTCGAGCACGTCCCCTCGGCGCTTGACCGCAACCGCCTGGCCGAACTCGCACGGGTGGGCGCCGCCGGGGGCGCGCCGGGACTGGTCGCCACGACCCAGGCCATGGCCCAGGGCGGCCCGGACGCCCGGGCCATCCTGGGTCTCATCGCCAACACCGAGCCGGAACGGGTGGACACGCTGATCGAGGCCCTGCCGCCGAAGGCGCACGATGATCTCACCGCGCTTTCACCCTCGCGCCTCGACCTTGCCGCACTGGCGGGCCGCATTGTGCTTGTCCATGGCGAGACCGACCCCGTCATACCCTTTAGCGAAAGCCTGCGTCTTGCCGATGCGGTACCGGGCAGCAGGGTCTTCCTGATTCCGGGATTTTCCCACGTTGCGCCGGAGGAAACCGGGACCATGGGTCATGTCGCGATGATCCAGGCGGTGCGTGTCCTGCTCTCCCTGCGGCGGTAAAAGCGCGGGCAGGGGCCTGCACCGCTTGCGGGTGCGGGCGGGCTGTGGCACGAGGCCCGCCATGAAACCCGCCTCCGCCAGCATGGCCGCGCCCCGATGAATGCCACGCGCGAAGCCCAGCCGATTCCGCTTGTCGATGGCCTCAAGGCACTGGCGGGCCGTTACGACGGCCTGCTGGTCGATCTCTGGGGCTGCCTGCACAACGGCGTCACGGCCTATCCCGCCGCGGTCGATGCCCTGCAGCGTTACCGCGCGGGCGGCGGCAGGGTGGTGCTGGTCTCCAACGCCCCCCGGCGCAACGATGCGGTGATCCGCCAGATGGAAGGCTTTGGCGTTCCCGGTGATGCCTATGATGCGGTGATGACCGCGGGCGAGGCCCTGCGCCTGGAGATCGATGAAGCAAGCGATCCCTGGTACGCCGCCCTGGGCGACCGCTTTCACCACATCGGCACCGAGCGGGACGCCAACCTGCTGGAGGGCCTGCGCTTCCGTCGCGCCAGCGCCCTGGATCAGGCTGATTTCGTGCTCTGCTGCGGCATCCGTGACGGCGACGACACGCTCGCTTCCTTTGCCGCGGAAACCCAGGCCTGCCTGGACCACCGGCTGCCGATGGCCTCGGCCAACCCGGATCGTTTTGTACTGCGCGGCCCCGTGCGCCAGATCTGCGCCGGAGCGATTGCGCTGGATTACGCGGCGCGCGGCGGCGACATGCGCCAGGAAGGCAAGCCCTATCCGGCGGTGTACCGGCGGAGTCTCGCCCTGATGGGCGGCATTGCGCCCGACCGCGTGCTGGCGGTGGGTGACGGGATCGAGACCGATATCCTGGGCGCGCACAACGCCGGCATCGACGCCGTCTGGATCACCGGCGGCCTGCCTGCCCATTTCTGGGGTGTGGCGGCCGAGGCGCCGCCGCCGCAAGATCGGGTTCTCGCGGCCTGCGCCGAGCACGGGGTGCGCCCCGCCGGGGTTATGCCGCTGCTGCGCTGGTAGGAGAGGCGGCCATGGCCCCTGATGCGATCACCCTGGGCTACAGCGCCTGTCCCCATGATTGTCCCTCGACCTGCGCGCTGGAGGTCGAGGTGCTGGGGCCCGCCCGCATCGGCCGGGTGCGCGGCGCCGCCGACAACAGCTACACGGCCGGCGTCATCTGCGCCAAGGTCGCGCGCTACGCCGAGCGCCTGCACCATCCCGACCGCCTGACCCGGCCGATGCGCCGTGTCGGGCCCAAGGGCTCGGGCCGCTTTGCCCCGGTCTCCTGGGACGAGGCCATGGACGAGATCGCGAGCCGTTTTGCCGAGGCCGAGGCGCGCCACGGCAGCGAGACGGTCTGGCCCTACTACTATGCCGGTACCATGGGTTTCGTGATGCGCGACGGCATCAACCGCCTGCGCCATGCCAAGCGTTACTCGGGCCAGCACAGCACGATCTGCACGACGCTCGCCTGGACCGGCTGGATCACCGCCACCGGCGCCCTGCGCGGCGTCGATCCCCGCGAGATGGCCAAGAGCGATGTCGTGGTGATCTGGGGCACCAACCCGGTCAACACCCAGGTCAACGTCATGACCCACGCGGTGAAGGCGCGCAAGGAACGCGGTGCGAAGATCGTCGCCGTCGATACCTACAACAACGGTACGGCCAAACAGGCCGACATGTTCCTCTGCGTGAAACCCGGCACCGACGCGGCCCTTGCCTGCGGCGTCATGCACGTCCTGCTGCGCGACGGCCTGGCCGACTGGGACTACATGCGCCAGTACGCCGACGATCCCGATGGCCTGGCCGCGCACCTCGAAAGCCGCACCCCGCAATGGGCAGAAGCCATCTGCGGCGTACCGGCCGAACAGATCGAGGCCTTCGCGCGTCTCGTCGGCACCACACCGCGCACCTTCTTCCGCCTGGGCTACGGTTTCTGCCGCGGGCGCAACGGGGCCGTCGCCATGCATGCCGCAGCTTCCATCGCCACCGTCACCGGCGCCTGGAGCCACGAGGGCGGCGGCGCCTTCCACAACAACGGTGCGATCTACGGCTGGGACCGCACGGTGATCGAGGGCCTGGACCTGCGCGACCGCGACATCCGCGTGCTCGACCAGTCGCGTATCGGCCCGGTGCTGACCGGCGACCGCCGCGATCTCGGCGATGGCCCGCCTGTGACGGCCCTGCTGATCCAGAACACCAACCCCATGATGGTCGCGCCAGATCTGGGCCTCGTGCACAAGGGCTTCGCGCGCGAGGACCTGTTCGTCGCGGTCCACGAGCAGTTCATGACCGAGACCGCGCAGGCCGCCGACATCGTGCTGCCCGCCACCATGTTCGTGGAGCACGACGACCTCTACCAGGGCGGCGGCCATCAGCACATCATGTGGGGTCCAAAGCTGGTGCAGGCGCCCGAAGGCTGCCGCTCCAACCACGAGGTGATCTGCGATCTCGCCCGCCGTCTGGGCGTCGCCGACGCCCACGAGGGTTTTGCCATGAGCCCGCGCGAACTCGCCGACCGGACCCTGCGCGATTCCGGTCATGGCGATCTGGGCGCCCTGGAAGCGGCGCGCTGGATCGACATCCAGCCGGGTTTCCGCACGTCTCACTTTCTCGACGGCTTTGGCCATGCCGATGGCAAGTTCCATTTCCGCGCCGACTGGTCCCATCCGCTCAACCGTTTCGGGCCGGAAGGCACGCCGGGCAACATGCCGGGCTTCCCCGATCACTGGGACGTCATCGACCGCGCTGATGCGGAGCGGCCCTTCCGTCTGGTCACTGCTCCGGCGCGCAACTTTCTCAATTCCAGCTTCACCGAGACGCCGACCTCCAGGGCGCGCGAAGGCCGGCCTACCGTGAAGCTGCATCCTGAAGACGCCGCGCGCCTGGCGATCGGCGAGGGCGAGCGGGTGCGCATGGGCAATGCCAAGGGCAGCCTGGTTCTCCACGCCGAACTCTTCGACGGCATGGTGGCCGGCACCGCCATCGTCGAAAGCGTCTGGCCCAACGCCGCCTTCGAGGAAGGCATCGGCATCAACCTGCTGGTTTCGGCAGAACCCGGCGCCCCGGTAGGCGGCGGCCTGTTCCACGACACGGCCGTCTGGCTGCGCCCGGCCTGAGGACAAAAGAAAGGGGCGGCCCCGAAGGACCGCCCCTGAATCGCAAGGCGCCTGCCGCGATCAGCTCGCGGCCTTGGCCGTCGTGTTCTTGTCGTTGTTTTCGGCCTTCATGTCCTTGACCGCCTTGCTGGTCTCCTCGCGGACACCCTCGATGGCTTCGTGGGCGGCATCGCCGGCGCGCTGGATCTGCTCGCGCCCGTAGTCGACCGCATCGTTCTTCAGACGGTCGCGCAGCGGGCCGACCAGCTCGTTCTCACGGCGGGTCGAGGGGATGCTGGCGCCGATGGCCGCACCCACGGCGATGCCCAGGGCACCGATCAGCAGGGGCTGGCTCTCGAAGGCGTCGGTTGCCTTGCCTGCGACCTGGCCGGCACTCTCGCGGACACGATGGCCGGCATCGATGGCGCGCTGGCGGGCCTGCTCGACCGTTTCGCCGGCACGCTGCTTGAAGGCATCGGCGCGATGGCGCAGGCCTTCGGCCTGATCGCCGGCGCGCACGGCAACATCATGGGCCCGCTCGCCGACCCGGGCGCGCACTTCCTGGCCGCGGCGGGTGTTGGAAAGCGCGCTCATCGCGATCCAGGCGGCACCGGCACCGATCAGGAATGCGGGCACGGGGTTCTCGCGGATCACGCGGCCGACGCTGGAGGAAATCTCCGCGGCGCTGTCGCGCATGTGACTGGCGGCTTCCTTGATCGCGTCACCGCTGCCCAGACGATTGTCGAGTTCGTCCAGGCCGTTATCGATGCGCGAACGGGTGTTGCCCAACTCGCGCTGAATCTGTTCGGGCGTACGGTTGGTCTGGGTGGTGGCGTTTTCGACGCCATGCTGGGTGGTCATGAGAGTGTCTCCTTGATGAGTTGCTTGTCGCGCCGGATGGCATCCATCGTGCGGCGCGGCATGAGGTTTTCGGTGTGCAGGGCGCGCAGGGCGGCCCAGATCCAGACTGCCGCCACGGCGGCAACCACACCGCCGATCAGGGCTGCGGCAAGCCAGGCCGGCATCGACTGCGCCAGGGCCTGGACCACGGCCTGAAGCACGACCAGGAACGCGGCCAGCGCCAGAAGCAGGCCACAGGCCAGTGCCAGCAGGGCGTGGCCCGCCTGGCTGATCTTCTGGTGGACCTCGGCGATCGCCAGCTCGATCTGCATGCCGACCAGCCTCTGCAGGTCGTCACCCAGCGCGCGCAGGATATCGATCACCGTCCGATGGCCTTCAGGCCTGTGGTTCTCGGACCTGTGGCTTTCGCCCCGTTCCATGGATCAGACGCCCGGCGTGGCGGGCATGTCCTGATGGTCGTCCTGCACTTCCTCGCTGCTGGCGCGCAGGAAGCGGCCGGCAACAAAGCCCAGGGCAACGGCGCCGCCCAGGAAGATCGCCGGATGACTGCGCGCCAGGTCGCTCGCTTCCGACATCATGGTCGAAAGGTCCTTGTTGCGCAGCGACGCCGAGACGCGGTCGAGCTGGTCGGCCGCCGTGTCGGTCAGGCCGGCAGCGGCGCCTTCGTCCTGCTTGCGGAACTTCTTGGAGGTGCTGCGCAGGGTATCGGCGATGCCGCCGACGCGATCGGCGAACTGATCCTTGCGGACCTCGCCGTATTCCTCGGCCTGGCCCTTGAGGTCGTCGACCAGGGCGCTGCCGTCGGCCTTGAGGCGCTCGGCGTTGTGCTTCACGTCGGCCTGGGCCGCCGCGACGTTTGGAGAAGTAGTGGTCATGGGCGTACTCCCGTTGGTGTCTTGTCCCTACCAACGTGGGAGCGCTCCTTTTGTTGCAGGGCTAGCTGGTGCCGTTGAGGTGGCGTTCGAGCAGCGCCACGTTGCGCAGGTTGGCCTTGAAGGCGACATCGGCCAGGTCGCCGATCAGCGGTGTCGCGCCCAGCACGAAGTCGACGGCGACATTGAAGGCCATGCGCGCGAGCACGGGTTTGGACGCACCAAGACGCGCCGCCTCGACCACAACATAGGTCGCAAGCGCCGTCGTCACGGTATCGCCGATACCGGGAATCAGCCCGATGACACTGTCCCAGCCGAAGCGGATGCCAAGCAGGCCGAAGCGGCTGTCCTGCATACGCGCCAGGGCGCGCAGCCGGTCCAGCCGCCTCTGGGTGTCGGGATCAGCGTTTTGCAATGATCCAGATGGCATGGATGATGCCCGGCAGATAGCCGCACAGCGTCAGCAGGATGTTGAGCCAGAAATGCAGCCCGAAGCCGACCTGAAGGAAGACGCCGAGCGGCGGCAGCAAGATGGCGCAGATGATGCGAATGATATCCATGTCGGCCCCCGGAATGGATCATGTTGTGGAGTCGAGCGCATATGCGCGCTGATGTCGCTGAATACAACGCCGGGTGCGCCGGAGCGTTCCCCTGCGCGTTCTATCGCCAGGCGAAGACCGGCTGTTCCAGGTGCGCAACGCGCGTCGCGCGGCCAGCCAGCGCCACCTCGCGGAACTGGTAGAGCACGGCGGCGGTGGGCGCATGGATGCTGCTGCCGGCCAGCGGCATGCGGATCACCGGGCGGTCGCTCTCGGGAATACTGACGAACTCGGGCGATCCCGGGACGAAAAGATCGCGGAAAGCGATGCGGTGGATCGAGGCGACCTCGGCCGGGTTGGGCACGAGCTCGGCCTTGCTGCCGGCCCAGATCACCACTGGCGTGATGAGATAACCCGAACGGGTGGGATAGTCGTCAAGGCGCCCCAGGATTGCCGCTGCACCAAGCTCGAGATTGACCTCCTCGTGGAGCTCGCGCAGGCCCGCCTGCTCGGGCGTCTCGCCTGGGTCCAGGCGGCCGCCGGGCAGGGCCCACTGTCCGGCGTGGCGGTTCATGCGCGGAGCCCGCTTGGTCAGGATGAAGGCGCCCTGGCCATAGCCGTCATCGACCACGGTCATGGTGACGGCCGCGCGCTTGAGGCCTTCGCCGCTCTGGCTCTGGCGCGGGAAAGCCGCCAGCCGCTGCGCCATCGCCGCGCGCAGGGCCTCGTTGATCGCAAAATCGTGGTTCATGGTTCTGAACTAGCCTGCGGGCTCGGGCGCGGCAACCGCCGCCGTGGACCGGCCCGGCGCGGGCCGTCTAGGATGGCGTCCTGTTTTGGAGGATCGCCGCAATGGAATTCCGCACCATGGGCCGCTCGGGCCTCTCCGTTTCTCTGGCCGGCATGGGCTGCAACACCCTGGGCTGGTGGGTCGATGAAGCGCAGGGGACCAAGGTCGTCCACGGTGCGCTTGATGCCGGCATCTCGCTGTTCGACACGGCCGATTGTTATGACGACGGCGTTTCCGAGACGATCCTGGGCAAGGCGCTGGGCAAGCAGCGCAAGGATGTCGTGGTGGTCTCCAAGGTGGGCATGAAGACGGCGGCTACACCCGCCCATGTCCGGCGCGGTTCGCGCGACCACATCATCCGCTCCTGCGAGGCCAGCCTGAAGCGGCTGAAGACTGACTGGATCGACCTCTACCTGCACCATGCGCCCGATCCCGTCACACCCATCGAGGAGACCCTGGAGGCTTTCGACCGCCTCACCGCCCAGGGCAAGATCCGCTATGCCGGGTGCTCCAACTATGCCGGCTGGCAGATTGCCGACGCCGCCTGGACCTCCGCCGATCGCCGCTTCAACCCCTACGTGGTCTGCCAGAGCGAGTGGAACCTGTTCAGCCGCGGCGTGGAGGACGAGGTGGTGCCCGCCGCACGCCGTTTCGGTCTGGGCATCATGCCCTATTTCCCGCTCGCCATGGGCCTGCTCTCGGGCAAGTACAGCCGGGGCAAGCGGCCCGCGAAATCGATGCGGCTGGCGGGCGATGATCCGCGCTACGCCGAGGTGCTGAGCGATGCCAACTTCGACAGGGTCGACCGGCTGGAGGCTTTTGCCGCCGCGCATGGCCACAGTCTTCTCGAACTGGCGATCGGCTGGCTGGCCAGCCACGATGTCGTCTCCACGGTCATTTGCGGTGCGACCAAGCCGTCTCAGGCCAGGGCCAATGCCAAGGCGGTCATGGCCTGGCGCATGAGCGGCGACGAACTGACCGAAATCGACCGCCTGATGGCAGGCTGACCTCCCATGCAGCGTTCGTTCATGATGATCGACGACTTCTTCGACCGCCCCGACAAGGCGCGCGAGGTGGCGCTGGGTCTCGACTATCCCGATCCCGGGCAGGTCTATTATCCCGGTCGCAATTCCAGGCAGTCGATGGCATGGCCCGGCAGCGACCAGATGTTCAGCCAGCTTGTCGGCGAGAAGATCATCGGCATCAACAAGTGGTCCCACGGCTGCGCGCGTCTGACCCTGGCGGCCGATGAGCGGCGCGGCCGGGTCCATGTCGATCCCGGCGCCACCTGGGCAGGCATCATCTATCTCTCGCGCGACGAGGATGCCGCCGGAGGCACCGACTTTTTCCGCAACCTGCGCTACGGCACCGACCGTGCGCCGCTGGACGACGCCGAGGCCCAGGCGATCTACGGCAAGCCGACCCCGCGCGAGGCGCTGATGGAGATCCTGACGGTCGAGAACGGCAGCGACCCCGACGCCTGGGAGCTGACCCATACCCTGCCGATGAAGTTCAACCGCTGCGTCCTCTTCCGGCCCTGGTTCTGGCATTCCAGCGGCGACGGCTTCGGCACCACCATCGAGGACGGCCGCCTGGTGATCCTGCTGTTCTTCGCGCCTGCCCCCGACGCGGTCGGTGCGGTGACCGTGCCGATGCTGTAGAATGGCCCCATGATCCTGCGCCAGCTCCTCACCATGGCCGCCCGCCGCGTTGCCGCCGACCCCAAGGTCCGCGCCAAGGCGGCCGAGGTCTATCACACCCAGGCCAAGCCTGTGATCGAGCGCAAGCTGCAGTCCGCGCGCCAGGCCGCCGGCGAGGGCCAGCCTGGCGAACATCCCGCGCGCACGGCAGGCCGCATGATCGGCCGGCTGCTGAAGGACTGACGGGCCCTGCCGCTGCGATTGCGCCGCACGTCATGAGGGTGTCTAGTTCGGGTCCTGCAAGCCCCACCGCCGTTTGGCGGGCCCGCCTTTAGAGTTCGCATGTCGACATCTTCTGCCGCTCCCGCAGCCGGTTGGCGCACGCCGATGGTCGTGATCCTGGCCGGTTGCGCCATCGCCGTGATCGGCTTCGGCATCCGCTCGGTCTTCGGCTTTTTCCTCGATCCCATCACGGAAGCGCAGGGCTGGAGTCGGGAGACCTTCTCCATCGCCCTTTCCGTGCAGAACCTGGTGTGGGGCCTTGCCGCGCCGGTCGCGGGCGCGCTGGCCGACCGCTACGGCCCGGCCCGCGTCATCGTGCTCGGCGCGCTGATCTTTGGTGCCGCGACCTGGGCCATGGGCGTGGTCGACAACAGCGTGCTTTTCACCCTGGTCGCGGGCGTGGCGGTGGGCATCGGCGTCGCCTTCACCGGCTTTTCCCTGGCGCTGGCGGCCATGGCCCGCGTCGTGCCGCCGCACATGCGCTCGCTGGCGCTGGGCCTTGGCACTGCCTCAGGGTCGCTGGGCCAGGTGATCTTCGCGCTGGGCGGACAGGGTGCGATCTCGCTGCTGGGCTGGCAGGGCGCGCTGATCGCTCTCGCCGCCACCGCCATGGCGATCATCCCGCTCGCCTTCGTGCTGCCGAAGTCAAACGCCGGCGTCGGTGAAATCGCCAGCAACCAGTCGGTCGGGCAGGCCCTGCGCGAGGCCGCCGGTCATCGCGGCTACCTCCTGCTCACCACAGGGTTCTTCGTCTGCGGTTTCCAGATCGCCTTCATCACGGTGCACTTCCCCTCCTACATCACCGACCTTGGCCTTTCGCCCTGGGTCGCCGCCTGGGCCTGGTTCCTGGTCGGGGGCTGCAACATCGTGGGCTGCATGGCGGCGGGATGGTTCGGCCAGCGCTGGAGCAAGCGCTGCGGTCTCTCGGGCATCTATTTCGCGCGCACGCTCATCATGGTCGCCCTGCTGCTGGCGCCCAAGAACGCGATGACGATCTACGCCTTTGCCATCGCCATGGGATTCCTGTGGCTGGCGACCGTGCCGCTCACCTCCGGCATCGTCGCCCAGGTCTTCGGCGTGAAGTACATGGCGACCTTGTTCGGTGTCGTTTTCTTCAGCCACCAGTTGGGCAGCTTCATGGGCGTCTGGCTGGGCGGCTGGCTATACGACCGCACCGGCTCCTACGATATCGTCTGGTGGATCAGCGCGGGCCTCGGCCTCATGGCCGCGCTCATCCACCTGCCGATCAACGAAAAGCCGCTCGCCCGCCTGCATGTTGCGGGCTGAAGCACCTCACATCGCCTTGGGCAGGTGGCGCGCGTAGCTGGCGTAGAGCACCAGTGCGATGGCCGTGGCGAAGAACACGATGTCGAGGTGGAAGACCAGCAGCAGCAGGGTGAAGATGGTCGGCACCACCAGCCCGACCATGTCGCGGTAGGTGCCGTAGACCATCGCCATCTCCGTGCGCTCGCGTGTCTTGACCGCGCGCAGGAAGGGAATGTTGCCGCAGGCATCGGTCGCCGAAAGCGGGATCGCCGACACCAGGATCAGGCCGATGGCGATCCAGGGATCGTCGATCATCAGCCCGGCCAGCGCCACCATCACGGCGCAGGCCAGGAACCCGATGATGACATAGCGGCGCATGCCGATGCGGCGCATCACCCGGCCCCACAGCGGCGCCAGGATGGCGAGCGCGCTGCAGAACGACAGCGCCAGGCCGCCCACGGGAAGCTGCGCCCCCAGCACGGCGATCTCCATGTTGTGGTTCTCGGCATAGACGGGAACGTAGAGGTAGATCATCCACCACCAGTTCTCGCGCCCGAAGATCAGCAGATAGGCCAGGCGCAGGCGCGGCTGGGCGACGAAGCGGGGCACGTAGGTGATCGGGCTGGCGGCCTTGACCGGCACCGCCTTCAGCACCGGCGTCTCGTCGATCTTCACCAGGAAGGCGTAGAGGATCAGGATCAGCGCCACCACCGCCGACAGGATGAACGGCGCGCCCCGGCCCATGTTGTTGTAGAGCCAGATGCCCAGCGTCGGGCCGATCGCCCAGGGCAGGGCGGCCATCAGCATGCGGATCGGCTCGGACTGGCTCATGTCGCGCTTGCGGATGTAGCCCATGATGAAGAGCGACAGCCCGACCTGCATGCAGTTGGTCGCAAAGACCCGCCCGAACATGCCGACAAAGAAGGTGCCCAGGTTGCCGAAGGCCATGATCGCCGGTGCCGCGGCGACCAGCAGGGCGCCCAGGCGGTAGGTCCGCAGGGGCTTGAGGCGCCGGATGACGAAGGGGATGGCAAGCGCCGAGCAGACCGAAAAGATGCCGACGATGACGAACATGAAGGTCATCACGACATTGCTGCCGCCAAGGTCGTAGGCCGCCACGGAGATCACGGCCGCGATCAGCGAGCGCGAAAGGCTTTCCAGCGCCCAGAACAGACCGAACATCCATGGACCCGGGCGGGTCAGCGCAGCGATGAACCTGGGACGCACGCAAGGCCTCCGCAACAGCACCGCACCGCGCGGCTACCCTTGCTTCCTAGTCCCGTGGCGCTGCCGCGTCCACGCTCATCGCGCCCTGTTCGCCAGGCTCCTGCTGGGGCAGGATGTTGCGCTTCGAGGTGCGAGCCGCCATGTCTGCCCCACCCCTGTCGGCATCGCCGTGAACGCTTTCGGCAGGTTGGCCACCCAGAAGGAGAGTGCCGTGCGCACCGACGAACCCAGGACGATCCGCCTCAGCGAATACGCCGCGCCCGATTACCGGGTGGAGACGGTGGCGCTGCACTTCGAGCTCGATCCCACAGGCACGAAGGTGACGGCGGAGCTTTCGGTGCGGGCTGACCATGATCGCAGCCAGGGCGCGCGCCCCTTCCGCCTGGATGGCGACGGGCTTTCCCTCGACGCCATCGCCATCGACGGCCAGGTCCTGGGCGACAACGCCTACGACCACGATGACGAGGGCCTTGTCATCCATGAACCGCCCGAACACTTCACGCTGAAAACCACGACGACCATTGCGCCAGCCGACAATGCCGCGCTCGAGGGCCTCTACATGTCGGGCGGCAAGTACACGACCCAGTGCGAGGCCGAGGGTTTCCGCCGCATCACCTTCTTCCCCGACCGTCCCGACGTGCTGGCGACCTACCGCGTCACCATCGATGCCCCGAAGGATGGCTGCCCGGTGCTGCTCTCCAACGGCAACCTGGTTGAGGAGAAGCAGCTTGCCGACGGCCGCCACCGTGCGGTGTGGGACGATCCGTTCCCCAAGCCCTCCTATCTCTTTGCGCTGGTCGCCGGCGACCTCGGCGTGCTGGAGGACAGCTTCACCACGGCCTCCGGGCGCAAGGTGGCGCTTGCCATCTGGTCCGAGCACGGCAACCAGGAGCGCTGCGCCTACGCCATGGATGCGTTGAAGCGCTCCATGGCCTGGGACGAGGAGCGCTTCGGCCTGGAGTACGACCTCGACGTCTTCAACATCGTCGCAGTGGGCGATTTCAACATGGGGGCGATGGAGAACAAGAGCCTCAACATCTTCAATTCCAAGCTGGTGCTCGCGAGCCCCGAGACCGCGACCGACGGCGACTACGAGGCGATCGAGAGCGTCATCGCCCACGAGTACTTCCACAACTGGACCGGCAACCGCGTCACCTGCCGCGACTGGTTCCAGCTCTCCCTGAAGGAGGGCCTGACGGTTTATCGCGACCAGGAGTTCAGTGCCGACCAGCGCTCGGCACCCGTCGAGCGCATCGCCAGCGTGCGCGCCCTGCGCGCCGCCCAGTTCCCCGAGGATGCCGGGCCGCTCGCCCACCCCATCCGCCCGGACCACTACATCGAGATCAACAACTTCTACACCGCCACGGTCTATGAGAAGGGTGCCGAGGTCATCCGCATGTACGCCCGCCTGCTGGGCCGCGACGGCTTCCGCAAGGGCATGGATCTCTACTTCGAGCGCCACGACGGCGAGGCGGTCACCTGCGATGATTTCCTTGCCGCCATGGCCGATGCCAACGGCGCCGACCTCACCCGCTTCAAGCGCTGGTACAGCCAGGCGGGCACACCCGTCGTCACCGCAAGGGGCGCCTGGATCGAGGCTGAACAGGCCTTCGAACTGACGCTGACCCAGGAAACACCGTCGACGCCGGGCCAGCTCGTCAAGAAGCCGCTCGACATGCCATTCGAGGTCGGCCTGCTGGGCCCCGACGGCGCCGACATGGTGGTCGAGCAGGGCGGGCAGAAGGCCGGCAGCCATACCCTGCGCTTCAACGCACCGAGCCAGGTCTTCCGCTTCGAGGGCGTTACCGCCAGTCCCGTGCTTTCGCTCAACCGCGGCTTCACCGCGCCGGTGCGGATCGAGACGGAGCTTTCGGAGGAGGACCGCGCCTTCCTCATGGCCCACGACAGCGATCCCTTCGCCCGCTGGGAGGCCGGCCAGCAATACGCCACGCGTTTGATGCTGGGCATGATCGAAGACGTCCGCGCCGGGCGCGATCCCAAGCTTGACGCCCGCTTCGTCGTCGCCCTGAAGGCGATCCTGGAGGACGAGTCCATCGACAAGGCGTTTGCCGCGCTCGCCGTCACCCTGCCGGGTGAAGGGTATCTCGCCGATCAGATGGAGGTGGTCGACGTCGAGGGCATCCATGCCGCGCGTGTCACGCTGCAGCGTGCCGTGGCGGCGGGTCTTGGCGAGCTGCTTCATAACGCCTATCGCGCCAACGCCACGCCGGGACCGTTCAGCCCCGATGCCGCCCAGGCCGGCAAGCGCGCCCTGAAGAACGCCGCGCTTTCCTATCTGGCCGCGCCCGGCGACGGCGATGCCGTGGCCCTGCTCGACGCCCAGTACCAGGCGGCCGACAACATGACCGACCGCATGGCCGCACTCACCCTGCTGGTCGACATCGACGTGCCCCAGCGCCGCGCCGCGCTCGACGACTTCCTCGCGCGCTTCCGCGACAACGCCCTGGTCGTCGACAAGTGGTTCGCCGCCCAGGCCCGCTCCTCGGCGCCCGATGCCGTCGAGCAGGTCCAGGCCCTGCTCGGGCACGAACTCTTCACCCTGAAGAACCCCAACCGGGCGCGCTCCCTGGTCGGTGTCTTTGCCGCGGGCAATCCCACGGGTTTCCACCGCAAAGACGGCAAGGGTTACCGCCTGGTCGCCGACGCCATCCTGGAGCTCGACGGCTTTAACCCCCAGGTCGCCGCGCGCCTGATCGATCCCCTGGGCCGCTGGCACCGCTTCGATCCCGCCCGCCAGGAGATGATGAAGGAGGAGCTTGCCCGCATCCGCGCCAAGCCCGGCCTTTCGAACGATCTGGTCGAGAAGGTCGGCAAGTCGCTCGAATCCTGAACTCTACCGCTTCGCCATAGGAGAACGCCCTCATGCCGCACTTCCGCACGTCCGGAGCCGACCTCTACTACGAGCAGACCGGCTCCGGCCCCGACATCGTCTGGCTGCCCGGCGGCGATCAGCGGGGCGAGGAGATGCGCTGGCAGGTCGAGGGTTTTCCCGACTTCCGCAACACCACCATGGACCCGCGCGGCGTCGGCGAGACCCATCACACCGAAGGCCCGCCCTGGACCATCCTCGACATGGCGCGCGATGCCGCCGAGCTGATCGAGGCGGTGTGCAATCCCCCGGTGATCGTCGCGGGCCTTTCCATGGGTTCGCTCATCGTCCAGGAGATCGCGATCAACTGGCCCCATCTCGTGCGCCTGGCGATCCCCATGGGTACCTTCGCGGTTTCCGAGGGTTTCTCGCGCGAATGGATGGAGGCGGAGATTCGCTACCGCCGCGAGCACGGCGACCTGCCGCCCGATTTCGCGACCTGCCACTACGCCGTCTTCATGTACTCGCCCGAGGTGCTCGACGATCCTGAGAAATGGGCCGAGCTGCGCAAGGTCACCGAGGCCGCCTACAAGCACCGCGACGGCAAGATGCTCGATGCCCAGTGGCAGGCCTGCTGCGACTTCGACACCACCGACCGGCTGCCGGACTGCAAGGTGCCGATGCACGTCATCGGCTTCGGCCTCGACATGCAGGCCCCACCCTATCTCGGCAAGAAGTGCGCCGCGCTTGCCGGCGACGGCCACTACCACCGGCTGGAAGGCCTTTCCCATGTCGCGCTCTGCGGCCAGAAGCCCGAGGTGGTGAACGCCAAGATCCGCGAGATCATCGAAAGCGAGTCCTGACATGACCGAGCCAGGGCTGGAGTTCATCGCGCAGCTGCACGTCACGCTCTCGCCCGCGCTGCGCGTCGGCGACGTGGGCCACGGAGGGCGCGAGATCATCCCGATCACCGGGGGCACCGTCTCGGGTCCGCGCCTGTCCGGCCGCATCCTGCCGGGCGGCGAGGACTGGGCGCTCGACGGCGAGGAGGGCCGCTTCACCGTCTGGGCGCGCTACGCTCTCGAGCTCGACGACGGCACCCTGGTTGCTGTCGACAATCGCGGCATGGGCGGAACCGCGCCCGACGGCAGTTTCGTCGGCCGCACGGTGCCCCGCTTCGAGGTCGCTGACGGCCCGCACGTCTGGCTGCGCCACAGCGTCTTTGTCGGCACCCTGCGCGCCGATCCCGGCGGGGCCTTTGTCGATCTGGGCTTTTATCGTGTGACCTGAACGGTCACGTCAGGCGCGCCCGTGCATCGACCGCGATCACGCCTTCGCCCTGGCGGCGCAGGAACAGCGGGTTGATGTCGAGTTCGGCCAGCCTTGCCCCGGCATCGACCGCCAGCCATGAAAGGCGCGCGGCTGCATCGGCGAGGGCGCGAGAAGATCGACCGGCAGATGGGTAATTGGC
>CALGGB010000064.1 GCA_937880925.1 uncultured Rhodospirillaceae bacterium | reverse complement strand
TGATGGTGCTTGTCGATCGGGATGCCCATGTCGGCCATCACGGTCAGCATCTCGCCGCGCAGTTCGCTGGCGGTATCGATCGGCGCCACCGGGAAGTAGCCGCCCTTGACGCGCGGCCGATGGGCAAGGTTGCCCTCCTCGTAGTGGGTGGCGTCGTTGTAGGTGCCTTCCGCGGAATCGAGATGGAAGAAGGTGTGGCGCGGATCGTTGGAGAAACGCACGCTGTCGAAGACGAAGAACTCCAGCTCCGGGCCGAAATAGGCCGTGTCGCCGATGCCGCTGTAGGCGAGGTAGGCCTGGGCGCGCTTGGCGGTGGAGCGCGGGTCGCGGGTGTAGGGCTGGCCCGTCGAGGGCTCCAGGATGTCGCAGTTGATGATCAGCGTCGGCTGGGGCTCGAAAGGATCCATCACGGCCGAGCTGGCGTCGGGCATCAGGATCATGTCGGACTCGTTGATCGCCTTCCAGCCGGCGATCGAGGAGCCGTCGAACATGATGCCGTCGGCAAACGTGTCCTCGTCGATCATGCGGGCGGCCATGGTCAGGTGCTGCCACTTGCCCTTGGCGTCGGTGAAACGAAGATCGATGTAGGGGATCTCTTCGTCCTTGATTCTTTTCAGGACGGATTCGGCGTCGGACACAGTGGTTCTCCTTTGTAGTGCGGAACGGGAGGCTGGCGAGAATGCCTAGACGGCGTCGGGGCCACGCTCGCCGGTGCGGATGCGGATGACATCCTCCACCGGGAGAATGAAGATCTTGCCATCGCCGATGCGGCCGGTGCGTGCGACATCCTGGATCGCCTGGACCGCGCGGTCGACAAGGTTGTCGTCCACGACCAGCTCGATCTTCACCTTGGGCAGGAAGTCGACGACGTATTCGGCGCCGCGGTAGAGCTCTGTGTGGCCCTTCTGGCGGCCGAAACCCTTGGCCTCTGTGACGGTAAGGCCCTGCAGGCCGACTTCGTGAAGGGCTTCCTTCACCTCGTCGAGCTTGAAGGGCTTGATGATGGCTTCGATTTTTTTCATGACCTATCCCCGATACTCACGCGCGTATGAGCACGACGCGTGCCAGTTTGGCAAAGCAGACCATGTTACGTGATTTCAATAGGTTGACAACTTTTTTCAACGTTATATCTGAGCATAGTTCGCCTAAAAAATGGGCACTTGCCTACGTTTTGGGCGCATCGTTGCCCACGTTTGCAGCATCAAGCGCGTGCAGGGCATCGGCAAAGGTGGCCAGGGCCTCCTCTCCGGCCGGTGTGATGCGGTAGATGCCGCGTCGGACGCGCTCGAACCAGCCATAGACATCGCGCGAGAGGATTGCGGCGGCGCGCGCGATGCCGGTGGCGTCCCGCACGGCGGCGGGCGCCATGGGGCCGGCTTGCGCCAGCAGACGGGCACAGAGCAGGGCGTCCTGGCGGTAGGCGGTCATCACCGGACGGCCGCGGCCGCCGCCGTGCGTGGGATCGCCGACGCGGCGCTGGAACTCGCCCAGCAGGCGTTGCCTTGCCCTGGGCTGCTTGCGCGGCTTGTACGAGGCCGGATCGCCCTGGACCTCTACATGACCGCTTCCGGTATCCACGGTCATCAGACCCAGGCCGAGCATGCGGCAAAGCTTCAGGATATCGCGACGCTGGCGCTTCCACAGGCCGCCGCCCGAGGCGGGTACGGCGAGATAGACCAGATCGCTCAGCCCCTGGCGCTGCATCCCCTGGAAGACCAGTGGCAAGGAGAAGCTGGTCTTGAGCTCAACGATCACCGGTTCGGCGCCGTCGCGCACGCCGACCACGTCGCAGCGGCCGATCTCGCCCTTCACGGTGTAACCCTGGCCCTCAAGGAAGGCCTTCACGGGGCCGTAGAGATCGGTTTCAGGCTGCCCTGCCATGAATTCCCCTGCACATCGGGCACGAGAGCGTTGCCCCACCGGCGCGCCTCCGGCAATGTCGCGCCGCGCAGGGGAGATAAGCATGAAACCGGCCAATCAGACCATGGCGGCGCTCGGCACGACGGTGTTCGAGGTGATGTCGCGCCTTGCCATCGAGCATGGCTCGATCAACCTCGGCCAGGGCTTCCCCGACGAGGACGGCCCCGCCGACGTCCGCCAGGCCGCCGCCGACGCCCTGATGGCCGGGCCCAACCAGTATCCACCCATGGCCGGGGTGCCGGAGCTGCGCAAGGCGATCGCCGCCCACGGCAAACGCTTCTATGGCCTGGACTACGACTGGCAGAGCGAGGTTGTGGTCACCTCGGGCGCCACCGAGGCGCTGGCCGACTGCCTGATGGGCCTGCTCAATCCGGGCGACGAGGTCATCCTGCTGGAGCCGCTCTACGACAGCTATGCGCCCATGGTGGCGCGCGCCGGTGCGGTGGCACGTTATGTCCGCCTCGACCCGCCGGACTGGCGCCTGCCGGTGGAGCGCCTGGAAGCGGCCTTCAACGAAAAGACACGCCTGATCCTGATCAACAGTCCCATGAACCCGGCCTCACGTATCCTCCGCAAGGCCGAGCTTGAGACCATCGCGCGGCTGTGCATCGCCCACGACGTCGTCTGCCTGTGCGACGAGGTTTATGAGCATCTGGCCTTCGACGGTGAGCCGCACATCCCCATGGCAACCCTGCCGGGCATGCGCGAGCGCACCCTGCGCATCGGTTCGGCGGGCAAGATCTTCTCGCTGACGGGCTGGAAAGTGGGCTGGGTCGTGGGTGATGCGGCGCTGTTGGCGCCGGTCATCAAGACCCACCAGTTCATGACCTTCACGACGCCGCCGGACCTGCAGAAGGCGGTGGCCTTTGGCCTCGCCAAGGACGACAGCTACTTCACCGGCCTGGCGGGCGCCATGCAGGCCAAGCGCGACCGGCTTTCGGCGGGCCTGTCGCGGGCCGGTCTTTCAGTGCTGCCCTCGGAAGGCACGTACTTTGTCAGCGCCGATTTCCGTCCCCTGGGCTTCGAGGGGAGCGATGAGGACTTCTGCCGCATGATCACGGTGGAGGCCGGCGTCACCGCAGTACCGGTCAGCGCCTTCTACCGGGAGCCTGGCGGGCCCACGCACCTGGCCCGCTTCTGCTTCTGCAAGAAGGACGCAATCCTCGACGAGGCCGCCGCCCGACTGGAAAAGCGCTTCGCCCGCAGGTCCTGAGCCTCAGCCGTAGATGAGGCCCTCGGCGTCCGCACGGATCGTGGTGCCGGCGCGGCCCTCCAGGATGGCGGGGAGGTCGCCCAGCGCGCCGATGGCGGCAAAGCTGCCGCCCTGATCGACGAAGGCGATCGCGGCTTCTACCTTGGGTCCCATGGAGCCCGCGGGCAGGTCCATGACGGCCAGAGCCTCCGGCGTCGCCGTGCGGATCGCGCGCGCCTCGCGCGTGCCGAAACCCTCCATCACCGCGGCGACATCGGTCAGCATCACCAGGCCGTCCGCTCCCAGGTCGCCGGCAAGCAGGCCTGAGGCACGATCCTTGTCGATCACGGCCTCGACGCCGGCATGGCTGCCGTCGGGCCGGGCGAGCACGGGAATGCCGCCGCCACCGGCGCAGATCACGGTAATGCCGGCTTCCAGCAGCAGGGCGATGGTCCTGCCCTCCAGGATGCGCCGGGGCAGGGGCGAGGCGACGACGCGGCGGCAGCCCTCGCCATCGGGCGCCATGGTCCAGCCCCGCTCGGCGGCAAGACGCTTGCCTTCGGCGGTCTTGTAGACCGGGCCGATCGGCTTGCTGGGTCGCGCGAAGGCCGGATCCTCGGCATCGACCTCGATCTGGGTCAGCAGGGTGGCAATCTCGCGGCCAGGCAGCACGTTGCGCAGTTCCTGCTCGATCATGTAGCCGATCATGCCCTCGCTCTCCGCACCCAACACGTCCAGCGGGTAGGGCGCGACCTTGTCATAGGCCAGGCCCTGCAGCGCGAGCAGGCCGACCTGGGGGCCGTTGCCGTGGGTGACGACCAGTTCGTGCGCCTCCGCCACAGGCGCCAGGGACCGCGCGGCGACCGCGACGTTGGCGCGCTGGTTCTGCGCCGTCATTGCCTCGCCGCGGCGCAGCAGGGCGTTGCCGCCCAGGGCGACGACCAGGCGCACGCTCAGGCCCCGATGGTGGCGACAAGCACCGCCTTGATCGTGTGCATGCGGTTCTCGGCCTGATCGAAGACGATCGAGGCGTCGGATTCGAAGACCTCGTCGGTGACTTCCATCTCGCTGATGCCGAAGGTTTCCTGCATGTGGCGCCCCACCTCGGTCTCTGCGTTGTGGAAGGCCGGCAGGCAGTGCATGAAGCGCACCCGCGGGTTGCCCGCCAGGGCCATGGTCGCGGCGTTGACCTGGTAGGGGGTGAGCAGCCTGATGCGCTCGGCCCACTTCTCCTCCGGCTCGCCCATGGAAACCCAGACGTCGGTGTAGAGCACGTCGCAGCCCTTCACGCCCTCCTCGACGCTTTCGGTCAGGGTCAGGCGCGCGCCGCTCTGCTTGGCGACCCTGCGGCAGTGCTCGACGATCTCCGGCCGGGGCCAGCAGGCCTTCGGCGCGGCCAGTCGCACGTCCATGCCCATCATGACGCCGCCGATCATCAGGCTGTCGCCCATGTTGCTCTCGGCATCGCTCAGGAAGCAGTAGGCGATGTCGTGCAGCGGCTTGCCGGCGTGTTCGCTCATGGTCAGGAAGTCGGCCAGGATCTGGGTCGGGTGAAACTCGTTGGTCAGGCCGTTGTAGACCGGCACGCCCGCCCACTGGGCCAGTTCCTCGACGATCGCCTGGCCGAAGCCGCGGTACTCGATGGCGTCGTACATCCGGCCCAGAACGCGGGCGGTGTCCTTGATCGTTTCCTTGTGGCCCATGTGGGAGCCGGTCGGGCCGATGTAGGTGACGTGGCCGCCCTGGTCGAAGGTCGCGACCTCGAAGCCCGAGCGGGTACGCGTCGAGTCCTTCTCGAAGAGCAGGGCGATGTTCTTGCCCTTCAGGCGCCGGGTTTCGGTCCCGGCGCGCTTGGCCGCCTTGAGGTCGGCGGCGAGCGCAAGCAGGTGGCCGATCTCGGCGGCGGTGAAATCCTGCAGCTTGAGGAAGCTGCGTCCGTGCAGGTTCTGGCTCATGGCTTCTGTCCTCGTGAAGGCATCAAACGGCGTCGCGCTGCAGCGGGCAGGTCATGCAGTGACCGCCGCCGCGCCCGCGGCCCAGTTCGGAGCCCTCGACGGTGATGACCTCGACTCCGGCGCGGCGCAGTTGCGTGTTGGTATAGACATTGCGGTCGTAGGCGATGACGACGCCCGGCTCCATGGCGATGACGTTGTTGCCGTCGTCCCATTGCTCGCGCTCGGCCTCGTAGCTATCGCCCCCGGTCGGCACGACGCGCAGCTTCGGCAGCCCCAGCGCCTCGGCCACGACCTCCAGGAAGGGCCGGCCCTCCTCGCGGATGTCGAGGCTGCCCTCGGCCTCGCCCTTGCGGATCGAGATGGTGCGGATGCGCTCGGCGACCGGCGGAAACAGGGTCACGAGATCGCGGTCGCAGAAGGTGAACACGGTGTCGAGGTGCATGTAGCTGCGATCGCGCGGCATGGCGCAGGCGATCACCCGCTCGACTGCCCCTTGCTCGAGCAGGCTCGCGGCGAGCGCCTCCACCGCCTGCGGGCTGCTGCGCTCGCCCATGCCGACCAGGACCGTGGCGTTGCCGATGGGCATGACGTCGCCGCCCTCCAGCGACATGCGCCCCTGGGAGGCCATGTCGGCGCCCCACCAGATCGGCGATGCCGCAAACATCGGGTGGAAGCGGTAGATTGCGGCCATGTTGGCGGTCTCCTCGCGCCGCGCCGGCCAGAACATCGGGTTGAGCGTGGCGCCGCCATAGATCCAGCAGGTCGTGTCGCGCGTGAAGAGCTGGTTGGGCAGGGGCGGCAGCACGAAGTCGCCGGGCTCCATGGTGGTGCCCAGCAGGCTGTCGCTGGCGAACGGCAGTTCGGCCCGCGCGATGCCGCCGATCAGCAGTTCGGCGAGCCGGCTGCGGGGCAATTCCTCCAGCCAGCCGTAAAGCTCGCCGGCAAGGGTCGACCCGACGCGCGACGGACCGATGCGGCGGGCCAGCAACCAGGCGCGGGCGGCGTCGATCTCCAGCGTTTCGGCGAGCAGCTTGCCGACGTGGAAGACCTCGACCTCCCGTTCGCGCATGGCATCGACGAAGGCGTCATGCTCCTGGCGCGCCCGCTTGACCCAGAGCACGTCGTCGAACAGCAGGTCGCGGCAATTGGCGGGTGTCAGGCGGCGCAACGCAAGGTCGGGGCGGTGGACCAGTACCTTGCGCAGGCGACCGACTTCGGAGGCGACGGAGAACGGCATGACGGACTCCCTGTTCACAGCGGGCTGATCGCGCCGGTCCACATCTGCCAGCCCGCATAGGCGGCAACGAGGACAAGAGCGATAGCCAGCACCATCTCCCACGGTGTGAAGATGCGCTCGCCGCGTTCGCGCCGGGCCACGGCATAGACCACGATCCCGGGTGCATAGAGGATCGCGACCATAAGCAGGTAGGAGAGCCCTGCGGCATAGACCAGCCAGCATCCGTAGAGCGTGGCGACGATGCCGATCAGCATGTCCATGCCGCGCTGCTCGCCCGCCTTGTAGGCCTCGCCCGTCACCGTGAGCTTGAAGGCGTAGGCGCCCGAGAAGACATAGGGCAGCAGGATGGCGGTGGATGCGATGTAGAACAGCGCCATGTAGGTCGCTTCGGAGAACAGCGTCACGATCAGGAAGAACTGCACCAGCAGGTTCGTGATCCAGAGCGATGCCATGGGCGCGGCCTTGGCATTTTCGCGCGAGAACAGTCGCGGCATCATGCCTTCGCTGGCGGCCACGAAGGGGATTTCGGCGGCAAACAGGGTCCAGCTCAGGAAGGCGCCGCCGACGGAGACGACAAGGCCAAGGCGCACCAGATCGCCGCCCCAGCCGCCCACGACATAACTCAGGACATCGGCCATGGAGGCCGCTTCCGGCAGGCCGGCCAGTTCGGGCTGGGACAGGATGCCCATGGAGAGCAGCGAGATCGCCATGTAGACGACAAGCGCGATCAGGAAGCCGATCACCGTGGCGCGGCCGATGTCGCGCCGGCGGGCGGCGCGTCCGGATTCGACGCTGGCGCCCTCGATGCCGATGAAGACCCACAGCGTCACCAGCATGGTGCCCGAGACCTGGGTGATGACGCTGCCCAGGCCCATCGGCTCCGTGCCGGCCGCAGTCGCCGCGGCGTCAGCGCCGGTGCCCCAGAAATCCGTGCCGAAGAGAGCGGGGTCGAAGACGGCTACGGCCACGACGATGAACACCACGAGGGGAATCATCTTGGCGAAGGTCGTCACGACGTTGACGATGGCGGCCTGGCGCACGCCGCCCAGGATCAGGCCGTGGATCAGCCACAACACGATCGAGGCGCCGAGCACGGCCTGCCAGGTGTTGCCCTCGCCGAACATGGGGAAGAAGGCGCCGAGCGCGGCAAAGATCAGCACGCCGTAGCTGACGTTGCCGAGCCAGGCCGAAAGCCAGTAGCCCCAGGCGCTGTTGAAGCCCATGAAATCGCCGAAGCCGGCGCGGGCATAGGCATAGGGGCCGGCGTCCAGTTCCGGCTTGCGCGTCGAAAGGCGCATGTAGACGAGCGCCAGGGCGAGCATGCCCACACCGGTGATCGCCCAGGCGATCAGGATGGCGCCCGGCGATGCGCCGGAAGCCATGTTCTGGGGCAGACTGAAGACGCCGCCGCCGATCATCGAGCCGACGACCAGGGCGGTAAGCGCCAGAAGCCCCAGGCGCCCCTTGCCCTGGGCCGTGCCCTGGGTAGTGAGGGTATCCGTGGACGAGGTCATCGCGATGTCTCCAATGGATGGAGACATTTCACTAGGCCATGCGCGCTATCGGCGCATTGCGCTAGGTCAAGCCTGTGACAGGTGGATGAAGGCTGCCGCCGGAATCGCGCTCAGGTTGCGCGCAGCGCTTACCAGGTGCGGACGGGGCCGGTGTCGACGTGGACGAAGTTTGAGCGGCTGTAGAGGCTGGTGCCACCGGCCTCAAGCGCCAGGGCGACCTGAAAGATCTCGCGGCTGGAGCGATCGTCCATGCGGATATCCACGGCCTGGCCGCGCAGGTGATAGCTGTTCTTGGCCACGCCGCCGCTCTGTGCGGCAAGCAGCGCATTGGTCTCGGGCGAGCGGTAGCCCGAGACGATGGTGATGGGCGAGGTGGTGCCCAGACGCTCGCGGATCACGGTCAGCACGTCGAGCAGAGCCGGGTCGATGTCATGCTCCTTGTCGTTGCGGTGGTCGCGCATGATGTGCTTGACCGCCTGCAGCGCGTCACCGACGTAACGGCCGTTGTCGAAATAGGGCACGGTGAGCTTCTCGCCGGTATGCGCGGCCTCGATGGTCAGCTCGCGCACGTCCATGGACAGCTCGGCAGGTACTTCAGGGCGCAGGCCCGGCAGGGGCGGCAGTTCAGCCAGCGCATGTCCGGGGCTCATGGCCAGGCCGGTCGCGGCAGCAATGCCGGCGCCCGTCGCGAATTTGAGAAAACCCCGTCGATCGCGCAAAACCTTGCGCTCACCCCTAGCAAACCGCATCCCCGAAACCCCGTCTTGTCATCTTGAACAGACAGGGTGGATAGCAAACCGTTTGCGGATGCGTAAAGCAGCAATGATGCAACAGAACAAACGAGGAATTCTGTTGCCTAAAATCTACAATATGGGGGTCGTGGGAGCCTAGAGTGGCAAGTCAGCATCGCTGCTGTCGCTCAGGGCAATCTCATCTCCTTCGGTTTTCTGCTCCGAACCGATCAGCAGGGGCAGTACGATCACCGGCTGGACCGCCGCTTCCAGGGCTGCCAGGACCTTGGGATCAAAGTCGTAGATATCGCGGCGGAACTGCATACGCCCATCGGCATCGACCCACGCGGTAACGTAGAAGAAGTCCACGGGAACGGCGCGTTGCAGGCGATGGAAGTCCGTTTCGCTGGCGTTCATGGCCGCGTTGATCCTTGCCGCGTCCCAGGGGTCGTCCTCGCCCTCCAGGGCGAAGGCTGCCAGCGCGGTCGGGTCGCCGACTCGCACGCAGCCATGGGAGAGACTGCGCATGGCCCGTCCGAACAGGTTCCGGGAACCGGTGTCGTGCAGGTAGATGTCCTGCGGATTGGTCAGCGAGAAGCGGATCAGGCCAAGGGCGCTGTAAGGGCCGGGCCGCTGCTGAAGCATGTAGCTCCAGGACTGGGGCGTGACGCTTGCCCAATCGATGGTCATCGGGTCGATCTCGAAACCCCGGCCCCAGTCGGAGATCACCTTGTAGTCGTTGGTGATCAGCCAGGTAGGGTCGGCCTGAATCTTGGGCAGGAGCTCGGTCTTGGCGATCTTGAAGGGAACCGTCCAGTTGGGCGCGAATTTCAGGTTGACGATCCGGTCGCTGAAGATAGGCGTGGGATGCTCCGGTTCGCCGACGATCACAGGCATGGCCAGCACCGGCGTACCGTCTTCGTAGGCGACCAGTTCATAGGCAGGCAGGTTGACCTCGACATGGCGGCCGGCCACGGAATCGCGCGCGGGCATCCAGCGCAGCTTTTCGAGATTGGCAACGATCGTCCCCGCACGCTCGGCCGGCGTGACGTTGAGCTGGGCCAGGGTGCGGCTGCCGACGATGCCGTCGACCTGCAGGCCGTGACGGCGCTGGAAGTTTTCCACGGCGGCCACCATGGCGCCGTCGTAAACGAAGGCGCCGACATCCTCCAGCGACGGTTCCGCCTGCGGCAGGTCGCCGAGCAGAACCAGGCGGTCGCGCAGGTCGGGCAGGCGGGTGTCGCTGTCGCCGGGATGGATGCTGGCGCCGTCGCTGATCACATGCCAGGGCGCCATCGCCATGGTGCGATAACGGGCCAGTTCGGCCACCAGGGCGGCATAGCCGTCGCGCGCCGGGTGCAGCTTGGCGAGCCAGTCGGCAAAAGCTGGGTTCTCAAGACCCTGGGCCAACGCAGCAGCGGGATCGATCAGCTCGGCGCGGCGGGACTGCCAACCCAGTTTGGCGGGATCGACAAGGCCGTTCTCGCTGTCGCTGATGAACGCGAGCAGGGAAGCGGTCAGTGCGAGTTCGGTTGCCGCGATGGCGTCGGCGCCGCTGGCTGCGGCAAAGCCCTGATCCACGGCGCTGTCGAGCAGAATGCTGCCGTAGCGGATTTCGTTGAGACCGGCGCTGCGGGCTTCGCTGAGAGCATCGACCGCATCACGCGCCTGCTGAGTCCACGCGCCGTCGCGCCACCACACCGGCAGATAGCGCTCCTCGGCATAGAAATCGCGCAGGACCTGATCGTCGCTCTGGCTGCCCGTCGGGCCATAGAGGCTCGCCAGCATGCTGTTCACGACTTCGCCGTCGTCTGCCCGCGCTGCGGACAGCGCAACGGAGCCGATCAGAGCGGCGGTGCAAACCGTGGTGATGAGTTTCTGCAACATGACAAACGCGTACCCCTTGGCGACGCGATTGAACAACGCAACACGTGGGGTGACGTTCCCCCCGGATTCAAGGCGAGGCGGCAGTGGGAGTGTCGCTCGTCACGTCTCAGGCATCACTATGTCGATCGCGTGACATCATCGCAACAAAATGTGGCCGATCTGCGACAGTTGTATAACCTCGTCCGCCGGCGCGCGGGGGATGTGAGCAAGGGGCGCCGGCAGGAACGGCACAAGACGCAACCGCCGCGCCCATGGCGGGATGGGCGCGGCGGAATTGCTTCAGGCTGTTGTGGCGGGAAGGCGTCAGGAGAGGTAGTCGCCGATCCGCTTGCAGGCTTCGCGGATGTTGTCCGTCGAGGCGGCATAGGAGAAGCGCAGGAAACCCTCGCCCATGGCGCCGAAGCTGGTGCCGTGGACCACGGCCACACCACAATCCTCGAGCAGGGCGGTGCCCAGCTCGCGT
>CALGGB010000063.1 GCA_937880925.1 uncultured Rhodospirillaceae bacterium | reverse complement strand
CACGGTATCGGCAACGATGGTGAAGATTGGGCGGGCCTCGTCTGAATAGAGGCTGTGGCCGGTCGTCAGGCGCAGGGTGCGCGCAGCTTTCAGCGTATTCGGCGCGTGGTAGCGCTCCAGCGGCTCGGCGGCGTTGTAGCAGAGGAAATCGACGCCCTGGTTGCCCTCCAGGTCGGTAATGCGCAGGTGCTGGCCGCGCGCGACGATGCCCGACCAGCGGCCGCCCGCAGCCACCACATCGTCGCGTTGCGCCGCCATGGCGTCAGTGGACCTCGATCTCGAGTTCGGTGACGCGGTCGCCGGCGTTGATCTCCCAGCCCTGGCGGCGCATGTCGAAGGGGCAGGACGAGACGACGCAGATCAGGTCCATCAGCGCCTCCATGGTCACCTCCGCGCCCGGCGGAACGATGTTCTTGGGCCCCGAAAGGCCGCCGTTGGCGTCGACCGGGATGTTGGTGAAGAAGTTGATCGGCTGGGGAATGACGCCGACCTCATAGCCCATGCGGCGCATCGCGGTCTGCAGGTTGTCCGAGCAGCTTGCGTGCGGTCCCTCGTGGCCGAAGAACTCGTAACGGAACTGGTCGCAGGCGGCGAGCAGCATGTCGTGAACGCCGCCTGCTGTGTCGTGCGTCATGATCAGCATCGGGCGGCGGAAGCGCGAGATGAAGGTGTCGCCCACGCGCGGCTTCAGGCTGAAGGTCGTGACCCAGGTATGGGGTGGGGAAAGCCATTCGCCGACATTGGCCGCGTTATAGGCAAAGAAGTCGGCGGCCTGGCCGCCCTGGGGCGTGCGCACCGTGACCTTCTGGCCTTTGGCGACCTGAACCGCGCGGCCTTCTGCAGCCGGCACCAGCGTAACAGCCATGGCGTTCTCCCTGTGTTGGACGGCAACGATAGGGAAAGGCGATGGCGCTGGAAAGTGGTTAGGTGGGACTCAGGTCCTGGCGGCTGCGATGCCCTTCATGATCATCTCCCGGGCCTCGTCGACGCCGCGCCAGCCATGGATCTTGACCCACTTGTCGGGTTCCAGATCCTTGTAGTGCTGGAAGAAATGGGCGATCTGGTCGAGCAGGATCTGGGGCAGCTCGCTGTAGTTCTTCACGTGCATGTAATAGGGGTGCGTGGAATTGGCCGGCACCGCCAGCAGCTTCTCGTCGAGCCCCGCCTCATCCTCCATCAGCAGCACGCCCACCGGCCGGGCGCGCACGATCGCGCCGGGAACCACAGAGGTGCGCGCGGCGACCAGAACATCGACCGGGTCGCCATCGTCGGAAAGGGTGTGGGGAATGAAGCCGTAGTTGCAGGGATAGCGCATCGATGTGTGCAGGAAGCGGTCGACGAACATGGCGCCCGAGGCCTTGTCCAGTTCGTACTTCACCGGCTCGCCGCCCAGCGGCACCTCGATGATGACGTTGATCTCCTCGGGCGGATTAATCCCGACGGGGATCTTCGTGATATCCATGATTATTCTGCTGCCTTTCTGTTGAGGCCTTGCAGTTCGGTCACCACCTGCTCGGTCGAAACGACGCGGCAGTAACCCTTGTAGAAATCCAGGGAACGCTCGTGGCGCTCCTGGGTGTGGGTGCCGCAGGCATCCTCCGGCACGGTGACGAGATAGCCCAGGTCACAGGCATCGCGCACGGCCGATTCGACGCACTGGTCGGTCAGCAGGCCGCAGCAGATGAGCTGTTCGATCTCAAGATTGCGCAACACATAATCGATGTTGGTCGACATGAACACGCTGGAGGAGGTCTTCGGGATGATGATCTCGTCGGGGGTGGCCGGAATCTCGGGAGGAAGCTGCGCCCAGGGGGAGCCCTTGGGTACGCCGATGCCGGATATCTTGTAGTCCAGGCTCAGGTCGCGCATGTCGGGCGTGGCCGCCTCGATCACCGTATAGAGTACCTCGGCGCCTGCGCCGCGGCAGGCGCCCTGCAGGCGGGCGATGTTGGGCAGGACCCTGGTGCTGATCCGGTCGAAGTAATAGCGGTGCTTCTCGGGGATCGTCTCGGGCGTCATGCCGGGAAACTCGCCGTCGCCGGGGATCGTGCAGTAGCGCTGCACGTCGATCACCAGCAGGGCGGTATGGGCCGCGGTGCGCAGAGGAACATGACGGCTGAGGCCGCCCTTGCCGTCGTCGGCGAAACGGGTGCGGGACATGGCGTGGCTCCGGAACAGGGAGCGCCATACTATCCGGACAACAGCGCCATGCGAATGCGAACGTGCCGGTCCGGTCGCCTGTTATTGGATTTCGTGGCGATCGCCATCGCGCATGGGCAGATCGGCGGTCAGCGCATCGCTGAGCTGGGATGCCTGGCCTCCGTTGGCCGGAGTAATGTCCAGCGAAAAGATGACGGCAGGTTCGGTCGCAGCGCCGGGAGCGTCAGATCCGGTCGGCTGGCCTGCGTCCAGCCTGGCATCAAATACCTTTTGACCTTCAGGCGCGCTATATAAATCGTCGAGAGTCGCCGACCTAGAGACATACACGGGAGCCGAAAACTGTATTGGTATTGGAATGGTTCTCACTCGAGATGTCATAGTTGTATTTGTTTGAGTTTCACCCTCCGCATCTAAATTGTCGATAGAAATAGATGACAACACATTTTCAGTGCTAAGGGAAGGTGGAGAACTGATCGGCGCAAAGATAAATGAGCTTGAATCATCATTAGGATGGTCCATTGAGCCAGATGCGACCATGCCATCCGCATCAATGATGAGAAAGACTCGGGTGGGGCCTTCTTCCCAATGACTGGCATCCTCCCAATCAGAATCTCCTGCTACCTCTGATTTGAAAGAATACTTGGCCGGCACGCTGATGACATATTCACCATTGCTACCCTGTGTCAGCAGGAAGCCGTCGGCCAGGCCGGGCGTCGAGAAGCTGCCCTGCACGCCACCCCCGGTTCCCGTTGTGGCGTTGTTGCTGCTGTTAAGTATCTCGCTGTTGATGTGGTGCTGGCGCAGGATTCCGGCGAGGTCGAAGTCGCCGTTCGGAACAGGGATGCTGCCTGGGGGCGAGTAATCGACGACTGTCACGCCGTTGGCATCCGTCACGATGAACCGCGGCGTGATGTCCTCGCTCGGGGCCCCGATGCCCGTCACATCGGGACCATAGACGAATGGCTGGCCCTGCTCATCAAGGACGATGGCGCAGCTTCCCGGTGCCGCATCGCTGCAGCTGTCGTAGCCGTTGGCGACGTCCTCGGGGAGCAGCGATCGGTCCAGGATATAGTCCTGGAACCCCTCACCGTAGATCGAGATGTCGCCGTTCGGCCCGACCTCCCCGGTGCGGGGGGTGCCGGATGCATCGAACACGGGGCCATAGTGGATGGCGTCGCCGCACGATGCACCCGCGGGCATGGCATCGCAGATCGCCTGGCCGGAAGCGTCCGCGGAGGCCTGTTGGAACCCGCCGTTGCCCAGGAACGGATCCTGGACGGGCTGGCCCAGGAAGGTGCCGCCGGCGCCGCTTCCGGGGGCGCCCGAGAAGTTGCTCGTGACGGCGGTCGGCACACCCCCGGGGGTGCACAGCTGGCCGCCGACGCCGCACAACCCTGCCCCGGAAAGCGTGCGCAGGGCCGCGCCGTCGAGCACCGTCGTGCCGCCGATGCCGTTGCGCAGGTTGTAATCGCCCGAAAGAAAGATGGACTGAAGATTGCCGTTGGGATCGGTGTAGGTCCACTGCTGGTGCGTCGGGCTTGTGCCGTTGAGCACGCCCAGAAGTTGCGAGCCGTTCGGCACGCCGCCGGGGCCCTCGGACACGGCGCCCGGGAACGTCAGCACCGTGCTGAACGGGCAGGTGACGTCCGTTCCGGCGGCCACCCCATCGATCGTCGCGGCGGTCCGGCAGGTCTGTGCCTGGGCCGGCGCGGGCAGGCCCCAGGCGGCAGCGAGCGCGGCAAGCGAGACGCCGCCGCGGAGCAGGTGGGTGCGAATACGGGATGTGTCCATGGTGCGCCCTCCTCAGAACGATGCCGCGACGCCGATCAGCGTCTCGATGCGGTCGTAGCTGAAGGCCGTGATGTTGGAGCCGTTGTGGGTGACGTTGGCCCGGCCGAACAGCGTCACATTCTCCCAGACCGGCTTGCTGAGCTGGAGCGTGAAGTAGCGCGTGTGATCGGCGCGCTTGAAGGAACCCGGTGGCGTCGCGCGCGTGTCGAGGTTCGTGTAGTCGGTGTTGATCATGATGAAGGACACATCCACGGTGACCTCGTCGGCGAGCTCCTTGGAGAGTCCGAACACGGCCGACCAGCCATGGCTGTCGAAGTTGCTGCCCTTGGTCTGGGTGCTGCCATAGGCGCCGCCGGCGCGCAGGTCGGTCTCGATGGCGTCCCAGGTCCAGTAGCCGTTGACGCCGATGCCCAAGGTCGTGCCGTCACGGTTGTCGGCGGGGGCAACAAAGCCGACCTGATTGTATTCGATGTAGGTCGAACTGACCCAGGGCTCCCACAAGACGTCGAAGCTCTCGAACTGCACCGAGCCGCGGCCGCCGACATAATGGTTGCTGGCCTCGCCATGGCTGGTGTTGCCGCCCACGAAGCCCTGCAGGCGGCCCACGAGGTCGTTGCGGATCAGGGCCTGATAGTCTGCGCCCACGGACCAGAACTCGGAGTCGACGACGGTCAGGTTGTCGCCGTAGCGGCGCAGTCCCAGGGCACCGTTAATCTCAAGCTGGTCGATACCGGGGCGACTGAAGGCGATGACCTGGCCCGAGACGGCCGCTTCGGCGAAGGAACCCGACTCATTCGTGATGCCGCTGGGCAGGGGTGATGCATCGCCCAGTGCTATGGCGTTGCTGTCGTGGCCCACGGCAAAGCTGGCGACGATCGACCATATCTTTGAAGGCCCGCCGGCCTGCTGCTGAGGTGCAAGCTGAGCCAGCTCCTGGCTCAGATACTGGCCAAGTGCGGAGGAGGGATCGTTTTCCACGATGCCATCCAGGTACACGGCCGCCTCTTCCGGATTGCCCTGGCTGGCCTCGATCGCGGCCATCTGCAGCGCTACCGATGAGGACAATCGCGGATCGCGTGCGACCGCTTCTTCGAAGAATTCCTGCGCCCTTGCGGTCTCGCCCTTTGCGAGCCAGGCGCGACCAAGGAACTCGCTGGTCTTGCCGTTGCCGGGGTTGGCAGCCTCGTAGGCCTCCAGATGCGCGATGGCGCGATCGTACTGGCCGACAGCGAGCAGGGCCCAGCCCAGCTCGAAATCAAGCTCATCGCTGGCAAAGCCGAGCCGCTGGGCCTCGTTGAGCGCGGCAAGCGCCTGGACGAAGTCGCCGATGCGGTTCATGCCCACACCGACGTAAAACGCCGCCTGGCCGTCCTGGGGATCGGCGTCGTAGGCGTCGATGAAGAGGTTGGTGGCGCCGAGCAGGTCGCCGGTCTGGAGAACCGCGATGCCTTCGTCGATCAGCAGGTCCGACTGTTCGCTGGCGCCGGCGGCACCCTGGAACAGGGCCATGGCGCCCACCAGACACCCCGTGCGCAGGACGCCCCGCGCAGAATCTCAGCCCGATACCCGCATCTGTGCCCCCAAAGCTGCGCGGACAAGCATGTCCAAGTCGAGTTTCCGGCCTCCCCCAAGGCGGCTACTCGAACGTCCCCTCTCGTTACAATAGCTGTTCCATGGCGACTGGGTACATCACATTCTTGTTTACGGTGGACTGGCGTCCGACTGTAACTATTCCGACACGATGGCCCGTTCGAACGCCCGGGTGGTGGCGGTGCTGTCGAACAGGCGGCTGCGCCGGACGCCTGCCACCCTCTCGCGCAGCGCCCGGCGTCGGCCGGTGTCCAGCCCGAGTGCGCCCGCCAGCGTGACATAGGCCGCGCCGTCGGCGCAGCACAGCTCGCCCAGGCCGGCGGCCTGCAGCAGGCTGGTGGCGACCCGCGCGGGAAAGCGCTGCCCGGCGATGGTGATGAGCGGCAGGCCGGCCCACAACGCGTCGGTTGCGGTGGTGTGGGCATTGACGCGCAGGCTGTCGAGAAACAGGTCGGCCAGTGTTATGCGCGCCAGATGCTGCGCCTTGGGCAGGTACGGGGCGAAGCGCAGGCGGTCCGGGTCGATACCGTGGGCTGCTGCTTCCCGTTGCAGGTTGGCGCGGGCAAGCTCGCCGCCGTCGCGCAGCCACAAGACGGCGCCGGGGACGCCATCGAGCACCGAACACCACAGCGCGAAACTGGCGCTGTCGATCTTCCAGAGCTCGTTGAAGCAGGCATAGACCATAGCGCCATCGGGAAGGCCGACCTCCCTGCGTGTGACCGGACGTGATGCGATCGGCGCGCGGTTGTCGTTGATCTGGTAACAGTCGGGCAGGTGGATCGTACGCTCGCTGAAGTGCGCGGCGATCTCGGGCGGCGCCACGGTGGCGTCGGCCAGCAGCAGGTCCATCCATGGTGCCCCGGTGGTGCCGGGAAAACCCAGATAGGTGATCTGCAGCGGCGCAGGCCTGCGCGCCAGGATCGCGAGCCGGTTGCCGCGGGTATGACCCTTCAGGTCGATGACGGCATCTATGCCCGCCTCTGCGATCGCGCGCGCCGCGCTGTCATGGTCCAGGGCGGAGATGTCGATGAAGCGGTCGACGGAAGCCTCGATCCGCCGGCGGTGCTCGTCGCCCGAGGGGCCGGTGTGGGAGAGCGCAATGACCTCGAAACGGTCGCGGTCATGATTTTCGAACAACCCGACGGCCAGATGGGCCGTGGCCTGGTCGCGGTAGTCGTCGGAGAGATAGCCCAGACGCAGCCGTCGCTTCGGTGGGGACGGCTCTTGTTGCCGCTGGCGCCAGAACGCGCACTGGGGACCGACGTCGCGCGCCAGCGCTCCGGCCGTGGCGCGTGCCAGCAGGGCTTCGTCCGCGTTGGACAGGTCACACGACATGGCAGCGAACGGCGTCAGGTAGGGCCGTTTGCCGGCTCCCGCGCGCTCGAGCGCCTCTGTCACCACGGTTTCTTCCAGGCGATCGGCGCCGGTGAGATCGCCCACGGCATGCAGGGCATGAAACAGCGCGGCGCGCGATGCCTGGTCGCCGGGATCGAGCTCCAGCGAGCGGCCAAAACAGGCGGCAGCCGAGGCGTGGTTCCCCGCGGCCACCAGGGCTTCGCCCAGATAGTGATGCGCTTCGGCCATCTCCGGGTGAGCGCTCACGACATGGCCTGCAACATCGATCGCCTTGGCCGTCTCGCCTGCGGCGGTGAGGCAGCGCGACAGGTTGAGACCGGCGCCGGTATGGCTCCCGGCAATGAAGGCGGCGGTGAAACACTCCCTGGCATCGTGGGTCGCCCCCTGCGCCATCAGCGCCAGTCCCAGGTTGTTGCGGGCATCGCCGTGGCGCGGGTCCCGCGCCAGCACCACACGGTAGAGGGCGGCTGCTTCTTCGGGCCGTCCTGCACGGTCGCAGGCCAGGCCGCGGTTGTAGCTGTGTGCGGGGTTTTCCGGCTCGGCCTGGGATGCGCGCGCGAATGCCGTCTCGGCTCGGCCCCAGTCCTCCTTGCCGGCATGGGCGTTGCCCAGGCACGACCAGAGCGCGGCGTTGTGGGGGAAAGCGATCGTGGCATGCGCCATCGCCTCCACAGCCTCGTCCCAGCGCTCGTCCGCCAGCAAGGCGACGCCAAGGTTGAGGTGGTGCAGGGGCTGGTCGGGCTGGGCCCGGCTTGCCAGAAGGAAGCGCCGCGCGGCCTCGCCATGGTCGTGTTCGCGATGGGCCAGCATGCCGAGCATGGCCTGGGCCTGGCCGTGGCCGGCATCAAGCGCGACGATCTCGCGGCAGATGCGGCGCGCCTGCTGGCCGCGGCCCGACCTGTAGTGATCGAGCGCGCTGCGGAAGAGTTCGTCTGTGCTGCTCATGCGGTGCGCCCGCCGCTGTTTGGGAGGTGGGTTTCCCGCGCCGGATGGCCGCACCCCTGAGCGGGCAAGCTGCCAGAAGGGCAGGGGGAGCGGCAAACGGTTTCGGTTCGCGCCCGTCCCGTCCACTATGGTCTGCCATCTCGGAGAGACCATGTCCGCTGTGCACCCACCCGACCGCACCGCCCCGTTGCAGGAAGCCTCTGCCGCCCGGCAGCGGGGCGACCACGAGGCCGCGCGGGCTGCGCTCGACCGCTTGCTGCGTGACGCTCCTGACGATGGCGACGGCCTGCACATGCGCGGCGCTCTGGCGATTGCCCGTGGCGATGCGACCGCAGCAATTGCCGACCTGCGTGGTGCCGTGGCCAACGGGGCCGGGCCGCTGGCGCTCGCCAATCTCGGCATTGCGCTGGCTGCGGCCGGTTTTGCGGAGGAAGCCGAAAGCGTGTTGCGGCGTGCGGTGGATGATGGCGGAGGCCAACCCCAGGCGGCCTACAACCTGGGCCATCTGCTTGCCGCCCGGGGCGCCGACGACGAAGCCGAGGTCTGGCTGAGGGCCGCGGTCGATGCTGCCCCGTCCTATACACGGGCCAGCTGCGAGCTGGCTGCCGTCCTTTTGCGTTCGCGGGAGGCGAGCAGCGCCCACGCCGTGCTGCTGGCCGCACTGGGCTACGACGAGGATCACCCTGTCGTGCTCCACCATCTGGGTCTGGCCGAACGCATGCTGGGCAATCACGAGGCAGCCTGCGCGTACTTCCGGCGTGCCCGCCCGGCCATGGGCCCCGATCGCGATCTGATGCTGGGGCTGGGTGCGAGCCTTCAGGAATGCGGTCATCTCGAGGAGGCGCTTGCCGTCTATCGTGAGCTTCTGGGCGCGCTTCCCGATGCCTATGGTCAGGTGCTGCGCACGCTTTCCTCCGCACCCCACGGCTGCTTCGATCTGCGCCCTTCGCGCCTGCGTGCCCTGCTGGGTATGGCCTGAAGGTCTCAGCCCCGCTTGCGATGATGTTTGCGGTAGGCGCCCAGCCCGTCGCGCGGTGCCGTGTGGGCCGCCTGGAAGCGCCCGGCCGCCTCGCCCTCGATGACGCCGAGCTCGGCCTCGAAGGCTTCCAGGGGCACGGGGTGGCATTGCGCCACCGGTGTGCCGGCAGGCAACACGCCACGGAACGCGGGGTCGGTCCAAACAGCGGGAAAGTGGATGAACGTGTGAAAGTCGTCGGCGCGCACCAGGCCGCTGACGGAGCGGAAGGGCAGATCGGCGCGGTTGGCCGGATGGCTGCACAGCAGGCCCCAGCCCGGCGGCAGTTCGACGGTCCAGAAGTTGATGAACTTCACCGCAAAGCTGTCGGGATCGTGGAACGGCGTGCCGGTGAGCTGTTCAGCGACGTGGAAGGCAAAGGGCGAACGCGGGTAGTGCGCTGGCAGATCGGCGGGCGGTTCCCAGTCCCAGGAAAAGCGGCCGTCCTCGACGCGCAGGTCGGCGGCCAAGGGCATCAGAAATCCGGCACTCATGGCATCCACGAAGGGCGGACACTGTTTGACCGTTTCGAGTTCGGCACCAAGGTCGCCACTGTGGGCGGTCGTCGGCATGCTGCGCAGCCAGGCCGGCAGGCCGCGGCGCGCCGGTATGGGCTCGGGAATCATGCCGCGCAGTTCCGGAGGGCAGCGAAAGACGATCTTCATGGCGGGCAATGGCTGACTTCTGCGTTCATGGGTCGGCTGTGCCGCATTTGTGAAGGCCGATCCTATCGCATCTCCGGGATAGCTGTGCACAGGGCAGGCCAACCGTCACATTTTCTTCAAGCTGCGTTTGCGCAAGCGTTACATGGAAGGGCTAACCCTCAGGGCATTCCCATTCCCTGGAGGCTAACGCCATGTCTACCATTTCGCGCCGCACGGCCCTGAAGGGCACGGCCGCCGCCGCTGCTGCCGTCGCCATGCCCACCGTGCTCCGCTCCCACGATGCGCTGGCCTCTTCGGGCCAGGTCAACGTCTTTGCGTGGGGCGACTACGTCCAGCAGAACATGATCGACAAGTTCGAGGCCGACAGCGGCATCAAGGTCAACCTTTCGACCTTCGGTTCCAACGACGAGGCCGAGCAGAAGCTGAAGGCCGCCGGCGGCTCGGGCTTCGACATCATCTTCCCCTCGGTCACCAACGTGCCGAACTACAAGGCCGACGACGGTTCCATGCTGCTCGCCGAGATCGATGAGTCCAGGGTCAACATGGACAACATCATCCCCTCGATGGTGCGCGACTCGATCCAGCTCGGCGGCGTTCAGCGCGGCCAGCGCGTCGCCCTGCCGTTCGACTGGGGCACCGAGGCCGTCACCTTCAATTCCGCGGTCATGCCGCTTGCCGAAGATGAGGTTTCCTTCGGCTCGCTGTGGGGCCCCGACCTCACCGGCAAGGTCGCCTTCCGCCAGAAGTCGGTCATCATGGGCACCGGCCTCTATCTCGACGCCACCGGCGCCGTGCCGTCCAACCGCATGCTCGACGTCTACAAGTCCGAGGACGACGCCAAGCGCGTTTGGGACGCCGTCGCGGCCTACATCATCGAGAACAAGCAGAACGTCGGCGCCTTCTGGAACAACGCCACAGAGGCGACCAACGCCTTCACCGAGGCCGGCTGCGTCATCGGCCAGACCTGGGACACCACGGGCATCAAGCTGGGCTGGGACGTCGATCCCGCCTGGAAGTACCGCATGCCGATCGAAGGCGGCATTACCTGGATGGACTCGGTCGCCATGCCGATCGGCGCCGAGAACGTCGATCAGGGTTATGCCTTCCTGAACGCCATGTTCGAGCCGGAGATGTCGGGCATGTTCGTTGCCAACACCGGCTACAACTCGGCCGCCACGGGTGCTGCCGCCCATGCGGGCGACCAGTACGCCGAGACCTTCAACGAGATCTACTCGCCCGAAAACCTCGCCAATCTCTGGTGGTGGCAGGCCGATACCCCCTGGTTCGCTCCGATGCGCCAGGTCTATGTCGACATGATCACCAACGCCTGATCGCCTTGTGCCATGTTGGCGCCTGCCGGAGGGGACAACACCGCTCCGGCAGG
>CALGGB010000062.1 GCA_937880925.1 uncultured Rhodospirillaceae bacterium | reverse complement strand
GATCCGGCCCGAAAGCGTCGTCACCATCGAGGGCAAGGTCGTCGACCGCTTCGAGGGCACGGTCAACAAGGACCTGCCCACGGGCGAGGTCGAGGTGCGCATCCGCGAGTTCTCGGTGCTGTCGAGCGCCGATCCCCTGCCCATGCCGGTGTTCGGCGAGGTCGACTACCCCGAGGACATCCGCCTGAAGTACCGCTTCCTCGACCTGCGGCGCGAGGAGATGCACGCAAACATCATGCTGCGCTCGAAGGTCATCACCTCGATCCGCCGGCGCATGGTCGACCAGGGCTTCACGGAGTTCCAGACGCCGATCCTCACGGCCTCGTCCCCTGAGGGCGCGCGCGACTTCCTGGTGCCCTCGCGCCTGCATCCCGGCAACTTCTACGCCCTGCCGCAGGCGCCCCAGCAGTTCAAGCAGCTCATCATGGCCTCGGGCTTCGACCGCTATTTCCAGATCGCGCCCTGCTTCCGCGACGAGGACGCCCGCGCCGACCGCTCGCCCGGCGAGTTCTACCAGCTCGACGTGGAGATGAGCTTCGTCACCCAGGACGACGTCTTCGAAGCGATCGAGCCCGTGATCTTCGGCGTCTTCGACGAGTTCTCCGATCGTGCGATCACCAAACCGCCGTTCCCGCGCATCACCTTTGCCGATTCGATGCTGAAGTACGGCAACGACAAGCCGGACCTGCGTAACCCGATCGAGAACGCCGACGCCACCGAGTGCTTCCGCGAGAGCGAGTTCAAGATCTTCCGCCAGCAGATCGAGAAGGGTGCGGTTGCGCGCGCCATTCCGGCACCCGGTGCGGCGGGCCAGCCGCGCAGCTTCTTCGACAAGATGATCGGCTTTGCCCAGGACAACGGCGCCAAGGGCCTGGCCTATGTCATCTTCGAGGAGGGTGCGGGCAAAGGCCCCATCGCCAAGCTGTTGAAGGACAGCGAGCTTGAGGCGATCCGCAAGGCTGCCGGTGTCGGCGACGGCGATGCCGTCTTCTTCACCTGCGCGGCCAGGGCCGAGGCCGAGCGTATCGCGGGCCACGTGCGCACGCGCGTCGGCCAGGAGCTGGGCCTGATTGAGAAGGACGCCTATCGCTTCTGCTGGATCGTCGACTACCCGATGTACGAATACGACGAGCAGGCCAAGAAGATCGACTTCAGCCACAACCCGTTCTCCATGCCCCAGGGCGGGCTGGAGGCTCTGGAGGGCATGGATCCGCTCGATATCCTGGCTTACCAGTACGACATCGTGTGCAACGGCGTGGAGCTCTCCTCGGGCGCCATCCGTAACCACGAGCCCGCGACCATGGTGAAGGCGTTCGAGATCGCCGGTTATTCGGCGGCCGATGTCGAGGAGCGCTTCGGCGCGCTGTTCCATGCCTTCCATTATGGCTGCCCGCCGCATGGCGGCCTGGCGCCGGGCGTTGACCGCATCGTCATGCTGCTGGCCGACGAGCCCAACATCCGTCAGGTGACGCTCTTCCCGATGAACCAGCAGGCCCAGGACCTGCTCATGGGCGCGCCCAACACGGTCTCCATGCACCAGCTTCGCGAGCTCCACATCCGGCTCGCACCGGATGTCGACAAGAAGGTGCGCGAGCAGACGGTGGCCGAGGCGGGCGAGTAGGCGACTTCGTAAAAGCAAGAAGGGGGTGCCTTTCGGCACCCCCTTCCCAGACTTTAAGTGACGATGATGGCCAACAGCGCAAGTAAACGCAGTATGGTCAGCCATGACACATCAAGTCGCACGGTAACCTGAAGAGTAAGCATGGTGCTGTTCTCCAGGCCCGCGAACCGGCCCGCAGACCAGAAGGTTTACGGAGGTTCCGGGGAGACACGAGTTAAACGGCGCTCGCGACTCCAAATCTCGCCGCCACAACCAATGAAGCGCTTCGTTGATCGTGGGACAGGTCAACCTCGGGCCGGTGATGGGAGTCGAATGCACCGCAGCGACTCCAGATCACTGCACCGAACCTGTCTGCGAGGGCTACCCGACTTCGATTGCCCAGCTGGTCAAAGCCGGATCGTATCGGACCCACGCCTTCGTCTCACCCTGCGGTATCAGGGTCTGCAGTCACGCTCAGTCGGCTCATACCAAAGCAAACGTCACAAGACCACTTAGGGTCCTTCTAACACAATATGTGCCCTTTGCAAAGCGTCAGGAAGATCGACCCACTATATCTTGGGTTGATTGCATAGGTACGCTGCCTTCGGAGATCATGTTCAGGCTTGGACCTGAAGCTGTACTACTTGTCGGCCACTTGCGGAGGATGCCATGCGTACCCAGGACATGCCCGTCGTCGATCTCAGAGGCGGCCCGCGCGAGCGCGGCCAAATCTACGGTGAAAGCCAGCGCGAGCGGATCGGCGGAATCCTTGAACACTGGTATCGCGCCATCGAGGCCGATCACAAGGTGGCGCCGGAATCCTATATCGCTGACTTCCTGGCAGAGACCGATTTCCTGCCCGCCATCGAGAAGCACACCCCCGATGTCATGGAGGAGGTGCGCGGCATGGCTGAAGGGGCTGATGTCTCGCAGGACGTCATGCTGGCCTTCAACTGCATGGACGAGGAGTGGTGGTTCGGGCGCGAGCGGCTGGCGCGCAGTGGGGCCAAGGGCGATGACGGCGAGCATTGCAGTGCGCTCGGCATCGCCGGGCAACAGGGCCTGCCGACCTTTGTCGCCCAGACCATGGACATCGCCGGCTGGTCGGAGGGTTACCAGGTGCTGCTGCGCCACCACGACGATCAGACGGGCCTCACCAGCCTGATGTTTTCGGCCGCCGGCATGCTGATGCTGACCGGCATGAACGATGCGGGTGTCGCCGTCTGCTGCAACACCCTGCTGCAGCTCGAACGGCGGCGGGACGGCCTGCCGGTGCAGTTCGTCACGCGCGGCATCCTGGCGCAGAAGAGCTTCGAGGATGCCGTCGCCTTTGTCCGCGCCGTGCCCCATGCCTCCGGCCAGAACTACACCATCGGCGCGGCGGGCAGGGTGGTCTCGCTGGAGTGTTCGGCCAATCAGGTGAGCGCCTATGTGCCCGGCGGGGATGCCAACCGCGTCTGGCACACCAACCATCCCTTCGCCAACGACGACATCACCCGCGGTGCCGGTTCGCCGCTGGACGAGGGTGGCGCCATGGCCTCGGCCAACACGCTGGCGCGCTACGACTGCCTCACCCGGCGCATCGGTGAGGGCCGCGTCACGGCAGAGACGATCAAGGCGGCGCTCGCCTCGCGCGATGATGCCGAGCATCCGGTCTCGCGCACCGTGGCCCCGGGGCAGTCCAACGTCATCGGCTTCACCGCCGGGGCGATGGTCTATGTCCTGGAAAACCCGCCCCACATGGAACTCGCCGCCGGCCCGCCCTGCTCGACAGAGTTCCTGCCGTTCGGCTTCGCTGCCGCTGCTGCCGCTGCGGCGGAGTAGAGTCTGGGGACGGCGCTGCGGAGTAGGGCGCAGGGCTTTCCTCTCTCTCAAACGTGTCATCCTCCGGTCAAGCCGGACCATGACACTGGTTGTTAAGAATGGGAGAGGTCGACAGGGGCGCGTTGTCGGACTGCCGCAACCCGAAGCCAGCAGCTCAGTCCTTCTGTTCAGCGGCCTTCTTGCGCGGCTTGAAGGTGTGTTCGGGACCGGGGAAACGGCGGGCGCGGACGTCGTCGGCGTAGGCAGCGACGGCTGCCTCCAGAGCCTTGCCCAGTTCGGCGTAGCGCTTGACGAACTTCGGGCGGAACTGGGTGAAGATGCCGGTCATGTCCTCGGTGACGAGGATCTGGCCGTCGCAGGCCGCCGAGGCGCCGATGCCGATGATCGGCACGGGCGTGGCGGCGGTCACTTCGCCGGCGAGCTGTTCGACCACACCTTCCAGAACGATGGCGAAGACGCCGGCCTGCGCCAGCGCCATGGCGTCCTCCAGGATGCGCGCCCGCTCGGCCTCGCTGTGGCCCTTGCTCCTGAACTCGCCCGCGGCCTTCACGTGCTGGGGCATCAGGCCGATGTGGCCCATCACCGGGATGCCGGCCTTCACGACCTTCGCGACGGTCGCGGCGAGTTCCGCGCCGCCCTCCATCTTGACCGCCTCGGCACCGGTCTCGTCCATGACGCGCCGCACGTTGGCCAGCGCCACCTTGGGATCGTCCTCGTAAGTGCCGAACGGCATGTCGACCACGACCATGGCCTGTTTCGCGGTGCGCGCCACCGCCTTGCCGTGGCGGATCATGGTGTCGAGGTCGATCTCGCGCGTCGTCTCCATGCCGTAAACGACCATGGCGACGGAATCGCCGACCAGCATGAAGTCGACATGAGGGTCGAGCCACTGGGCGACCGGGGCGGTGTATGCGGTGAGCCCGACGATGGGCGCCCCGCCCTTGGGGCCGAGCAGTTCGCGGATCGGCAGCTTGTGTGCGGGCGCGGTCATGGCGCGCCTCCTTCCCGTTGCGCCGCCGGGGCGACGGCGATGTTGTCGATCAGCCGGGTCGAACCCAGGCGGACCGCGGCCAGCAACCGCGCGGGCGGAACCAGCCGTTCGAGCGGGGCGAGGCTCCCGGCCTCGCGCAGCTCCAGATAATCGAGGCCGTCGAAGCGTTCGGCCAGGTGGCCGCGGCCTTCCGCCAGGCATGTTGCCACGCCCCGGCCCGAAACAAGCGCCGCCGCCGTACGTTCCAGCGTCGCATAAAGCTCGGCGGCACGCGCGCGTTCGGCGGGGGAGAGATAGGCATTGCGCGACGACATCGCCAGGCCGTCGGTCTCGCGCACCGTGGGACCGGAGAGAATGCGGGTGCGCAGGTCGAGGTCGGCGGCCATGCGGCCGATCACCTGGAGCTGCTGCCAGTCCTTCTCGCCGAACACCGCAACGTCGGCGCCGGTCTGGGTGAAGAGCTTGGCGACGACGGTGGCGACGCCGGCAAAGAAGCCCGGCCGCGTGTCGGCTTCCATGCCGGCGGCGGGGCCTTCCACGGTGATGCTCGTGGCAAAACCTTGCGGGTACATCGCCGCCACGTCAGGCGCCCAAAACAGGTCGATTCCGGCTGCCTCGAAGGCGGCGGCATCGGCGGCTTCGTTCCGGGGATATCGGGCGAAGTCCTCGCTGGGGCCGAACTGCCGGGGATTGACGAAGAGGCTGGCGACGACCCGGTCGGCATGGGCGCGCGCGACTCCCACCAGCGAAAGATGGCCCGCGTGCAGGGCCCCCATGGTGGGCACCAGCGCGATGGTCTGGCCCTGCGCTCGCCAGCCGTCCAGCGTACGGCGCAGGCCCGCAACCTGACGTTCGGTCAGCATGATCGTCGATCCATCCCCTTGAGTTTTGCAATGCAGCACAAGGCTTTCGCACTTGCAACAGACAGCGGCGTATCGACGGCCCGATGGCGCACTTGTAAGGTCGATTCACGACATCGAACAAAGCAAGGGGATCAGGCGGCCATGCGTTTTGACAGCACGTTGTTCTATCACGTCGGCGATCCCTATCCCTGGGCAACGCTGTTCGACGAGATGCACGAGACCGTCGAACTGGTCGACGAATTGGGCTTCACCGGCCTGTGGCTGGCCGAGCATCACTTCGCCTGGGACGGCTGGTACCGTTCGGGTTCCAACCCGCTGCTGCTGGGTGCTGACTGCGCGCGCCACAGCGACCGCCTGCGATTCGGCCAGTGCGGTCTGATCGTGCCCGACTGGCATCCGATCCGCCTGGCAGAGGACATCGCCACCTTCGACCAGATCACCAAGGGGCGGGTGGACATCGGCATCGCGCCGGGCATCAACAGCCGCGCCTGCAAGAACTTCCACCCCGCCGGCGACCGCCGCGACCGCGATCTCAACCGCGCGCTCTACGAGGAGAACGTGGAGATCCTGCTGAAGGCGCTGACCGAGGAGGCCTGGAGCCACGAGGGACGTTTCCACACCTTTCCGGCGCCGGGCTGGAAGGAAGCCAACCCGATGGCCCACGACCCGCGCTTCCACAACGAGGACAACGAGGTCGTCAAACTCTCGATCCAGCCGGGCCCGTACCAGACGCCGCGGCCGCCGATCTATGCCATGAGCGAATCGGTGCCCTCGGTCGAGTGGTGCGCCTCCAAGGGAATCGGCACCATGTGCCAGCATCTCTCGATCGGGCGTATCCGCGAGAACTGGGAGGCCTACCGCAAGGTCGCCGCCGAAACCCAGGGCCGTCCCTTCGCCATGGGCGAGGACGTCTCGATCATGCGTACGATCTATCTGGCCGAAACCGACGAGGAAGCGATCGCCACGGCCAGGCCCGGCATCGAGCGCCTGACCAAGTGGGCCAGCGGCAACATCTATCGGATGCGCCAGGGCCTGGTGACGCCGGACGAACTGGAGGATGGCGACATGGAACTCGACGGTTTCGACTTCAACATGAAGCACGACCTCATCATCGTCGGCTCGCCCGAGACGGCTGTGAAGAAGATCGAGCGCCTGCGCGACGAACTCAACTGCCAGCACATCGCACTGTTCCTCAACGTGCCCGGTCTCAGCTTCGAGCAGGTGAAGAACTGCCTGCGCCTGTTCGGCGAACGGGTGATGCCGCGTTTCGCCAACTAGCCAAGATAGGCTCCGCCGCACGGCAGCCAACTGCTGGGCAGTGCTGCCGGGCGGCGGAGAAAAATGGGGCGCGCCGAAACGCGCCCCAAGTCAGGGAGGACACACCATGAGCCGGGCGGTCACGCTCAGGTGAGCGAAGGGACCGCCCGAGTCTGCAACGGGCGAGCGGAACTCAGGAGCAGCCGCTCGTCGAACCGCAAGTGACACACTTGAGGCAGGTCCCGTTGCGGACCAGCGTGAGGTTTCCGCATTCTGAGCACGGATCGCCCTCGTAACCTTGCATGCGCGCTGCGCGCACCTTCTCCGCGCGCGGGTCGACTTCCATCTCCTCGATGGCCGCCATCGCCGCACCCGATGCGGCGGCGACGGAAACATTGCCGAAGGTCGCGGTTGTCTCGACCGTCTCGGTGTGGGTGTGCACGGTGGTCGCCTGGAGCCCCTGCGCACGGCCGCCGTCGAACACCTTCAGGCGGCCACGGGTGTAGCCGTTGCTGGTGAGGTGCTGAAGGATCGCGGCGACATCGCCGTTCTGAGACTCCGGGAAATCCTCGGCGGCATCGCCCCGGCCAACCGTGTCGGGCATCAGGTCGCCCGGCTCGACATGGGCCAGATCGTCGCGCGCCAGATAGCTGATCGCGAGCTCGCGGAAGATGTAGTCCAGGATCGAGGTCGACATCTTGATCGTCTCGTTGCCTTCGACCATGCCCGAAGGCTCGAAACGGGTGAAGGTGAAGGCCTCGACGAATTCCTCCAGCGGCACGCCGTACTGCAGGCCGATCGAGATCGCGATGGCGAAGTTGTTCATCAGGCTGCGGAAGGCGGCCCCTTCCTTGTGCATGTCGAGGAAGATCTCGCCCAGGCTGCCGTCGGGATATTCGCCGGTCTTCAGGTAAACCTTGTGGCCGCCCACGATCGCCTTCTGGGTGTAGCCCCGGCGACGGTTGTCCAGCCGCAGGCGGGCGCCGCGGTCGCCCTGGTGGACGATCTTGGTGACGATCTTCTCTGCGACCTTCTCGATCTGCTCGGCACGGCTTGCGACCGTCTCGTAATCGTCGGCGGTTTCGTCGCCCAGGTTGATCGCCGAGAGCGGCTGGGAAAGCTTGGAACCATCGCGATAGAGCGCATTGGCCTTCAGGCACAGGCGCCAGGACAGTTCATAGGCTTCCTGGCACTCGGTGACCGTGGCGCTGGGAGGCATGTTGATGGTCTTGGAGATCGCACCCGAGATGAAGGGCTGCGAGGCCGCGAGCATCTTGATGTGGCTGTTGGTCGAGAGGTAGCGCTTGCCGATGCGGCCGCACGGGTTGGCGCAGTCGAAGACCGACAGGTGGGAGTCCTTGAGGTGCGGGGCGCCTTCCAGCGTCATGGCGCCGCAGCAGAAGGTGTTGGCGGTCTCGATGTCATCCTTGGTGAAGCCGAGGTGGGTCAGCAGGTCGAAACCGGGCGCATCGAGCAACTTGGCGTCGATCTTCAGGACCCCGGTGCAGAATTCCTCGCCCAGGGTGTACTTGTTGAAGACGTACTTGACGTCGAAGGCGCTGCCCAGCGAGGCCTCGACCTTCTCCAGCTCGGCCGCGCCGAAGCCACGGGCGCGCAGCGCGGCGTGGTTGACACCGGGAGCTTCCTCGAGCGTGCCGTGGCCCACGGCATAGGCGATCATTTCCTGGATCTGCTCGTCGCTGTAGCCGAGCTTGCGCAGGGCAACGGGGACGGTGCGGTTGATGATCTTGAAGTAGCCGCCGCCCGCCAGCTTCTTGAACTTCACCAGGGCGAAGTCGGGCTCGATGCCGGTGGTGTCGCAGTCCATGACCAGTCCGATCGTCCCGGTCGGCGCGATCACGGTGGCCTGTGCGTTGCGATAGCCATGGGCCTCGCCCAGCTCGACGGCAAGCTTCCAGGCGCGGATCGCGGCCTCGCCCATGCGCGGATCGGGCAGATGGCTGTGGTTGATCGCCACGGGAATGATCGAGAGGCCTTCGTAGTTGTCCTGGCCGCCGACCGCCGCCTGGCGATGGTTGCGCATGACGCGCAGCATCTCCTCGCGGTTCTCCTCGAAGCGCGGGAAGGCGCCCAGTTCAGACGCCATCTCGGCGCTGGTGGCATAGGAGACACCGGTCATCAGGGCGCTGATGGCGCCGCAGATCGCGCGGCCGGCATCGGAGTCATAGGAGTGGCCGGCCGCCATCAGGAAGCCGCCAAGGTTGGCAAAGCCCAGGCCCAGGGTGCGGAATTCGTAGGAGCGCCTAGCGATCTCGGCCGAAGGGAACTGGGCCATCAGCACGGAGATCTCTAGCACCACCGTCCACAGGCGGCAGGCATGCTCGAAAGCCTCGATGTCGAAGCTGCCGTCGGCATGGCGGAACTTCTGCAGGTTCAGCGAAGCCAGATTGCAGGCCGTGTCGTCGAGGAACATGTACTCCGAGCAGGGATTGGACGCGTTGATGCGGCCGGAGTTCGGGCAGGTGTGCCACTCGTTGATCGTGGTGTCGTACTGGATGCCGGGATCGGCCGAGGCCCAGGCGGCGTAAGCGATCTGCTCCCACAGGTCGCGCGCCTTGACGGTCTCGGCGACCTTGCCGTCGGTGCGGCGGATCAGCGCCCAGTCGCTGTCCTTCTCGACGGCGGCCAGGAACTCGTTGGTCACGCGCACGGTGTTATTCGCGTTCTGGCCCGAAACGGTGCGGTAGGCTTCGGAGTCCCAGTCGGTGTCGTAGCTGGGGAAGACGATGCCGGTGAAGCCCTGGCGGGCAAGCTGCATGATGCGCTGGATGTAGTTCTCGGGAACCATTGAGGCGCGCGCTGCCAGGATCGCCTTCTTGAGCGAGCTGTTCTTGCGCGGATCGAAACGCTCGTCCTCGTGGCGGTCGCCCTCGTGGCAGGCGGCCATGACTTCCGTGAGGTGCTTCTCGCAGAGCTTGGAGCCGGCGACCAATGCGGCGACCTTCTGCTCCTCCACCATCTTCCAGCCGATGAACTGCTGGATATCGGGATGGTCGATGTCGACCACGACCATCTTGGCGGCGCGGCGCGTGGTGCCGCCCGACTTGATCGAACCGGCCGCGCGGTCACCAACCTTGAGGAAGCTCATCAGGCCCGAGGACTTGCCGCCGCCCGACAGCTTCTCGCCCTCGCCGCGCAGGCGGGAGAAGTTGGAGCCGGTGCCCGAGCCGTACTTGAACAGGCGCGCCTCGCGCACCCACAGGTCCATGATGCCCTGGTCGCCGACCAGGTCGTCGGCCACGGACTGGATGAAACAGGCGTGGGGCTGGGGACGCTCATAGGCGTTCTCCGAGCGCTTCACCTCGCCGGTGAGATGATCGACATAGTGATGGCCCTGGGCCGGGCCGGTGATGCCATAGGCCCAGTGCATGCCGGTGTTGAACCACTGGGGCGAATTGGGCGCACCGACCTGGGCGGCCAGCATGTGGCGCATCTCGTCGAAGAAGGCGGAAGCGTCGGCCTCCTGGTCGAAGTAGCCGGCCTTCCAGCCCCAATAGGCCCATGTTCCGGCCAGACGGTCGAAGACCTGGCGGCAGTCGGTCTCGCTGCCAAACTCGGCATCGGGGGCAGGGGCCTTGCGCCACAGGAACTCAGGCACGCCCTCTTCCTCGACGGCGACCAGATCCTGGGCGACGCCGGCCTTGCGGAAATATTTCTGCGCGATCACGTCACAGGCGACCTGCGACCAGGTCGAGGGAACGTCGATGTCCTTCTGCTGAAAGACAACCGAGCCGTCGGGATTGCGAATCTCGCTGATCGCCTTGCGGAATTCGATTCCGTCGTAGGCGTCCTGACCCTCTTTCGTGAAATGACGTGCAATCCGCATCTGATAGTCCCCAACCCGCTAGTCGTGTGGCCTCAATCGAACCGGCCGCGGGAGAGGCAGACATGAGAGGCAACCACAACCAGATGTCGTGGCAACAACCAGATGTCGTGAGGAGAAGTGCCCCTACCCGCAACAGGTAGTCATCATGAGGTTCGGGGCCCGAAACCGTCAAGCAGATTTTGGGGGCAAATTGTCTGCCCCTACAACATGGTGTGCCACTGTGACGAGATCATGACCTTTTTGGAGGGCATCCCAACCACCTGTGGATGGATGGGAAAAATCCCTCACGAGTCACAGCCTTGCGTGTACCCTGCCTGATTGGCGCCGAACCGCGGCCGGACCTTGCGGCCGCCGCCGCGATAGGGCAGTTGTGTCCCGACTCGGCACGTCGGACTGGACGCGGCCGCTACCGCCACGGCAATATACGCCCGCCCGCAAGGGCGGCAAGCAACGACATTGGAACGACATGGCCACCATCGGGACACGCCTGTTCACCTGGTTCAAGGGGGAGTTTGTCGGCGCCGACGTGTTCGGCAACCGCTACTTCCGCGAGAAGGGCGTTGCCGAAGGCCGCTGGCGCCGCCGCTGGGTGCTCTACAAGGGGCGCCCGGAAGCCTCCAAGGTGCCGCCCGACTGGCACGCCTGGCTGCACCGCACGATCGAGACGCCGCCCAGCGAAGCACCGCTGCCCGCGCATGCCTGGGAACGGGGCCATCTGCCCAACATGACCGGCACCCGCGCGGCCTATCTGCCGCCGGGCCACATTCTGCGTGGCGGCGAGCGCGCACCGGCGACAGGCGACTACGAGGCCTGGCAGCCGGGCTCCTGACCGGGGAGGGACATTAGCCATGGGCAGCAAAACCCTGGAGACCCTGATCGGGGCCGTGGTCATCGCGGTCGCCGTGATCTTCTTCGTCTTTGCCTACGGCAAGGCCGATGTCGGCCGTGTCGACGGCATTACCGTCACGGCCGATTTCGCCACGGTGGGCAGTCTGAAGCCGGGCGCCGATGTGCGCCTGGCCGGCATCAAGGTGGGCACCGTCACGCGCCTGTCGCTGGGCGAGGCGCCGTTCTTCGGCGCGGTCGCCACCCTCAACCTGCGCGACGGCCTTGATCTGCCCGATGACAGTTCGGCGGCGATCGCCTCCGAGGGGCTGCTGGGCGGCAACTATGTTCAGCTTTCCCCGGGGGGCTCGCCCGATGTGCTCGCCGATGGCGGACGGATCGAATACACCCAGCCGGCCGTTGACCTGATGGACATCATCTCGCGCGCCATGTTTGGCGGCGTCTCTCAGACCCAGCAATAGGCCGGCCTTGCGATTGCCCCATTGCAGGGGCACATAAGGGCGGTCATGAGCCAACCCGATCCAAAGAGCTACCTGCCCGACGTCTGGCGCGACCCCGACGGCAAGCCGGTGAGCTGCGTCGACAAGCTGAAACTGCTTCAGGAGAACCTCGAGGAACTGCGCGAGATGGCGCAGGAGGCCCTGGAAGACGCCGTGGTCATGGGCTGCGACGAGGGTCAGGCACGCCAGGTGCTGGCTGATCTCGTGGCAGGCCTGGAGAAGCCGTTCGCATGATCAGACGCACGCTGCTTTGCGCCGTTGCTGGCGTCATCGCCCTGGCGGTGTTCGATGCCCGCGCTCAGACGTTCGAACCCTATCCCTTCGTTCTGCTGGGGGGCATGGACAAGGTCACGGGCAATGTCACCAGCTTCACCGTCGCGGTAGGCCAGGCCCAGGCCTTCGGCGGGCTGGAAGTGACGCCGCAGGCCTGCCGCAAGACTCCCCCGGAAGAGCCGCCCGAAAGCGCCGCGTTCCTGCAGATCGACGACACCACGATGCATGAACGTGTGTTCTCCGGCTGGATGTTCGCCTCCAGCCCCGGTGTCTCGGCACTGGAGCACCCGGTCTATGACGTATGGGTGCTCGACTGCCTGTCGGCATCCCAGGATGCGGCCTCCAGCGAATAGAAGTCGGCCTCGCGCGCCAGTGCGGCTTCCAGCATGCGCTTGTAGGCCGCGCGCGAGAGTTCGATCGCCCCGAAGCGGGCCAGATGATCGGTGATGAACTGGGTATCGAGAAGCTGGAAGCCGCCGGCGCGCAGGCGTTCGACCAGATGCACCAGGGCGATCTTGCTGGCGTCGGTGACGCGCGAGAACATGCTCTCGCCGAAAAAGGCCGCGCCGATCTTCACACCGTAAAGCCCGCCCGCCAGATAGCCGTCGCGCCAGCATTCCACGCTGTGGGCGTGGCCCATGGTATGGAGCTCGCCATAAAGCCTTAGGATGGTGTCGTTGATCCAGGTGTTCTCGCGCCCCGGAGCAACCTCGGCACAGCCCTCCATGACCTCGGCAAAGGCCCGGTCGACGGTGATGTCGAAGGGTTTTTTCCTGAGGGTTTTGTTCAGGCTGCGCGGCACATGAAAGTGATCCAGTGGCAGAATCCCGCGGATATCAGGTTCGACCCAGACAACATCATGAGAGTCGCGGCTCTCAGCCATGGGAAAAACCCCAATGGCATACGCTCTCAGGAGCAGTCCGGCGGTCAGCTCTGGCACGATGGTCTCAGGCCGGGCTCTCCAGCAGGCGTTCGAGCCATTTGACGTCGTAGTCGCCGTTGGCGAAGTCCTGGTTGGCGAGCAGCTCGAGGTGGAGCGGGATGGTCGTCTCGATGCCGTCGATGACGAATTCGCCCAGTGCACGGCGCAGGCGCATCATGCATTCGTTGCGATTGCGGCCGTGGACGATCAGCTTGGCGATCAGGCTGTCGTAGCTGGGCGGCACGCGGTAGCCGGCGTAGAGCGCCGAATCGATGCGCACGCCCAGGCCGCCCGGCGCGTGATAGGTCTGCACGGTGCCGGGCGAAGGCGTGAAGGTGCGCGCGTTTTCGGCCGTGATGCGGCATTCGATGGCATGGCCGTTGAAGCGCACCTCGTCCTGGGTGAAGGAGAGCGGCGAGCCGGCGGCCACGCGTATCTGCTCGCGCACCAGATCGATGCCGGTCACCATCTCGGTGACGGGATGTTC
>CALGGB010000061.1 GCA_937880925.1 uncultured Rhodospirillaceae bacterium | reverse complement strand
AGCGCAACACCGAAGGGGCCGTGCGCAAGGAATACTGGGTCATCGACAATCGGGTCTTCACCAAGGACAGCAATATCGGATCAAACACGACCGCCGAATCGCGCGAGATGACCGATATCAACGCCCGCCTCGCCCATATGGACGAACTCGGCATCGACGTCCAAGTCCTCTACCCGACAATATTCCTGCGGCCGGTGACCGGTAATTTTCAGATCGAATATGCGCTTTGCCGCAGCTACAACCGGTGGCTCGCCGATATTTGGAAACGTGCGCCCAAGCGCTTGCGCTGGGTGGCGATGGCGCCGGTGATGTCAGAAAGGATGTCGCCGAACAGGTTGTCGGCGACGATCACGTCGAAATCTGCGGGACGGCGCATCAGCTGATAGGCGCAGTTGTCGGCCAGCATGTGCTCGAAGGCGACATCGGGATATTCGGCGGCGATCTCCCCTGCCACGATGCGCCACAGCCGGTAGGTCTCCATCACGTTCGACTTCTCGGCCGAGCACAGCCGGCCGCGGCGGCGCCGGGCCAGCGCGAAACCGGCATGGAGGACGCGGGCGATCTCGTCCTCGCCGTAAAGCGAGAGGTCAAAGCCGACCCGCCGCCCGTCGCGCTGCTCGATGCCGCGCTGATCGGTGAAGAAGGCGCCGCCGCTCATTTCCCGCAGCACCATCACATCGGCGCCGGCCAGCACGTCGGGCCGATAGGGCGTGAGGTGGGTCAGGTCGGGCCAGGCCCGCGCCGGGCGCAGGCCGGCATAGGTGTCGAGTTCCTTGCGCAGACGCATCAGTCCGTCCTGCATCTCTGGCCCGCCCGGAATGCGGATGTCGTCCCACTTAGGTCCACCCACGGCACCCACCAGAACGGCATCGGCTGCCCTGGCCGCGGCCACCGTCTCCTCGCGGCAGAAGGTGCCATAACGCTCCCATGCCGCCCCGTGCAGCAGATCCTCTTCCACACAAAGGCCGATCCCTTCGCTTGCGCAAACGGCCTCCAGCAGCACCAGACCGCTCGCGACCACTTCGGGACCGATGCCGTCGCCGCCCAGGGCGAGAACCTTGAACATGGCCGATGCCTTCTCCGGGACGAGAGCCAGGGAGCCTGTCTTCCGGCAACGACGCTAGCGGTTGTCGGGTCCGGCGTGAACGGGGCAATCGCATATCGATCGGGCCACGGTTGCGCGCTGGAACGGCTCAGTTTTTGAGGTCGATGTCCTTGCGATCACCCGCGAGCCAGGAAAACACACGGTCGTAGCGCTTGCTCAGCACAAGATGGAAGTCGATGTTGTGACGGTTCAGGTCGTCGAGAACCATCGTCTCCACGCCGGAAACCTGCGCCAGCGTGGCGCCGACCACGGCATCGCGCTCGTGGTCTGCGCCGTAGAGATAGGCGATGCGCCCGTGTTCCCTGCCGTCGAGGTCCTGGGCGAGCCGGGCCGCACCCCGGCGCGTGATCTCAAGCCGCTCCCTGTCGGTAGGCTCGCGGCTACCGGCGGTCGTTCCGCTGTCGACGGTGCCTGCTGCGCTGAGGATGCGTTGCGCATTCAGAGCCAGGCCCAGGCGAATGGCCACGAGTCCGCCCATCGAACTGCCGTAGAAGGCGAGTTCATCGACGCCCAGTGCCTTCTGCAGGCGGCCCAGCGCCGCGGTTGTGTGGACCATGGCGGATCCGAAAACAGGCAGTCCGGTGCGGTAGTAGGATTGCGAGAGATCGCGCAGATACAGCGTGTGATAGGGGATGCGCGTGGCCCAGCGGTGCAGGAAGTTAAGCGGAATCCCCATGCGGCCATGGAAACCGCACAGACAGACCAGAAGGCCGCGCGGCTCGGGGTGCAGCGTGCGCACGAATTGGGCACAGGAATCCTGGCGATCCCAGAACTGATCACCGGGCAGTGCCGGCGGGACCTCGCTGGCGGCCGCCAGCAGCCTCGGCACGAACAGCAGATCGGGGAAGTGCCGGGCGATGGCTTCACTCAGGGTGCGCACTGTTTCGGCTGGACAGTAGTCGGAAAGCCAGCGTGCGGCGGAGCTCCAGACCAGCTTGGAGACGGTGTCGAAGCGGGGCGCGTGGTTCGTATGAGCGCAGGCGAGCAGGTAAAGCGAGGCTTCGACGATGGGGTGGTGCGGCCATTGCCCTGTTCCTTCGAAGCAGGCAATCAACCGGGCCGCAAAGGCGGTCTCCTGAAGTGCTGTGAAGGCTGCAAGGCGAAGGGCTTCACAGCGCGGTTCGCTACCGAGATGGGCAGCCGCGATCGCCATGACCCGGGCGGCATCGCCCTGCGCGGCGTGTTGCTTAAGCGCTTCGGTCTCCGCCGGCCGCAGCGTGACATCCCGCTTGGCGAGCAGCGCATTGCGCCGCCCCGGCGGCAGGGGTGCTCCCGAAGGCAGAACGAGAAGCCGCTGGACCGGATCATCCGCCACGGTAGGCACTCCCGGCTTGTTGGCGTGGGCATTGGCCCATAGCGTGGCTGCAGACTTCATGCAACGGGACACGCTGTGAACGACACCCCCCATCCCATGATGCCAAGGGATGCCTTCGAACGGCTGGTCCTGATCGCCGATGAGCGCGATGCCGTCATGCCGGATGCCGCGGCGATCGATCCGCTTGCCGCGATCGCGGCATGTGCCGCCCGCATGCCCCACCGTCCGGCCGTACTGGGTCCGGAGGGCGAACTCTCCTTTGCTGAGCTCGATTGCCTCGCCGCGCGCCTTGCCACCCGGCTTGAACAATTGCTCGCCGGGCGGCGGCTCCCTGTCCTTGCCCTTGGGCCTCTCGGCCCGGTTCCGTTCGTCACCTTTCTTGCCTGTCTGCGTCTTGGCGTCGCCATGGTGCCTCTCGACAGCCAGCGTTCGGCCTTGCGCAACCGCCAGATTGCCGCGGCTGCGGGTGCTGTGGCCGTCGTTGTCGCGCGCCGCGAGGAGGGGAACCACCGTCATGTTGGCGCCGGCCTGCCCGTGGTCGCGCTCGATGACTCCGATCTGCCTGACGCGCTCTTGCCCGATCGCGGCAGGCCCGGTGATCCCGCCCTGATTGTCTTCACGTCGGGCACCACGGGGACCCCCAAGGGCGTGATGAAGTCGCGGGCCTCGTTCGTGGAGGCCCTGCGCGTCCGGCACGCGGTGTTGGGCTACGGACCCACGGACGTCCTGGGCTTTGCGGGCGGCAGCGGTGTCACCGGCTCCCATCTGAACCTGTGGGCGGGGCTCTGTGGCGGCGCCAGCGTCGTTGCTGTTCCCGGCATGGTGGGCGTGGGCGAAGTGCTCGGCCAGTTCGTGCGCCAGCGGGTGACGATGATCTCCTGCTATGTCGGCATCGCGCGCATGCTCGCTCAGCATCCGGGCGCGGTGGATGCCCTGGGCAGCGTGCGTGTGGCGACGCTGTTTGGCGATGTGGTGCAATGGGAGGATGTCATCGCCTTGCGTGCCGTCCTGCCGGGCGATGCACGCATCGTTTGCAGCTTCGGAGCGACCGAAGCGTCCTGGTCGGTCGGCTGGGAGGTGCCCAGGATCGTTGTCCCGCAGGGCCGCGTACCGATCGGTGCATGTCTGCCGGGCACGACCCTATGGCTTGACCCCGCAGAAGGCACGCCGGGCGGCGAGCTGGTCGTTTCCAGTGCGCGCCTTTCAAGCGCCTATCTGGGCGGAGCGCCGGATGGCGGACGTTTCTTCGCCCACCCCGACGGGTCGGGTGCGGCGCTCTTCCGCACCGGGGATTTTGTCGAGCGTCGCACCGATGGTTTGCTCGCCTTCCTCGGCCGCAACGACCACCAGATCAAGCTCAATGGCTGGCGCATCGAACTGGAGGAAATCGAGACCGTCGCGCGCCGTAGCCCGGGCGTGGTGGCCGCCTGTGCCGTTCCGCGCAAGGCAGGCGACGGCACGGTTGAGGCAATCGCGCTCTACGTCGGCTTTGGCGAGGATGCGGCGGGCGATGTCGATGCGGTCGCGGCTGTGGTCCGGCGCGATCTGGCACGCGCGACCTGGCCGGCGGAGATCGTCGGGCTCAAGCGCCTTCCCATGACCCAGAGCGCCAAGGTGGACCGTGCGCGTATCGCCGAACTTGATCGCCGGCGCCGGGTTGCCGATGCGCCCGCCTCGGCAGGTGGTTCCGCCACGGACACCCTGGAGGACCGCATTGCCGCCTGTCTTGCCGGCGAATTGCGCCGCAAGCAGTTCGATCCGCAAAAGAGTTTCATCGCGGCTGGGGGTGATTCCCTGCAGGCGCTGGCTTGTGCCCTGGCCCTGGAGAGCCGCTTTGGTGTGAGCCTTGATCCCGAGCACCTCTTCGAGGACCGCCCGCTGGCCGCGTTGATTGGCTGGATCGCCGCGCAGGCGCGGGTAACGGAGGGTGTCGAAGCGGCATCCTGAACGCGCCTGCGTCCGGCAGAGGGCTTTCAGTCCTTGCGCGCCGCAATGGCCCGGCCGGCGGCAACACCCGAAGACCAGGCCCATTGAAAGTTGTAGCCGCCCAGCCAGCCCGTTACGTCGACCGCTTCGCCAATCGCGTAGAGCCCAGGCACACTGCGCGCCTCCATGGTCTTCGACGACAGAGCGGCGGTATCGATGCCGCCCGCGGTGACCTCGGCCTTGGCGTAGCCTTCGGTTCCCGTCGGGTGGAAGGTCAGGTTGCCCAGGATCCCGGCGGCGCGGTCCAGCTCGGCATCCGGCACATTGGCCATCTCCCTGGTGATGGCGATGCGGCCCGCCAGCGCTTCGGCCAGCCGATTGGGCAGCAGCTCGCCAAGCACCGTCTTCAGTTGCGCCCGCGGCATCGCGCGCTTGGCCTCGCGCAGCCGCTCGGCGGCGTCGGCGACCAGGGTCAGGCTGACAGGCTGGCCGGGTCTCCAATAGGACGAGACCTGCAGGATCGCCGGTCCCGAAAGCCCCTTGTGGGTGAAGAGAACCGCCTCGTCAAAGGCGGTATCGCCGACCCGGGCCGTCGCGGGACAGGCCACGCCCGACAACTGCCGGAACAGCATCTCCTGGCCGCCAAGCGTGAGCGGCACCAGCGCGGGACGCGGCGTGACAACGGGCAGGCCGAACTGGGTTGCGATGGCATAGGCCCGGTCTGTTGCCCCCATCTTGGGAATGGAAGGGCCGCCTGTTGCGATCACAAGCTGGCGGGCTGTGGCATCGCCAACGCGATACAGACCGTCGGCATGGCCGATCTTGCCGATCTGCGTGGCAAGCCGGATCTCGACGCCGCCTCGGCGGCATTCCTCCAGCAGCATGGTGACGATCGGGCGCGCCGAGCCGTCGCAGAAAAGCTGGCCCAGCGTCTTTTCATGCCAGGCGATACCGTGACGCTCGACCAGGGCCAGGAAGTCCCACTGCGTATAGCCGTGGAGCGCGGAGATCGCGAAGTGGCGGTTCTCCGACAGGAAACACGCCGGTTCCGTACCGGTGTTGGTGAAGTTGCAGCGCCCGCCGCCCGAGATCAGGATCTTCTTGCCGGGTTTGTCGGCGTGATCGATCAGCAGCACCCGTGCGCCGGCCTGTCCGGCCGTTGCCGCGGCCATCAGGCCCGCACCGCCTGCGCCAAGGATGATTGCGTCGTAGCTCATGGCAGGGTTCTGGCGTGGCGGCGGGGTTAGGGTGCGCGCCTTGCAGCGCGTCGTCTCTCAGGCCGAGGGTGCTGGATGTGGGCCGGCCGGAGGCTCGCTGCCGCCCTGATCGCCGTTCTCGTCGTCGGTCTCGGCGTGCAGGCGCTCGGCCTCTTCCTTCAGGCGGCGGAATGAGCGGATCGAGAGGGGAAAGGTCGCCAGGTAAAGCACGGCGACCACCGTCAGCGTCGGCCAGGGCCTGCCCGCCAGACCGGCAACAAAGACCGCCGCCAGAACCATCACCGGCAGGGCGTAGGGCTGGGGAACCTTCAGCTTCTTGAAGGAGAAGGTCGGGATACGGCTGACCATCAGGCTTGCCATCAGCAGCGTCCAGACGCCCACGACCAGCGGATGGCTGGCAAGGTCGATGTCGAAGGCCAGCCACAGAACGATGGGCAGCAGGGAGAGGATGCCGCCTGCCGGTGCCGGGACACCGGTGAAGTAGTTGTAGGCATAGGGCGGCAGCTTGCCGAGCAGGCTGTTGAAGCGCGCCAGGCGCAGGCCGCAGCACACCACCAGGAACAGGCAGAGCGCCCAGCCGATACCGCCTGCCGTCTGCAGGGACCAGAAGTACAGCACCAGGGCGGGCGCGATACCGAAGCTGAGGATGTCCGACAGCGAGTCAAGCTGGGCGCCGAACTCGCTGGTCGCCTTCAGCATGCGCGCCATGCGCCCGTCCAGGGTGTCCAGGATCGCCGCCAGGATGATGGCGCCCACGGCAAGTTCCCAGCGGGCCTCGATCGCAAAGCGTATGGCTGTGAGCCCGGAGCAGGCGGCCGAAACCGTGATGATGTTGGGGATCAGCTTGCTGAACGCCTGCCCCTTGAGGCGCGGGACCCGGCGTGCTCTGCGCAACCTGCGTCGGCGAGAACGAAGCATCAGCGCACCATGCCCCGGGCGGCGTCAGCAGCCGTCGCCGTCAGGTCCGCCAGGATGGTCTCACCGGCCACGCAAAGCTGGCCGACGCAGACCTGTGGCGCCACGCCATCGGGCAGATAGACATCGACGCGGCTGCCGAAACGGATCATGCCGAAGCGTTCTCCGGCCCGCACGGTCTGATCGGTCTTGAGGTGGCAGAGGATGCGCCGCGCGACCAGCCCGGCAATCTGCACGAAGGCGATCTGCTGCCCGTCGGCGCTCGTCATGCAGATCGACTGGCGCTCGTTGTCCACGCTGGCCTTGTCGAGCGAGGCGTTGAGGAATTTGCCGGGCCTGTAGGACAGCCGCGTGATC
>CALGGB010000060.1 GCA_937880925.1 uncultured Rhodospirillaceae bacterium | reverse complement strand
GCTGGTGGGCGATCTCAACATCGCGCCCGGTGAACACGACGTCTGGTCGCACAAGGCCCTGCTCAAGGTGGTGAGCCACACGCCCGTCGAGGTCGAGGCCATGGAGCGCCTGATGGCCGCCCACGACTGGGTCGATGCGGTGCGCTACTTCACGCCGCCGACCGAGAAGCTTTATTCCTGGTGGAGCTACCGCGCCAGGGACTGGGAGGGCGCCGACAAGGGCCGCCGCCTGGACCATGTCTGGGTCACCCCGCCGCTGCGCCGCCATCTGAAATCCGCAGAGATCCACAAGCACGTGCGCGGCTGGGAACTGCCCAGCGACCACTGCCCGGTCGCGGTGAGGCTTGATATCTAGGATACTGCCGTGGCCGGGATGTCCCGGAAACGATGGGTCGGAAGAAACCGACATCACGCGAGCAACCGGCGGCCTGACCGCCGGTGCTGCAAGGAGATCACCATGTTGAAGCCGATCACCGGCTTTCTGATCCTCGCCGCCAGCCTGGCACTGACCCCCGCCGCCGCCGCGGACGACGCCTGGCCCGACCTGACAGGCGAATGGGCCGGCACCTCCGAATCGGTGGTGCGTGGCGATCCCCTGCACCATGAGGGCGGCGAGACGCCGCACCTTTCCGAGGTCGCATTCACCCTCAAGATCGAGGGCCAGGAAGGCCGACGCTTCTGGGGCGTTCTTGTCTCCCCCAACGACAGCGAACCCGTGGTCGGCGTCATCGCCAACGACCGCCAGTCGATCTACCTGGTCGATCTTGACGGCTATGCCGTGGATACGCTGATCGACGACAACACCCTGGAACACTGCTACCTCCAGGCCAATGCCAACGTCCAGGTCGCGGCCTGCGTCGATTTCACCCGCCAGCCGTGAGCGAACCGGTGACCGGTGATCTGATCCGACTGACGCGCGAAGGACCGGTCGCCACCATCCGGCTCGACCGTCCCGCCAAGCACAACATCCTGGCGATGGACGAGGTGCCGGAACTGCTCGCCCTGCTCGAGGAACTCGACAGCGACGAGAATCTGCGCGTCATCACCCTGACCGGCACCGGCGAAAAGAGTTTCTCGGCCGGCGTCGATCTGGGCGACGTTCTCACGCGCGACTGGACGGTCAATCCGCTGGAGGTTCTGGCTGACCGTATAGAAACCCTGCACGTGCCCACGGTCTGCGCGCTCAACGGCAACGTCTATGGCGGCGCCACGGACCTGGCGCTGGCCTGCGATTTCCGGATCGGCGTTGCGGGCATGAAGCTGGTCATGCCGCCGGCAAAACTGGGGGTCGTCTTTCATGAATCGGGCCTGCGCCGTTACGTCGAGCGCCTGGGCCCCCAGGTCGCTCGCCGCCTCTTCCTGCTGGGCGAGCCGATGCCCGACGAGACGCTGCTGCAGGTCGGCTATCTCGACCGCCTGGTGCCGCGCGAGAGCTTCGAGCAGGAAGTCGCCGACTTCGTTGCCACGCTGGCAGGCAATTCCCCGCTCGCCCTTGCCTCGATGAAACGCGCCATCGTCGGCATCAGCCGCGGTACCCTCGACAGCGCGCGGCTGAAGGCTGAAACGCTTGCCTGCTTCCGAACGGAGGATGCCGCCGAGGGCCTGGCCGCGAGCAAGGAACGACGCGCGCCGGTCTTCAAGGGCCGCTGATTGCAGCGAAACTGTCCATTTCTTGTGAGACCGGCATCTTCAAGGCCGGCGTCGGAATCCGGGACGGACACATCGCCGGAATCGGCCAGGCCGACATGGTGCTGAACGACGCCCTGCCCGAGATCGCGGTTGATCCCGAGACCTACGAGGTCCGCGCCGACGGCGAGCTGCTGACCTGCGAACCCGCCACCGTGCTGCCCATGGCACAGCGCTATTTCCTGTTCTGAAGCATGATCAGACCTGCGGGTCCGGGTTGGTCGTGTTGCCGTCGACCGCGATGATCTGGCCCGAAACCATGCGCGCCCGGGGCGAGGCCAGGAAGACAGCCATGTCGGCAATGTCGCCTGCCTCCACGAAGCTGCCCATCGAGGTGCCCGAGGCATAACCCGCGCGCAGCGCCTCAGCGGTCGTACCCTTGGATTCAGCTTCCTTGGCGAGGACCCGGTCCATGCGGTCGCCGTTGACCGGGCCGGGACAGATCGCATTGGCGCGCACGTTGAAGGGGCCGAGTTCCATCGCCAGGGTCTTCATCAGGCCGATCACCGCCCACTTGGCCGCGACATAAGGCGCGCGGAACGGATTGGCCATGATGCCAGCCACCGAGGACGTGATGACGATCGCCCCGGCGCGCTGCCGTTTCAGCATCGGCGCGGCGTACTTCGAGGCAAGAAACGCGCCTTCGAGGTTGACCGAGACGCAACGGCGCCAATCCGCGAGGTCGATGTCCTCCACCGCCGCCGTCGGCCCGGCGATGCCCGCATTGGCGCAAAGCGCATCGAGCCCGCCCCAGTCCTTTTCGATCTCACCGAAGAGCGCCGCCACCGCGGGTTCATCGGCAGAGTCCACCTCGCTGCGCTTCCAGGTGTCCGGGCACCTCGCCAGCGCGGCGGCATCGACGTCGGTCACCCAAACCTGCGAGCCCTCGGCGGCGAAGGCGCTCGCCATGGCATGGCCGATACCCGAGCCGCCGGCAGTGATGAGAACGCGCTGTGGATGGGTGGCAGGCATGACGGTGTTCCTCCGGCTCAGGCAACGGTGACGCGATGGGGGTGGACGGCGTTAAAGACATAGCCGCCCAGGTTGAACGGAATGGTCATGGGCTGGGTCGCGCCCCTGGCGTCGCTCGCGCGCGTCATCAGGATGTGTTCGCCCGGCATGGCCTGCCAGTCGCAGGCGAACTGCGTCCAGGCGTAACGCGCCGGTTCGGAGATGATCTCGGCGTCCTGCCAGGTGGCGCCGCCGTCGGCGCTCCAGGAAACCTGCGTTACCGCGTGGTCGTTGCCGCGGGCATAGCCGATGAGGCGATGACGGCCCGGCTCCAGCCGCGCGGGCAGGGGCAGGGCGAGCGAGCTGCGGATCGGGTGGCGCGTCACCGGCGCGCCCTGTGCCGGAGCGAACTGCTCCCTGGGCCACTGCGGCCCCATCAGAACGTACATGGCCGTATTCCGCGGCACCCAGGGACGCTGGCGCAACACCTCGATGCGGCCCAGCCACTTGATCGAATAGGTCCCGACCCAGCCCGGCACGATCAGGCGCGCGGGAAAGCCGTGGTCGGGCGGCAGGGGCTCCCCGTTCATGGTGAAGGCGACGATCGTGTCGGGATCGAGTGCCTTGTCGCGCGGCAGCGGCACACGCACACCGTCGTCATCCTCCTCGCGCACGATGTCGAGCCCGACCGGCATGACGAAGGCGGCATCGTCCTTTACGCCCGCGAGCGCCAGCACATCGGCCAGGCGCACGCCGGACCAGCGCGCCATGCCGACGCCACCCAGGCGCCAGCGCGTGATCGTGACATCGGCCCGGCGCGAGAGGTCCTCGCCCATGACGCTCTCGAACAGCGTGCGGTGGTTGCCCGCGCATTCGAGCACGCAGTCGACCGTGTGGCGGGGCAGCGCTGCGACGTCGTCAAAGGTTAGGGTCAGAGGCCGTTCGAGGCCGTCACCCAGCAGCTCCAGACGCCAGGCCGCCTTGTCGAGCCGGGGCGTGGGATCGCCGTGGCAGACAAAGAACGCCTCGTTGGGCGTGAAAAAGCTGCTCTGGCGCTCGAAGCGCGGCTCCAGCGCCCCGCCGATGCGATCGAACCCCGTGACATCCTTGACGTAACCACCCTGCGCCATCGCCTGTTCCCCCATGGATTGGGGAGGCTAGCGCCGCGCAGGGCCTTGCGCGAGCGCTGCGTTCAGGTCTTCGTGGATTGTTCGGAAACCAGCTTGGCGTTCTGGCCGTAGAGCATCTTCCACTCCTCCTCGGTCGGCTCGGCGCGGTCGCGGTTCTTCAGCAGGTCAACGGCACGCTGCACTGCGGGGCGCTCCTTCACGGCCTTGCGCCAGCGCGAGACGTTGGGGAAGTCGTCGAGGCTGGCGGTGAGCGGCTTGGCGATCAGCACCCAGGGCCAGCAGATCATGTCGGCGATGGAGTAGTCGTCACCCACGATCCAGTCGCGCCCTTCCAGGCGGCGCTCCAGCACACCCAGGCAGCGGTCGTATTCGTTGCGATAGCGCTCCAGGGAATAGGGATGTTCACCCGGCGCGTAGTTGACGAAATGGGAGAGCTGCCCGGCCATCGGCCCCTGGTTGCCGGTCTGCCAGAACAGCCACTCCAGGGTTTCCTTCTCCAGCAGCGGATCGGGGCTGATGAACCGCCCGGTCTTGCGCGCCAGGTAGAACATGATCGCGCCGGATTCGAAGACCGTGACCGCCTCGCCCCCGACATCGTGATCGACGATCGCGGGCATGCGGTTGTTCGGGCTGATCTTCAGGAACTCCGGCTTGAACTGGTCACCCTTGCCGATGTTGACCGGGATCAGGTTGTAGGGCGCGCCCAGCTCCTCCAGCATGATGGCGACCTTCCAGCCGTTGGGCGTGGGCCAGTAGTAGAAGTCGATCATGGTTGTCTCCCTGCTCCGGCCACGGGCATTCAGCGAGGCTTATTCCGCGGCCTCGGCGGCATCGCCGAACAGGCCCGTGGCGCGCAGGCGGGCGATCTCCTCGGTCGAGAAGCCGGCCTCGGTCAGCACCTCCTCGGTGTGTTCGCCCAGTTCGGCGCCACCGCGGATCAGCTCGAAGTCGGTCCTGGAGAACTTCGCGGCGGGACGCGCCTGGCGCAGGCGGCCGCTTCCGGGGTGAACGCTCTCGAAGAGGATGCCGTTGGCCTCGATCTGGGGGTGGTTGATCATCTCCGAGCGGCGCAGCACCGGGGCGCTGGGCACGCCGGCCGCTTCCAGACGTTCGATCCATTCGGCGGCAGGACGGGCCATCAGCGCGTCCTGGGTCAACTGCAGGCGTGCGTTGATGTTCCTGTGGCGGCCCGAGGAGGTCTTGAAACGCTCGTCTTCCAGCCATTCCGGGTGGTCGAGGGCATGGCACAGCGCCTTCCACTCCTTGTCCTGCTGCACGGCGACGGAAATGTAGCCTTCGGCGGTCTCGTAGATCAGATCGATGAAGCTCTGGGCCTCCTGCTGGGGCACCTCGACATCCATCAGGGTCTGGCTTTCCATATCCGAGCCCCAGAGGAAGGCGACAACGCTGTCGAGCATGGAAATCTGGAGCGCCTGCCCCTCGCCGGTTTTCTCGCGGGCATAGAGCGCCGCGCAGATCGCCTGGGCGGCGACCACCCCGGTCAGCTTGTCGGGCAGGATGGTGCGTACCAGACGCGGACGCTCGCGGTCCGAACCGGCCTGCACGGTGGCCAGGCCCGAAAGCGCCTGGATCAGCGGGTCATAGACCGGCTTGGCGGCATAGGGGCCGGTGAAGCCGAAGCCGGCGATCGAGGCATAGATGATCTTCGGGGCGACCTTGCGCAGGGCATCCTCGCCCAGACCGATGCGCTCTGCCACGCCGGGGCGGAAGTTCTGCAGCAGCACATCGGCGTCGGCGGCGACACGCAGCAGGGTGGCAAGGCCATCGGGGTGCTTGAGGTCGATGGTCAGCGAACGCTTGTTGCGGTTGTTGTTGAGGAAGGAGGTCGCCAGGCGCCCGTCGTGGTTGGAGACGTGGCGTGTGTGATCGCCGCCCCCGGCGGGGTTCTCCACCTTGATCACGTCGGCGCCCTGGTCGGCCAACATCATCGCCGCCGAGGGGCCTGAGATCATGCTGGTGAGGTCGATGACACGAACGCCGTGAAGCGGGCCGGGCATGGCGAGGGTTCCTCTGAATCTGCTGTCGTTTCAATATGGGTGCGGAAGGCGCACTTCAAGGTCAACGCGTTACCAGCGCAGGCGCAGGCCGCCGCCCAGAAAGGGCGTGGGATCGTAGTTTGCCGTGGCAACGCTGACGCCGTCCTTGTCCTGGAACTGCAGCGAACCGGAAACCTTGTAACCGGCAAAACCGAAAACCTCGAGCCCGCCCCTGCCGCCCCAGGAGGCCGACAGATAGAGCGGCCAGCCCGATTCCTCGGCAACGCCATCGGGCGCGGGCCCGCTGTCGTCCATGCGGAAGCGCAGGTCCTCGTAGCCCGCGCCGAAGGTCAGCGAGAACTTCGGGCTGGCCTGCCAGGAGAGCGCGACCTGGGGGCCGTCAACCGCGCGCGTGGCGCCGCGCGATGCGAGCGTGAGGTTGTCCGTGATCTGCCAGTCGAACAGCAGGTAGGGGAAGATCTGCGCACTGTCGTCGAGCTGCGAGTTGATCCCGAAGCCCGGGCCGATGGAGAAACTGTCGCTCACCCGGTAACTGACCGCCGCCAGCATGTTGCCGGTGACGCCATCGCTCATGTCCGCGCCCGATTCCCAGCGGCTCTGTACCGCCGCGACGAGCAGAACGTCGATGTGTTCGGTCGGGCCCCAGCGATAGGGTACGCCGAAGGAAAGCTCGTTGACCGTGTCCCAGGGATCGAGCCCGCCGAAACCCGTGGTGCCGTCAAAGCCGTAATCCCAGCGCGCCACGCGCAGGCCGACACCGATGCTGTCGCGCTCCGACTTGAGATAGGTCGCCGAAGCGCCAAGCTTGGAGCGCGTGACATCGAACGAGCCGCCGGAGTTGATGTCGGTATCGAACTCGTGGTCGGCCTGGCCCTCAACCTTGTAGTACCAGACCGAGGCCGGCGGTGCCGCCTCCTGCCCGGATGCCACGCCGGTCAGGCCCAGAAGCACGCCTGCGGCAAGCAGGAGTCCGGGTCGCAAGGTGTGCATCATGGTGGGGGCTCCCGTTCTCTGGTCTGCGGGTTTGGCCGTCACCTTATCAGCGTTCGGCGCCCGCGGGCAGGGCTTGCGCAGGCACCACGGGCACGTCCTCAGCCTCGGCCGGTTTCACGCGCCGGAACAGCAGCACCACCGGGATGAGCGCAAGCGAAAGCACGAAAGTGGCAAAAAAGGCGTTGTTGTAGGCGATCATGACCGACTGGCGGTTGATCTCGGCCTCCAGCGCGGCCAGGCCCTGCGGGCTGTCCATGGCCCAGCGGCTGGCGACATCGGCGTAACGGAAGAGTTCGTTGAACGGGTTGATGTGCTCGGTGAGCGCGGCGTGGTTGGTCTGGATGTCACTGATGTGGCGCCCCACGATCACGGCAACGCCGATCGAGCTGCCGATCTCGAAGACCAGGAAGAACAGGGCATAGGCCTGGTCCTGCAACCGCTTGGCCACACCCGCCAGCGTCAGCGTGCTGATCGGCACCCAGATGAAGCTCGATCCGAAACCCTGGATGAAGTTGGTCGAGGAGACTTCGAAGGGTTGCAGTTCCACGGTCCACTGGGCCATGAACCACGAAGGCACGGCCATGACCAGCAGGCCGAAGGCGACCATGGCCCGCGGCTCGAACAGGTGCGCGATGCGCCCGACCAGGATCAGGCCGATCAGCACGCCGCTGCCGCGCCAGATCAGAATCCGCCCGGTCTCGACCGGCGGGAAGCCGCCGACCTGCTGCAGCATCAGCGGCAGCAGGAAGGCCGGCAGCACGACCAGGGCACCGATCACCGCGACGATGGCGCTGCCGGTCATGAAGTTGCGGTCGAGGAACAGCGCGCGATCGACGAAGGGGCGCTTGGCGAAGATCGTGTGGACGATGAAGAGATAGAGCAGGATGCCCGCGACCAGCGCCTCGATGACGATCTCGGCCGAGGTGAACCAGCCTTCCCGCTCGGCGCGTGCCAGCATCAGTTGCAGCATGCCGATGCCGCCGACCAGGGTGAGAAAACCGAAGAAGTCGAAGCGGGTGTCGCGGTTACCCGGCACTGCGGGCACAAAAAGCCAGACGCCGATGAAGGCGACGATGCCGACCGGGACCGTGACATAGAAGACCCAGGGCCAGTCGTAGTGCTCCAGGATGAAACCGCCGCCGATGGGACCCGCCACGTTGCCGACCATCACGCCGATGCCCCAGATCGAGGTCGCCCGGCCGTGGCGTTCGGGTGGAAAGGCATCGACCACGATGGTCTGGCCAAGCGGCAGCAGGGCCGCTCCCACCAAGCCCTGGACGAAGCGCCAGACCGAAGCCTCGATCAGGGTTTCCGACATGGCGCAGCCGATCAGCGTCAACGTGTAGCCCGCGGTCGAGAAGAGAAAGAGATGCTTGCGCCCGAAGCGGCCCGATAGCCAGCCCGTGCAGGCGGTCATGCTGGCGCTGCCGACCATGAAGCCGATCAGCACCCAGGCGATCTGGTCGCTGGTGGTCGAGAAGGTGCCCTGCATGTGGGGCAGGGCGACCGAGACCACGGTCCAGGTGAAGTCGTAGGCCATGGTCGCCAGCGTCGCGAAGCCCACGAGCAGCCAGAGGCGCAACCCGACCGGGCGCGGCGCCGCGGGCGTGGAGGAATCGAAAAGGGGCGCGCCGGCCATGCCGGCGGATCAGTCTGCGCCGACCGAGGCGAGAACCCCCTGGACGATGCCGCCGAAGGTGCGCTCCTGTTCGGTATCGATGCTGACCGAGACCGTCATGCCCGAGCGCAGGCTCGTCGTGTCGCGGCCATCGAGCAGCTGCAGCCGCACGGGCACGCGCTGCACCACCTTGACCCAGTTGCCCGTGGCGTTCTGGGGCGGCAGCAGGGCGAACTCGGCGCCGGTCGCGGGCGAAATGCTGGCGACTTCGGCGCGCCAGGTGACATCGGGAAAGGCATCGACCACCACGGTCGCGGCCTGGCCGGCCACGACATGGGTGAGGTCGACTTCCTTCAGGTTGACCTCGATCCAGGGTTCGCCCGTGGCGACCAGGGCAAAGACCGGATCGCCGGCCTCGATGTATTCGCCGACCTCCAGATCGACCTGGGAAAGCTGGCCGTCGATGGGTGCGGTGACCAGGGTGTGGGAGAGCGCCAGCGAGGCCTCGCGCCGCTTGGCCTCTGCCGCGCGGTACATCGGGTGCTGCTCGTTGGGCAGGTCGAGATCGCCGCCCAGGGCGGCCAGCACCATGGTGTTGCTTTCGATCAGCACCGAAAGCGCCCGCCGCGCGGCGTTGAGCCCGTGTTCGGCCTCGTCCATGCGCGACTGGGTGCCCGCACCCTGGGCGACAAGCTCCTCCTGGCGTTCGTACTCGAGCTTGAGATAACGGATGTCCTCCTGGGCCGCCGCGATCTCGGCCTCGCCCTGGCGGTACTCCGCGCGCAAGGCGGACAGATGCTGGATGACGCCGGCCATCTCCGCCTCGGCGGCGGCGATCTGGATGGCAAAGGGTTCGGTGTCGATCTCGAACAGGGGCTGGGCCAGGGTGACCTGCTGGTAGTCATCGACAAAGACCCGGACGACGCGGCCGTCGACCTCCGATCCGATGTTGACGATGTCGGTCTTCACATAGGCGTTGTCGGCCGTGACATAACGCCCGCCCGACAGATAGAGCGACACCGCGGCATAGATCGCCAGCGCCGGAATGACGACAAGAAGGAAGGCGCGAAGAAGAAACCGCCGGCGTCGGGCCATGAACGTTCGTGCTCCGTCCGGCCTCCGGCATGAGGGCACCAGGATGGGTGTCCCGGGAGACCGGTTGCGGGCCGGACACCTGATCCAGACCGCCCTTGCCCTTTACGCCCTGGAAGGGCACTTGGCAATTAACCGGACAGCCCGATTGGACCGCGTCCCCGGCGCTGATCCATAATGGCGCGGCCCCGCAAGTTTGCTAGCCAGGAGACCTGAACCAGCGTGACGACCTCCGCCCTTTCTTCCCTCTGGCAGGCAGCCGGCGGCGATCCCGCTGCGCTGGACCATATCCGCCTGGAGGGCGAAGGGCCGGTCCTGCCGTCCTCCTTCCGCGTCGCCGAGATGGCCCAGGCCGCGATCGCCGCGGTCGGTCTTGCCGCCGCACAGGCATGGTTCGCCCGCAGCGGGCAGTGGCAGACGGTCGGCGTCGACCGCCGCCATGCCGCCGCCGAATTCCGCAGCGAACAGCTTCTCACCATCGACGGGCGCGGGCCGGGTTCCCTGTGGGATCCCATCGCCGGGCTCTACGCCACCGCGGGCGGCGGCCACATCCGCCTGCACACCAACTTCGAACATCACCGCGACGCCGTGTGCGACCTGCTGGGCTGCTTTGCCGAGCGCGACGCCGTGGCCCGGGAGCTTGCCTGCCGCGATGCGGTCGCCTTCGAGGACACCCTGCACGCCAACGGCGGGGTCGGCGCCGCCCTGCGTTGCCAGGCCGACTGGGACGCGCACCCGCAGGGCCAGGCTGTCGCCGCCCTGCCGCTGATCGCGCCCGAACGAATCGGCGATGCTCCCCCGCGCGCCCTTCGGGAGGGACCGCGCCCGCTGTCGGGGCTGAAGGTGCTGGACCTCACCCGCATCATCGCCGGACCGGTGGGCGGACGGGCGCTTGCCGCGCATGGCGCCACCGTGATGCGCATCGCTTCACCCGCCCTGCCGTTCATCGACTGGGCGGTCAAGGACACGGGCCAGGGCAAATACTCGGCCTATTGCGACCTGACGACAGAGGAGGGACGGCAAACGCTCGCCCGCCTTGTCGCCGATGCCGACATCGTGCTTGATGCCTACCGCCCCTGTGCGCTGGAGCGCCTGGGTTTCGGGCCCGCCGACCTCGCGCGGCTGCGCCCGGGCATCGTCCATGTCAGCCTCAACGCCTGGGGCCAGCAAGGCCCCTGGGCAGGCAGGCGCGGTTTCGATTCCCTGGTGCAGACGGCGGCCGGCTTCAACGACGAGGAAGGCCGCGCCGCGGGTGACGGCGCACCACGTGCTCTGCCCTGCCAGGCGCTGGACCACGGCACCGGCTATGTCGTCGCCCTGGCGGCCATCCTGATGCGGCTGCGTCAGGCCGGAGAAGGCGGGAGCTGGTCGGTGCGCCTGAGCCTTGCGCGCACCGCCCTGTGGCTGCGCAGCCTGGGCCGCGTCGAGGGCGCCTTCGGCCTCGTTTCACCCTCGGCTGGCGACATGCCGGACCTGATGGAAGACGCCGCGTCATCCTTCGGCACCATGCGCCGGGTGCGCCACGCAGCCCGGCTATCGGCGACCCCGGCATTCTGGGAACGCGCTTCGGTGGCGCTGGGCAGCGACCCGCCGGTCTGGCCCCACGACTGAGCACGCACAGGCGTCCGGATTTGCGCTAGGCTCGCCGGCGGTCCGTGCAACGACGAGAGTGACAACCCATGACCCTGCCCACCCAGATGACCGCCGTGCAGCTCACCGGCCATGGCGGCCTGGACAAGCTGATTCTGCGCCATGATGTGGCGGTGCCCCGGCCCGGCACGGGCGATGTGGTCATCGCGGTCACCGCCGCGGGCATGAACAACACCGACATCAACACCCGGATCGGCTGGTACAACCGCGAGGTCACCACGGGCACGACCAGCGAAAGCGGCAGCAAGGGACTGGAGGCGTCCAGCCAGGACAAGGGCGGCTGGTCCGGCGGTCTCGTCTTTCCGCGCATCCAGGGCATGGACGCGGTGGGCCGCATCGCCGCGGTCGGCGATGGTGTGCCCGCAAGCCGGATCGGCGAGCGCGTGATGGTGGAGCCCTACATCCCCGATCCCGACGGCGGCCTGCCGAGCATCGTGGGCAGCGAGCGCGACGGCGGATTTGCCCAGTTCCTTTGCGTTCCAGCGGGCCAGGCCCGCACGATCCCGCAGGACATGCCCGCTGACGATGCCGCCCTGGCGACCCTGCCCTGCTCGGGCGGCACGGCGATGAACATGGCGCTGCTGGCCGGCGCGCGGGCGGGCGACCTTGCCCTGGTCACCGGGGCCTCGGGCGGGGTCGGCAGCTTCCTGGTGCAGATTCTCACGCACATGGGTGCCGAGGTCGTCGCCATCGCAGGCGGCTCCAAGGCGCAGGCCGTGCGCGGCCTGGGCGCGGCCCATGTCGTGGCGCGCGAAAGCACGAACATCGCCGCAGAGGTCATGGAGGCGACCGGCGGGCGGGCGCCCAGCCTGATCGCCGATGTCGTGGGCGGCGATCACTTCGCGCCCCTGCTCGCCCTGCTGGGACGGGGCGGGCGCTACGTCGTCTCCGGCGCCATCGGCGGCCCCGTGGTACCGCTGGACCTGCGCACACTCTACCTCAACGAGCTCACCTTCTTTGGCTCCACCGCCTATCGCGACGACGTCTTCCCCACGCTCCTGCGCTTTGTCGCCGAGGGCGGCGTGCGCCCGGCCGTTTGGAAGACCCGTCCGCTGGCCGAGATCGCCGCGGCCCAGACCGAGTTCCTGGAGAAACACCACGTCGGCAGCATCGTCCTGCTGCCGCCGCCGGCCGGAGCATGAATCCATGAATATCGACGACTATGCCGGCCGGGACGGCCTGGGCCTTGCCGAGCTGATCGCCATCAGGGAGGTTTCCGCCGATGAGGTGACGCGGGCCGCCATGGCCGCGATCGCGGCGGTCGACCACACCCTGGGCGCGGTGGTCGAGACCTATGACGATGCCGTGGGCAACGCGGCAGCCGGGCGCCTGGGCGCTGGACCGTTCCGCGGCGTGCCTTTCCTGATCAAGGACGTCGGCCAGCATTTCGCCGGACGCCGCAGCGAGAGCGCCAGCCGCCTGGCGCAGGGCCTGGTGGTCGAGCGCGACAGCAACTTCGCCGCGCTGGTCAGGGCGAGCGGCGTCAACCTGATCGGGCGCTCCAACACGCCGGAGTTCTCCATGGCGCTGTGCGCGGAGAACCTGCTCCACGGCAACACGACGACGCCGTGGAAGGCGGGCCACTCGACCAGCGGCTCGAGCGGCGGCGCCGCGGCGGCGGTGGCGGCAGGCCTGGTGCCGCTCGCCCACGGCTCCGACATGGGCGGATCGATCCGCGGCCCGGCGGCCTGGTGCGGCACCATCGGTCTCTATCCCTCGCGCGGCCGGGTTTCCTCCGGTCCGGCCCTGGGCGAGGGCGGCTGGGGAATGACCCAGGCCTTCGTGCAGAGCCGCACCATGCGCGATACCGCCGCCATGCTCGATTGCCTGGGCAAGCCGATGCCGGGCGATCCCTTCGTGGTCTGGCGCCCCGAGGAGTCCTTCGCGCGCCAGCTCCATTTGTCCCGGCCGCGCCTGCGGATCGCCTACTCGGCCAGACCGCTGATGGACGCCCCGGTCGATCCCGAGATCGCCGCCGCCGTCGAGAGCACCGCGGCCCTGCTCGCCGAAATGGGCCACCGTGTCGAGGAGGCGGCGCCGGCCATCGACATCGCCCAGATGGACCGCCTCTGCCTCGACATCTGGTATCGCGGCTTCGATGCGACGCTCGATGCACTGGCCGCGCGCATGGGCCGGACGGTCGGCCCCGACACGGTCGAGAGGGCAACGCTGAAGTTCTACCATTTCGCCCGCGAACGCAGCGCCGAAGCGATGCTCGCCGCCCTGGCCGACCTCAACGTGCCGCGCCGCGTCATGGGCGGATTCTTTGCAGGATACGACCTGTGGCTCACGCCCACCGCCGCCCAGGTCTCGCGGCCTTGGGGCACCTATGGCATGAACCTCGACCTCGAACCGCTCGACTTCCTGGTCCACGAGCAGCGTCCGGCCCAGTTCATGGTGCCCTACAACATCACCGGCCAGCCGGCGATCTCGCTGCCGCTTGCCATGCACAGCAGCGGCCTGCCCATCGGCCTTCAGTTCGGCGCCCGACACGGCGAGGAGCATCTGCTGCTTCAGGTGGGCGCGGCCCTGGAGGAGGCCATGCCCTGGAAGGACCGGACGCCGCCGATCCACGTCCGCAACCGCGCCAGCCTGGACTGAGGATCGCGCCGGCCGGGACGAGGCCTGAGCGTCAGCGCAGACTCCCGTATCAAGCGTCACGCCGCGGGCCTACCATGGCGTGCTGCTCCTTGAGGCAGCACAGGCTCGTCGCTGCCGGCAAGCCGTCCCCACGGCCCCTTGCGGCGGCGACAACACAGGGGAACGAGACACCATGTCCAAGCAGTACTCTGGCGGATGCGCGCACATCCATTCACACGCCGACCATGCGCCGATCGACAACCACACCTGCCACTGTTCGGTGTGCAAGGGTGTCACCGGGCAGGAGACCACCCACGTCGTGTTCTTCAAGCACGGCGACCTCGGCATCGACCATCCCGAGAAGCTGAAGCGCCAGCCGTTCAATGCCAGGAACCCGGACGGCCCGCTGGAGCTGTGCACCTGCGCCGACTGCGGCACGCCGATCATGCTGGACGACAAGCAGCACCGCATCCGCGCCGTGGTGCCCAATCTGATGGGCTTCGACACCGCCGCCATGCCCGCGACCTACCACGCCTTCTATGACCCGGCGGCGGGCGCGCCCAAACCCAGCGACGGCCGCCCCGTTTACGAGGGTCTACGCCCGGACTTCGTCTGGCCCAAGGGCTCCTGAGCCAGCGTCCTTCGTGTCTGGCCCGGTGCCGCCTCCGTGGCGGACCGGGCCGACGCGGAACAACAAAAGCGCTGACCCCTCCGGCGCAACCCGCTAGCCTCCCGCCATGGTTGCACCCGTCATCACCGTCGCGCTGAACGGCATCGAGGCGGCACCCGTGGAGGTGCAGGTCTCGCTGGTGCCCGGCCAGCCGCAGTTCGCCATCGTCGGCCTGCCCGACAAGGCGGTGGGCGAGAGCAGGGAGCGGGTGCGCGCGGCGCTGGCGGCCATTGGCCTGGCCCTGCCCGGACGGCGTATCACCGTGAACCTTGCCCCCGCCGACGTCCTGAAGGAGGGCAGCCACTACGACCTGCCCATCGCCGTCGCGCTGCTGCAGGCCCTGGGCGCGGTGCCGGCCGACGTGGTGGAGGAGAACCTGATCCTGGGCGAACTCTCGCTCGACGGGCGCATCACGCCGGTCGCGGGCGTGCTGCCCGCCGCCATCGCCGCCGCCCGCCTGGGGCGCGGCATCGTCTGTCCCGCCGCCAACGGCTCCGAAGCCGCCTGGGCGGGCAAGGCGCCGGTGCTGGCGCCCGACCACCTGGTCGGCCTGATCAACCACTGGAAGGGCACGCAGGTGCTCAGCCCGCCGCGCCCGCAGCTTGCCGAGGACGAAACCGCCGGCCTCGACCTTGCCGACATCAAGGGCCAGGAGGCGGCCAAGCGGGCGCTGGAGATCGCCGCAGCGGGCGCCCACAACCTGCTGATGATCGGCCCGCCCGGCTCGGGCAAATCCATGCTGGCCAAGCGCCTGCCCGGCCTGCTGCCGCCGCTGACGCCGGAGGAGGCACTGGAGGTCAGTCTGGTCGCTTCCGTCGCGGGGGAGCTCAAGGGCGGTCGCATCAGCCGCCGCCGCCCGTTCCGCGATCCTCACCACAGCGCCAGCATGGCCGCGCTGACCGGCGGCGGCATGCGGGCGCGGCCTGGTGAGGTCAGCCTGACCCACAACGGCGTGCTGTTCCTGGATGAACTGCCGGAGTTCCAGCGGCCGGTGCTGGACGCCCTGCGCCAGCCGGTGGAAAGCGGCGAGACCCTGGTCGCGCGCGCCAACCACCACGTCACCTATCCCGCGCGCTTCCAGCTCATTGCGGCGATGAACCCGTGCAAGTGCGGCTGGCTGTCCGATTCCGGACGGACCTGTTCGCGCGCGCCGCGCTGCGCCGCCGATTATCAGGCCCGCGTTTCCGGCCCGATGTTCGACCGCATCGACCTGCATGTGAGCGTGCCCGAGGTCGCCGCGGCCGACCTTGCCCTGCCGCCGCCCGCTGAGGGCTCGGCCGAGGTCGCCGCACGCATCGCCGCGGCGCGCGCCATCCAGACGGCGCGTTATGCCGATCACCCCGGCATCCACGTCAACGCCCGCGCCGATGGTGCCCTGCTGGAGGCGGTCGCCCGCCCCGATGCCGCCGGCCAGGCCCTGCTGACCCAGGCCGCTGATCGCCTGAAGCTGTCGGCGCGCGGCTGGCACCGGGTGCTGCGCGTCGCGCGCACCATCGCCGACCTGGCCGGCGCCGCCGATGTCGGTCGCCCCCACATCGCCGAGGCGTTGAGCTACCGGCGCATCGCACTGGAGCGCTGATAGCGGTTTGCGGCAAGGCGTCCTACAATCCAAGACGTCACATGCGAGGACATCATGCACGAAACCACCGCTCTGGGCGGCGCCCTGCTTTCCCGCCGCACCCTTCTGGTGACGGCAGGCGCCCTGCTTGCCGCGACAACGCTGCCGGTGTTGGCCGCCGGCACGCCGGTCACCGTTCACAAGACGCCATGGTGCGGCTGCTGCGCGGCCTGGGCGCAACACCTGAAACGCAGCGGCTTTGCCGTCACCATCGAGGAAGCCGAGGATCTTGCCCCGGTCAAGCGCCTGATGGGCGTGCCCGAGCACCTGCAGTCCTGCCATACCGCGGTGGTCGAGGGTTATGTCATCGAGGGCCATGTGCCGGCCGAAGACATCTTCCGGCTGCTGGAGGAGCGCCCGGAACTGACGGGTCTTGCGGTACCCGGCATGCCCATGGGTTCGCCGGGCATGGAGGGCGCAACAAGCGAGGCCTACGACGTGATCGCCTTCGGGCCCCAGGGCGAGACGGTGTATCGCCACGTGCCTGCCTGAAGCCGGCCGGCACGCGGGACTCGACCTCCGGCGGCTCGATGGGGTAAGGCCCGGCATGGACGATACGAAACGCTACTTCACCGAGGCCGATGCCGCGCTGGCCTGCGTCACCGAGCTCTATGACGATGCGCGGGCATCCCTGGTGGCCCGCTTTGCCGCCTTCGCAGCGGGCGACCATACCAGCCCGGCCCCCGTGGCGGCCTATCCCTATGTCGCGATTGAAAGCGATGGCACGCTGGCGGTATCGCGCCCGCTCCTCTCCTACGGCTTTCTGCCGGCCGGCGGGCGCTACACGACGACCCTGACGCGCCCGGGGCTGTTTGCCGACTACTACCGCGAACAGTTCGACCTGCTGCTGCGCCACTATGGCCGACCCCTGGAGGTCGGCCTCAGTGACCGGCCGATCCCGCTGCCCTTCGCCGTGGACGAGGCGACCTCCGACATCACCGATGCCCATGCCGGTGACCTGCGCCGCGTTTTTCCGCTGCCCGATCTGGGCCGCATCGACGACGCCATCGCCAACGGCCGCCATGTGCCGCCCATGGGCGCGGACCGCCCCCTGGCGCTGTTCACCGCCGAGCGGGTCGACTATTCCCTGGTGCGCCTGCACCACTACACCGCCACCGCGCCCGAGCACTTCCAGCACTTCGTGCTGTTCACGAACTACCAGCGTTATGTCGACGAGTTTGTCGCCCACGGCCGGGCTGCCGTTGCCGGGGACCTCGGCTACAGCGCCTTTGTCGAACCGGGCAACGTGGTGACCACAACAGACGGGCAGACCACCGGCAGTGCCCCGGTTCATCTGCCCCAGATGCCGGCCTATCACCTGAAGCGTGAGGACGGCCACGGCGTGACCCTGGTCAACATCGGCGTCGGTCCCAGCAACGCCAAGACGATCACCGACCACATCGCCGTCCTGCGTCCCCATTGCTGGCTGATGATCGGCCATTGCGGCGGCCTGCGCGGCACCCAGATCCTGGGCGACTATGTCTTGGCGCACGCCTATGTGCGCGCCGATCAGGTGCTGGAGGCCGACCTGCCGGCCTGGGTGCCGGTGCCGCCTATCGCGGAGGTACAGCAGGCCCTGCACGGCGCGGTCGCCCATGTCACCGGCCTGAAGGGCCAGGAGCTCAAGGCCCGCTTCCGCACCGGCACGGTCTTCACCACCGACGACCGCGACTGGGAGCTGCGCCTTGCCGACCTGGCCGCAGCCTTCAACCAGTCCCGCGCCATCGCCATCGACATGGAATCGGCGACCGTGGCGGCCAACGGCTATCGCTTCCGGGTGCCCTACGGCACCCTGCTCTGTGTCTCCGACAAGCCCCTGCACGGCGAGATCAAGCTGCGCGGCATGGCCAACGCGTTCTACCGCGAGCGCATCAGCCAGCACCTTTCCATCGCGCTGACCGCCATCGACCTGCTCAACGAGGGCGGCGCGGCGGCACTGCATTCGCGCAAACTGCGCAGCTTCGACGAACCGGCCTTCCGATGAGCGCGAACAGCGCGAGCTACACCGACCCGCGCCTTGCCGCACTCTACGATGCGCTGAACACCAGCCGGCAGGACTGGGACTTCTACCTCGACCTTGCCCAGGATGCGCCGCTGCGCGTGCTTGATGTCGGCTGCGGCACGGGGGCACTGGCGGTGGAATTCGCCATGCGCGGTCATCACGCCAGCGGCGCCGATCCCGCCGAGGCCATGCTGGAGATCGCGCGGCAACGCCCCGGTGGCGATGGCGTGGACTGGTATCTCTCCGGGGCAGGCGAGCTCGACCTTGCCGCGCGCTTCGACATGATCGTGATGACCGGCCATGCCTTCCAGGTGCTGCGCAGCGATGCGGAAATCACGGCGGCGCTTGCCACCATGCGGCGCCATCTGGCGCCTGGCGGGCGGCTTGCCCTCGAAACCCGCAACGGCGCCGTGCGCGCGTACGAAGGCTGGGTTGCCGAGGATATCGATATCGTCGAACTGCCCGGCCACGGCAAAGTCCGGGTCGGCTATCAGACCGTGGCCGTCGGCGGGCCTCTGGTCACCTATGAAATCCGCTTCGATTTCGGCGGCGGCGACAGGACGGTCGCCACCGACATCCTGCGCTTCATGGAGGAGGACGAGTTCCGGGGTTTCCTCACCGCAGCGGGCTTTGCCGACATCACCCTGCTCGGCGACTGGGACGGTTCGCCCGTGGGAGCCGACAGCCCGGAACTGATCGCCATTGCGGGCTGATAGCCTGCGGCCTACTGGACCGTGTCGGCGCCGTCGAGCACGCCCTCGGTGTCGATGATGGCGCCCGCGCCGCTGACATTGCGGTCGAGCACCTCGTATTCCGCCGGGTCCAGCATGGCGTCAGCGTTGCTGTCGTAGGTGGCGAGCGTACCGGCTTCGAAAACTCCGCTCGCCCCAAGCTCGCTCTGGTCGAGGAAGCCGTCGCCGTTGCGGTCAAGTTCGGCAAAGCCCGGGGTGGGAACGCCGGCTTCCTGGGCAAGGACCGCAACCGACAGGGTGATCGCGGCGGCGAGCGCGCCGGCAAACGGTAGAAGCGTCTTCATGGTGCTCGTCCTCCACAAGGCATGCAGGACTCATGAAAACGCGCTCAGACGCCCCCCGTTGCGCCTTCTTCAGGCCTCCGGCACCACGCGGCGCACCGCGACGATGTGTTCGGGCGTCGTGGAGCAGCAGCCGCCCACGATCTGTGCGCCCATGGCGATCCATGCCTGCGCGTCCGCCGCCAGATGCGCCGGTCCATAACTTTCGGTATCCAGGCTGTGCCACTGGTGCTCATCGTCCAGCTTGTGCGCCTGCTTGCCGTAGCCGTGGTTGGGATAGGCGCCAATGGCGCCGTCATAGGCCCGACGCAGCAGCGGCAGGCCGGCACTGATGGCCTGGGGCGCCGAGCACATCAGCAGGATGGCATCGACCTGGCGCTCGCCCAGGGCATCGACAAGCTGGCCATAGCTTTCGCCGTGCTGCATGGCGCCATCGTCGCGGATATGGCGCAGCCCGACCAGCACCGGCAGGCCGGTGGGGCTGACCGCATCGACGGCGGCCACGACATCGGCCACATGGCCCATGTACTCGACCAGGATGACATCGGCGCCGCCTTCCTTCAGGGCGCGGGCCTGCATGGCGAACTCGCGCGGCAGGTGCTGGCGGTCGACGCCGATCTCCTCTCGTCCGCCAAGCGGCGGCGCCATGCCGCCGGCGACATAGGCATCCGGACGCAGGCGGTCGCGTGATTCGACGGCGATTTCCGCGGCCATGCGGCTGTAGGCCTCCGCCTTGTCGGCAAGACCCGCCAGCCCCAGCTTCACCGAATTGGTCCAGAAGCTGTTGGTGATGGCGATATCGGCGCCGGCCCGGAAGTAGTCGTCATGGACAGCGCGCACGGTCTCTGGCGCATCACGCATGGCCGTGGCCGACCAGGCGCCCAGCGCCGCATCGGTCGCGCCATGGCTGACCCAGACACCACGGCGCTGCAGCTCGGAGCCCATGGCTCCGTCCATCACCAGCGGGCGGCCCGCAGCCAACCGTTCGCGGAAATCCTGTCGTGCCATGGCATCCTCCCCGTGCGACAAGCTGCGGCATCATCGGCCGGGGCAGGCTTTGGCACAATCCTGCTGCGGGACAGGAACCGGAAAGCCGCGGAAGGTTTCAGGAGACGGTCGCGGCGCGGCAAGGCGGCTCCTGGCACTCCAGGATTGCGTCGAAGGTACGGGCATCGACCGGTGGACCGAGGTGATAGCCCTGCAGGTAGTCGCAGCCCATGGCGCAGAGTGTTTCGACCGCCTCCTGCGATTCCACGCCTTCGGCGCAAGCGGTGAGCCCCAGCTTGTGGGCCAGGTCGATGGTGGCCGCCACGATGGTGCGCGCCGAATCCCGTTCCAGCATCTCGGCGATGAAGGCGCGGTCGATCTTGACCTCGTTGAAAGGCAGCACATGCAGGCGCATGAGCGAGGAATAGCCGGTACCGAAGTCGTCCAGCATCAGGTCGATGCCGCGCACGCGCAGCCGGGTCAGCACTTCGATGGAGCGCAGCGCATGATGCATCATGCCGCCCTCGGTGATTTCCAGCGCCAGGGCGCTGCTGGGTAGATTATGCGCCTCCAGGCAGCGGTCGATGCGTTCGGGCCAGGAGGGGTCGCCGACCACATCGGGCGTGAAGTTGACGGCGAACTGCAGGGCATGGCCGCGATCGCGCCAGCGCGCGGCATGGGTCGCGACATCCTCCAGCATCCGCTCGGTCAGTGCGCTTTCCAGGCCGCCCGCCTCCAGGTCGTCGAAGAACATTGCCGGGGCGAGCAGACCCAGGCGGGGATGGCGCCAGCGCGCCAGGGCCTCCGCACCCATCAGGCGCAGGCCGCCCGGGGTATGCAGGAACTTGGGCTGGAAATGTGCCTCGATCTCGCCCTGCCGGATGGCGCGTTCCAGATCGGCATAACGCACGTTGCGGGTCGACGGCCCGACCAGGCCAAGCAGGGCGGCAAGGTCCTGGGCGGCGACCGGCTTGCGCAGCACGCCCACGACATCGATGCCGCTGCGACGCGCGAAGCGTTCGGCCGCATCGAGCAGACGGCCTTCGGCCTGGCCGGTGATGACAACACGCACACGATCGCGCCGGCGCGCGACCTCGCCCAGCAGGGTGATGCCGTCGAAGGCGGTATGTGCCACGTCGACGACAAGAAGATCGACCACATTCCTGTCGAGGAGAGCCAGCGCCATGGCGGCATTGTCGGCCGTCGCCACGGTGAAGCCGGCCTCGCCGGCAGCGTGCGCCACGGCGGTGCGCGAAGGGCCCGCGACGTCGGCGAGAACGAGGCTGCTTGCGTGACTTGTCATCGACGGCTCCCGACGCCCTGACGAGAAAACCGATCCTGTGCGGTTCCTTCCCCGGGCTGGCGCACACCGGGGGAGCCGTGTGATTGCGGCTTGCAGGGGATCAACGCCCCGCGGGCGATGGGGTGCCCTCCGGTTGTAAAATTGTGATCCTGATCACACGGAGCGTGTAAAGAACCCAATACATGGGCGGCGGGTGACGGTCGCGCCACGGCGATGTGCCGGGCGCCCAAACCGCAAAGGGCCCGCGGTGCGAAACCGCGGGCCCTCCTCCGGGCACAGCCTCAGATCGATCAGCCTGGGGGGCCTCACCATCTTCAGGCTGCAGCCTGAACGGTACGACGGATGTTCAGCGGAAAGGCCTTACAACCTCTTCGCCCAGTGTTGTAACTGCCGTTTGCTAAGGATTCCTTGATCCACCGCAACAGCGTGCGCTTGACTTCCGGGGTGCCTGCTGGCGAGCCTGCCCGGGGAGGATACCGTGACCGACAACGCCGCCGATTCCGAAGAGCGCCTGCGCCGCGACCTGGCTGCCGCCTTTCGCCTGGCGGTGCAGTGGGACATGGCCGAGGGTATCTGCAACCATTTCACGGCGCGCCTGCCGGGGAATGCCGGCTTCCTGCTGAACCGTCACGGCCTGCACTGGCGCGAGGTCAGCGCATCCAACCTGGTGCGGATCGTGCCGGGTTCCAACGAACTCGCCCTGCAGGACGACGACGACAAGGTCGCCTATCACATCCACGCGCCGGTCTATCGCCGCCGACCGGAGATCGGATGCGTTCTCCACACGCACATGCCCTATGCCACGGCGCTGTGCATGAAGGATGGCGGCCGGCTTGCCATGGCGCTGCAGACCGCCACGCTGTTTCACGACCGCATCGCCTACGACGACAGTTATCCCGCCTCGGTCGCAGCCGCCGGCGCGAACGAGGGCGAACGGCTGGCCGACGCGCTGGCCGAGCGTGACGTCCTGTTCATGCGAAGCCACGGCATCCTGGTCTGCGGCGCTACGGTCGCAGCCGCCGTGCACGACCTCTACTACCTGGAGCGCGCCTGCCGCATGCAGTGGCTGGCGGCGGCCTACGGCGGCGCCGACGCGCTGATCCCGCAGGACGCGCTGGAACGCCAGAAGGCCGTCCATGCCCGCTGGGGCAACCGCTACAAGATCGAGCACTTCGAGGCGCTCAAGCGCCTGCTCGACCGCGACGAACCCGACTACGCCGCCTGATCCGCGCGCCCGGCCGGGCCTGCTAGAACCGCCCGGCCTGGAAGTCGGCAATGGCCTGGTGGATTTCCTGCTCGCTGTTCATCACAAACGGTCCGTATTTCACCACCGGCTCGCCCAGCGGATGGCCCGCGACCAGGATAAGGCGCGTGTCGCCGCCCTGCGCGGCTGCCGTCACGCTCTCGCCGGGACCCAGCACACCAAGGCTGCCACGCGGCAGCACCGTCTCGCCGATGCGCGCCTTGCCCTCGAAGACATAAACGAAGCCGTTATGCCCTGGCGGCACCGCCTGTTCGTGGCGGGCGCCATCGGCAAGCGCGATGTCGAGATAGAGCGGCTGCGTCGCAGGGGCCGCGACCGGCCCGGTGGCGCCGCCGGCATCGCCCGCCAGAACACGGATCGTCACCCCTTCGGCGGGTCGGACCTGCGGGATGCGTTCGGGGTCGATGTCCTGGTAGGCCGGCGCGGTCATCTTGTCGCGCGCAGGCAGATTGACCCAGAGCTGGAAGCCCCACATCAGACCATCCTCCTGCTCTGGCATCTCGGAATGGACGATGCCGCGGCCGGCGGTCATCCATTGCACGCTGCCCGGCCGCAACAGACCGGTGTTGCCCTGGTTGTCGCCATGCCGCATGCGCCCGGCGAGCATGTAGGTCACCGTCTCGAAACCGCGATGGGGATGATCGGGGAAACCCGCGATGTAGTCGCCGGCGTTGTTGGAACGGAACTCGTCGAGCATCAGGAAGGGGTCGAGATCGGGCAGGGCTTGGGTACCGATGACGCGGTTGAGCTTCACGCCCGCGCCGTCGCTGGTCGGCTGGCCGGCGACGGTCTTCACGATGGCACGGCTGGTCTCTGACATGAGGCTGCTCACGGGATTGGCTGTCACTGGACAACACATATGGGGTGCGCCCGCGGCGTTGCCATCACGGAGCAGCCATGCCCTGATGACGCATCAGCCATGCCTGCCGGAGTCCCGCCATGTCCGTTGAAGGAACCAACGACCCCCGCTTTGCCGCCGTGCGCGAGGCCTTCGAAAGCTGCTTTGCCGACGGCCTGGAGACGGGTGCTGCCGTGGCCGTGATGGCCGACGGCAAGCTGGTGGCCGACCTCTGGGGCGGCCACAGCGATGCCGCCGGCACAAGGCCCTGGCAGCGCGACACCCTGGTCAACGTCTGGTCGGCGACCAAGGGTGTCATGGCCACCGCCATCGCCATGGCGGTCGAACGCGGCCAGCTAAGCTATGACGCACCGATGGCAAAGGTCTGGCCGGAATTTGCGGCGGGCGGCAAGGAGGCGGTCACCCTGGACATCGCCATGTCGCACCGCGCCGGACTGCAGGGCCTGACCACGCCCATGGACGAGCAGGGGCTCTACGACTGGTTTCCCTATGTCGGGGCCCTGGCCGCCCAGGCGCCGCTCTATGAGCCAGGCAGCCTGTGCGTCTATCACGCGCTGTCCTACGGCCATCTTGCCGGCGAAACCCTGCGCCGCGCCGACGGCCGCTTCCCCGGTCAGTTCATCGCCGAGGAGATCGCCGGGCCGCTGGGCATGGACTTCTTCGTCGGCCTGCCCCAGGAGCACGACCACCGTGCCGCCGAGATGGTGGAGGGGCCAAAGGCCTCCGACTGGCTCGAACTGATCGATGACAGCGGCTGGGGCCAGGCGATGCACAATCCCGACATCCGCGCCGGCCATCCCAACCGTCGCGCCTGGCGGGCCGCCGAGATTCCCGGCGGCAACGGCATGGGCGATGCCCGCGCACTGGCAACACTCTACGGCGCGCTCGCCAAAGGCGGCGCGCTGGGCAGCGCGTGCCTGCTCAGCGCAGATGGCGTCGCCGCAGCGACCGCCGAGCGCTACCGCGGCCCCGATGCCAGCTTCGGCAGCGACACCGCCTTTGGCGCCGGCTTCCGCCTGGCCGGTGAGGGCGGCGAGATGGGTCCGTCAGCGGCGGCCTTCGGCCACAGCGGATGGGGGGGCACCCAGGCCTTTGCCGATCCCGATGCCGGCATCGGCTTTGCCTTTGTCACCCAACGCATGCTGGGCTTCGACGACGGCATCGATCCCCGCCGCGCTCGCCTGATCGACGCGCTCTACGGTGCGCTCTGAAGCCGAACCGCCCCCTAGACGGCGCCCGGCCGCTTGTGGCGGAAGAGCGCGATGAAGGGGATCATCGCGACCATCACGGCAGCCACGACCATGAAACTGTTGTTGTAGGCGATCATCGTTGCCTGCCTGCCGATCTCGACCTGGAGCGAGGCGAGCGAGCCGACGCTTCCCAGATCCCAGGCAGCGGCGATGTCGCGGTAACGGAAGAGTTCGTTGAACGGATTGACGCTTTCGGAAATCACCGCATGGTTGACCTGGGCCATGCGGGCATGGAGGCCGATCACCGCCGCGGTGCCGATCGAACTGCCCAGATCGAAGTTGAGGTAGTAGAGGGCAAAGCCCTGGTCCTGGACGCGCGGGTCGAGGCGTGAGAGCACCAGGGTGTTGAGCGGCGCCCAGATGAAGCTGGTCGACACGCCCTGGATGAAGGTCGTGGTGGCGACATCCCAGGGCTGCACCTCTGTCGTCCAGCCGCTCATCTCCCAGGCGGGAATGGCCATGCCCAGAATGCCGATCAGAACCAGCGGGCGCGGATCGATACGGTCGCGGATCTGGGTCATCAGCGTCAGACCCAGGATCGAGCCGATGCCGCGCGGCAGCATCAGCATGCCCGTTTCCAGCGCCGGATAGCCGCCGATCTGCTGCAGCAGCAGCGGCAGCAGAAGCAGCGGCAGGAACAGCACCGAGCCGATCAGGAAGATCATCACCTGGCCCAGCGCGAAGTTGCGGTCGCGGAAGAGACGCCCGTCGATGAAGGTGTCCTTGCCGGTAATGGTGTGGGCAATGAAGACATAGAGGCAGACCGCGGCCACCGTCGCCTCGATGATGATTTCACCCGAGGCGAACCAGTCCAGCCGTTCGCCGCGCGCCAGCATCAGTTGCAGCACGCCGACGCCGACGATCAGGCTGAGGAAGCCGATCCAGTCCATGCGACGAGGAAAGCGTTCCGTGTTGGGCACCAGGAACCAGCCCGCGACGATGACGGCGATACCGACGGGGATGGTCGCGAAGTAAACCCACTGCCAGCCCAGATTCTCGATCAGCGCGCCGCCCACGACCGGCGAGATGACATTGGCGCTGACGAAACCCAGGGCCCAAAGGCTGGTCGCCTGGCCGTGGCGTGACTTGGGGAAGGCGCTGACCGCGATCGCCTGGCCCAGCGGCACCAGCGGCGCGCCCATGACGCCCTGCAGGAAGCGCCAGATGACCTCCCCCCAGAGCGATCCGGCCATGCCGCAGCCCACCAGCGAAATGGTGTAACCCGCGACCGAAAGCAGGAAGAGCTGCTTGCGCCCGATGCGCGCCGAGAGCCAGCCGATGCAGGCCGTCACCATGGAGGAGCCCAGGACGAAGGCGATCATTACCCAGGCCATCTGGTCGGTGGTGGCCGAAAAGCTGCCCTGCATGTGGGGCAGGGCGACGGCCACCGAATTCCAGGTGAAGGCATAAGCGCCGGTGCTGACCGTGGCGCAGAGCACGGTGAGGATGGCGCGCATCGTCAGCCGGTCGTCCTCGACCGGCGCTGCCGCCGCTTCGCTTTCCGCCGTGGCGCTCATGCCGTCCGCCCGCCTTGCTCAACGGAACGCAGCTTAACGCCCGGACGAAGGCGCGCCAGAGCGCTGCTGAAACACGATGGAAACGAAACACCGCCGTTAGAACAACGCAACCGAAACGCGAGCGCGCCAAGTTCCGCCCCGCGCCGATGGAGATGCCGCCCTCGGGGGGCCACGCGGCGCCGGCTCATGCAGCCGATCACCACGCAGCCAAAACCTGAGGGGTTACCGATGTCCATTCACGATCAGCGCGGCGCACCGATGTCGAACGGCAACGCCGCCGCCACCGAAGGCCTGGAGAAGGCCTTCGCCCTGTTCCAGGGCTATTTCAACGATCCGCTTGCCGAGATCGACACGGCCCTTGCCGCCGATCCCGGCTTCTTCATGGGCCATGCCTTTCGGGCCGGCCTGTTCCTGATCTCCAGCGAGAAGGCCGCCGTGCCCGAGCTGGCGGCAAGCGTCGCCCAGATGGAGCGCCTGGCGCCCCGCGCCAACGAACGCGAGCGCGGACATCTTGCCGCCGCGCGATCCTGGCTCGACGGCGACTTCCACGGCGCCATCCGCCACTACGGCGAGACGATCGCCAACTGCCCGCGCGACGCCATTGCCCTGCAGTTTGCCCATCAGGTCGATTTCCTGCTCGGCCAGTCGCGCATGCTGCGCGACCGCATCGCCCAGATCCTGCCGCACTGGACCCGGGACGAGCCGACCTGGGGCTACCTCAAGGGCATGCACGCCTTCGGCCTGGAGGAGATGGGCCACTACGACGAGGCCTGGGACGCCGGCAGCGAGGCGCTCGCCATCAACCCGCGCGACGCCTGGGCCGTGCATGCATGCGCCCATGTCTGCGAGATGACCGGACGTACCGATCAGGGCATTGCCTTCCTCGAGAGCCGCAGCGACGATTGGGCGCCGGGCAACGGCTTTGCCTTCCACAACTGGTGGCACCTGGCGCTCTACCACTTCGAGCGCGGCGACATCGCCCGCGTGCTGGAGCTCTACGATACCGCCGTGCATCCCGAACCCACGGAGGTTGCCATGGCGCTTGTCGATGCCGCGGCCCTGCTCTGGCGTCTGCACCTTGCCGGCCACGACGTGGGCAACCGCTGGCAGGCGGTCGCCGATGCCTACGAGCCCATGGTCGAGGACGGCTACTACGCCTTCAACGACATGCACGCGGTGATGGCCTTTGCCGCCACGGGCCGCGAGGTTTCCATGCGCAGGGTGCTGGCCACCATGGAGCGGCGCGCGCTGGACGACGATGCCAACGCCGTCATCACCCGCCGGGTCGGCCTGCCGATCTGCCGCGCGATGGCCGCCTTCGGCCGGGGCGACTTTGCCCGCACGGTGGAACTGCTGGAGCCGGTGCGCCTCTCGGCCCACCAGTTCGGCGGCAGCCACGCCCAGCGCGACATCCTGGACTGGACGCTGATCGAGGCCGCCCTGCGCAGCGGCCAGAACGGCTGGGCCCGGGCCTTCGCCAACGAGCGCCTGGCGCGCAAGCCGCAGAGCCCGCTGGCCCTGGGCTTCCTCGCCCGCGCGACGCAGGGCAAGGCCGCCCTGGCGGCCTGAGTGCAAACCGGCCGGGGCGGTGACGTCCCGGCCGGCATCGTGCTCACGGCATGTCGAGCAGCAGCCTGCCGTCCTCGACGACGATGCGGCCGCCGGTCATCACCAGGCGGCGCGGCGGGTGGTAGCAGACGGCCTCGGCGGCGGTCTCGGCGGCGACCAGCACCAGATCGGCGCGGCAACCGACATCGAGGCCGTAGTCCTTCAGGCCCATGGCCCGGGCGCCGCCGAAGGTGGCGAGCTTCAGGCAGGTTTCGATGTCGGGATCGCGGTCGTAGTCGCTCTGCCAGGCAAGCTGGTAGGCGCGCTCCAGCATGTCGCCGTTGTTGAGCGGCCCCCAGGAATCGCGCACGCCGTCGGACCCCGAGAACATGCGCACGCCGGCATCCACCAGTTTCGAGATCGGCGGGATCGGCCAGCGGCCCGGGCAGCCCGCGGTCATCACCGCGATGTCGGCTTCGACCAGCTTCTCGACGATACCCTTCAGCCGTCCATGGCCCATGTCGCCCAGGAAGTAGCCGTGGCTCACCGTCACCTTGCCCTGCAGGCCCAGGGCGAGCGTGCGTTCGGCCATCATCTCCACGGTGATGGCGCCGATCTCCCCCATATCGTGAAGGTGGATGTCGATCTCGCAGCCGTGGCGGCCAGCGATGGCGAAGATGGCGTCGAGCTGCCCCTTGGGATCGCGGTCGATGCCGATGGGATCGAGGCCGCCGACGGCGTTGGCACCCTCCTTCACCGCCTCCTCCATCAGTTCGGTGACACCCGGCTGGGTCAGCATCCCGGTCTGCGGAAAGGCGACGATCTGGATGGTCGAGAGCGCCGCGTCGGCATCGCGTGTCCTGGCGACGCCGTGGAAGTGGGAAAGCTTGTTGTCGAGGCCGATGTCGACGTGGCTGCGGATCGCCGTGGTGCCGCGGCTGAGCATGTGGCGCACCATGCGTGCCGACTGCAGCGCGGGATCGAGGCCCAGTTCGGCCATCACGGCGCGTTCGTTGGTGATCTTGTCGATCAGGTTCGGTCCGGCACGATGGGCGTGCCAGGGCAGGCCGATCAGTGTCTTGTCGAGATGGGTGTGGGCATCGATGAGTCCAGGCAGCAGCATGCAGCCGGCCCCGTCGATCCGCCGCGCTTGGGGCGCGGCGTCCACGGTCTTGCCGCGCGCGGCGATACGGCCGTCGCGCACCAGGACGTCGCAGGGCTCTCCGCCCCAGGGCCGCGCGCCCGCGATCACGAATTCGCTCATGCCTTTCTCTCCCTCAAAAGCCATCGGCCATGACGGTAGCGCGTCCTGGGGGGGCGCGCACCGTCATGGCCGATCACAGCGCAGCGCACCGTGGTGCGCTGAAGCATGTCGGATCAGCTCTCGGTGTAACCGGGCAGCCAGCCTTCGCCTTCGGGATTGGGATACCAGCCCAGGTCATCGCCGTGGCCGGCATAACCGATCAGTTCCTGGATGTGACGCGGATAACTCAGCACCACCTCCTGGGGAATTGAGAGATACTGGTTCACTTCCTGGCGCAGCCAGCCCAAGGCATAGGTGTTGACCAGCCCCGCGCGCGTCTCGTCGGAGTTGTTGCCGCCGCCGCCGTGCTGGGTCGAGCCCAGGTAGAACAGGGCTGACCCCTTGGACATTGGCGCCTGGACGATCTCGTCACCCTCGCGCACATCGCGCGGCTCGATCCAGCGATGGCTGCCGGGCACCACTCGGGTGGCGCCATTCTCGATGGTGAAGTCGTCGAGCGCCCACATCACGCTCATCTGCATCTCCAGGCCCGGCATGCGCACGGGATAGATGCTGTCGTCGCGGTGCAGGACCTGGTCCTTTTCGCCCGGATGAATCTCGATCGCGGTGCAGGAACCGATGCGATAGGACTTGCAGTATTCCAGAAGAATCTCGTCCATCACGGCCTTTGCCTTGGCATGGCCGATCAGTTCCGCGGAGGTCCGCGAAAGCTCCAGGACGCTGTTGATGCGCAGGGTCCTGTAGCCGTTGAAATCGTTCTCGGTTTCCCGTCCCAGGGTATCGAAGGGCTCGCGCAGGTCGCTCTTCAGATCGTCGACGATGGCCTCCCCCACGAGGTTCTCGATGACGGCAGCGCCGTCCCGCCGCAACGCATTGACGATGTCGTCAACTGCGGCGTTCTTGCTAAATCTCTGTAATTCCAAGGACTTACTCTCCAGGTGGTTATGCGGCAGGCCCCCATAGGGTCGCCCGCGGCAGCTCCATCCGTCAACCACAGCGCGTATTGCTTACAGGGCGAGCACCAGAACGAAGGCCCCCAGAAGCAACAGAGAAGCGTAGAGGATGGGCCGCCCCCACTCCCTTTCCTCACGCGGTGTCGGCACCACGCGCAGCGACGACGGGGCCAGGCGCCGGCTGCGCGCAAGCTCCGCCACGGCGTCCTCGGGCGTGTCGGCATCGATGGTAAAGACGCGCTCGTCGGCGCTCTCGACGACATAAACCGGCATGACTGCTCCTGCTGCTGCGCCATGATGGCTTGGTCCGCGCAGCCTTGCCAAGGCCGGCGCCAGGAAGGATGGTCACCGGCCTCTTCTATTCGACGCGGAATTGCCATGCAGCACGATCTCTATCCCCCCATCGAACCCTTCGACGTGCGCAAGGTAGCGGTCGATGCCCTGCACACGCTGCATGTCGAGCAGAGCGGCAATCCCCATGGCGTGCCCGTGGTCTTCCTGCACGGCGGGCCGGGTTCGCCCTGGTCGAGCCACATCCGGCGTTTCTTCGATCCCGCGCACTACCGGGTCATCGCCTTCGACCAGCGCGGCACCTGGCGCTCGACGCCGCTGGGCGAACTGAAGGACAACACCACACCGCACCTGATCGGCGACATCGAGCAGTTGCGCGAACTGTTCGGCATCGAACGCTGGATCGTCTTCGGCGGCTCCTGGGGCAGCGCACTGGCGCTGGCCTATGGCGAGGCCCACCCGGAGCGCTGCCTGGGCCTGGTGGTGCGCGGTATTTCGCTGGGCCGGACGATCGAGAACCGCTGGGGCTTCCACGATTCCCGCCATGTCCGCCCGGAGGCCTGGGAGATGCTGGTCGCCTCCGTGCCGCAGGACGAGCGCGGCGATCTCGACGCCGCGCTGGAGCGGCGCATGCTGGACCCGGACCCCGCGGTCCACTGGCCGGTGATCAAGGGCTGGATGAACCAGGCCGACATCCTGGGCAAAAGCCGCAACCTCGACATCGACATCGCCGAGGAAGGCATGGACAGCCCGGAGATGGACGTCGTCGGCGCGCGCCTTTCCATCGTCTATTTCCGCAACCACATCTTCCTGCCGCCCGGCAGCCTGCTCGCCAACGCCCACCGGTTGCACACCATTCCGGGGGTCATCGTGCACGGCGAGGACGACTTCAACTGCCCGCTCTCCAATGCCTGGGACTTGCACAAGGCCTGGCCACAGGCCGATTACCAACCGATCCCCGATGCCGGGCATTCCTGTTTCGACCGCAACATCCGCCTTGCGCTGGTCGCTGCAATGGAGGATTTCAAGCGCCTGGGATGAGTCCGCCACAGGAACCCTCGGCATGAGACCCCTCGCACGCCTTCAGCGCGCCCTCGACCGCCAGCTCGAGAGCAAGGCCCATGGCCGTACCGGCCTGACCCCGGTCAACTGGATTCTGGTCGGTCTGATCCTGCTGTCGATCGCGCTCTACACCATGGATCCCGAAAACGAAGTCGAGCCGCACGACGCGCTGGTCTTCTGGTGGATCAACCGCATCATCGTCGTCGCCTTTGCGGTGGAGTTCGTCGCGCGCCTCTGGGTCGCCGGCACCGACAGCCGCTACCAGCACCTGGGCGGGCGCCTGGCCTATCTGCGCGCCAACTGGTTCATGGTGACAATCGATCTGCTCGCCTTCATGCCCGAGCTGATCTACGTCGTGCTGGGTCTGCCCGCGCCGTCCTGGCTGCGGGTGTTGCGCCTGATCCGCCTGTTCAAGCTAGCGCGCTACTTCCAGGCATTCTCGCTGATCGTCAACACCGTGCGCGATTCAATCCAGCCTCTGATGGCGGCGATCTTCGCGGCAGCTCTGCTGTGGTACCTGGCGGGCGTCTTCCTCTATCTCGCCGAACACGGCGCCCAGCCCGAAAAGATCGCCAGCGTGGGCGATGCCATGTGGCTCTCGATCATGACGCTGACCTCGGTAGGTTACGGCGATGTCTATCCGGTCACGATCGCCGGACGCATCATCGCCGGTCTGGTCGCCGTGCTGGGCGTGGGCACGGTCGCCCTGCCCAGCGGCATCATCGCCGGTGCCTTCATGCACCAGATCCGCGAACGCGAGAAAATGGTGCGGCCCGACGCCGCCAGCGCCCCGCCACCCGGCGACGGCTGAAGCTCTTTGCCGCGGCTGTCGGCAAGCCTAAGATTCTCTGCACTCAGCCCCAGGGGAGGGCGTTCATGGCCGAGCATCCGCAGTTTCCGCATCTCTTCAGTCCGGTGAAGCTGAACGGGCACGAACTGAAGTGCCGCATCGTCTTTGGCGCCCACACCGCCAACATGTCCGAGAACGGCCTGCCGACGGACATGCATTTCGGCTACTACCGCGAGCGCGCCCGGGGCGGCGCCGCGATGATCGTGGTCGAGCCGACGCCGCCCCACGACACCGCCATCCTGACGCGCGGCAACTTCCGCCACGACGACAGCGTCATTCCGCATTTCCGCAGGATCACCGACGAGTGCCACGCCGAAGGCACCGTCATGTGCCATCAGATCTACCATGTCGGCGGCCACGGCGATCAGGACAACTCCTGGAGCCCCTACTGGTCGCCCTCGGGCAGGCCCAGCATGCACGACCCCTGGGGCAGCCACGCCATGAGCGAGGGCGAGATCGAGGAGCTGATCGCCGCCTTCGTCGACCAGGCGATACGCGTTCAAAAGGGCGGTTTCGACGGTATCGACCTGTTCGCCGGCTACAACTGCCTGCTCGACCAGTTCTGGTCGCCGATCACCAACCGGCGCAGCGACAAATGGGGCGGCAGCCTGGAGAACCGGCTGCGCTTTACCACCGAGATCGCCGGACGCATCCGCAAGGCCTGCGGCAAGGACTTCATCGTCGGCATGACGATCTCGGGCGCCGAACCCTATCCCGGCGGCCTTTCGATCGAGGACAAGCAGGAGATCGTCGCCTGGCTCGATGCGCGCGGTCTCATCGACTACTTCTCCTGCGGCACGGGCAGCTATCTCAACCAGTTCAACAAGATCGTGCCGGGCATCCATTTCGACATGATGCTCGGCCCGCTGGACGCCGCAAAGTTCAAGGAGGTGACCAGGCATGCTCTCGTCACCGCCGAGGCGCGCGTCAAGACGCCGGCCAATGCCGAGGACGTCATCGCTGGCGGCAAGGCCGATCTGGTCTCCATCGTGCGCGGCCAGATCGCCGATCCCCATCTCGCCAACAAGGCGCGCGAGAACCGACCCGAGGACATCCGCCCCTGCATCAGCTGCAACCAGCTCTGCATCGGCCGGCGCATGAAGGACTACCACATCAGTTGCCTGATCAACCCATCGGTCAGCCGCGAGACGATCTGGGGCGGCGACCGCCCGCCGGCGACCGACAAACCCAGACATGTCGTCGTCGTGGGCGGCGGCCCCGCGGGGCTGGAAAGCGCCCGTGTCGCCGCCGAACGCGGCCACCGCGTGACGCTGATCGAGCAGGGCGAGGAACTGGGCGGACAGTTCAGGCTGGCCGCCGGCCAGCCCGAACGCGGCGAGATCGGCCAGTTCCTCACCTGGTTCCAGGGCCAGATCGAGAAGCTGCAGATTCGCGTTTTGCTGCGCACGACCGCCACTGCGGAGACGATCCGCGGGCTGGAGCCCGACAGCGTGATCCTGGCGACCGGCTCTGCCCCCAACCGCACCGGTTTCCAGAGAATCCTGCCCCATCTCGATCGTCTGCCCGGCGCCGATCAGGACAACGTCTGCACGGTCCACGATGTGCTCGAAGGCAAGGTCGTGCCCGGCAGCCGCGTCCTGCTGCTCGACGACATCAACGGCTGGTGGCCCGCCAGCGGCACCGCCCAGCATCTCGCCTTGCAACGCCACGAGGTCACCGTCGTCACGGCTGCCGAACATGCCTGCGCCGCCCTCGATTTCAGCCAGACCGGCGAGACCATGCGCGAGCGTTTCATGAAGACCGGCGTCGAGGTGATGCTCGCCACCGCGCTGCTCTCCTGGAGCGGCAACACCGCCGAACTGCTGAACCTCTACACCGGCGACAAGGAGAAGCGCGACTTCGACAGCCTGGTGCTGGCCACCACCAACACATCGCAGGACGCGCTGACCGCCGAACTCAAGGCCGAAGCCTTCGACGTCCACGCCATCGGCGACAGCGTCTCGGCGCGCACCGCGAGCATGGCGTTCTACGAGGCAAGGAAGCTGGCGGTGGCGCTATAGCAGCCGTTTCTCGAAGAAGAGGCTGGGCGGTCCCGGCGGATAGTCGGCGAAGGCGCCGCATTCGCTGTAGCCCAGGGTGCGATAGAGGCCCAGCGCCTCGGGCTGGCGGTCGCCGGTTTCCAGGCGGATGACCGCGATGCCCTGCGCGGCGGCGGCATCTTCCAGGGCGGCCATCAGCCGCTTCGACAGGCCAAGGCCGCGTGCGACCGGGGCGACGAACAGGCGCTTGATCTCGGCCCAGTCGCCGCGCCGGGCGAGCGCGCCACAGCCCACGGCCTCGCCGTCACGGCGGGCGACGAGGAAGGTGACCTCGCGCACCATCAGCCCCGCCACATCCAGCATGAAGTTCGCTTCGGCCGGGTAGAGCGCGTTCATCGCCTCTTCCGAAGAGGCCAGTAGGGCACGGGCCTCCGGCGTGTCGGGCGATTCCGGGGCGACGGTCAGGCGGTCGCCCGCCCCGCTCACTCCGCCGCCATCTTCATGCCCGGCCCCTCAAGCGGCACATAGTCCAGGATGTTGGCCTGGAACCAGGTGAGCGAGGATTCGCCGACATCGGCCAGCGGGCCGACCTTCATCATCGGCGAATGCAGCGCCTTCTGCTGCTGCTCGCAGACCCACATGTCCTCGATCTGGAAGTCGAGCGATTCCATGGCGTGGCACGAGAGCGTGTCGATCGAGATGTAGCGCTTGCCGTCGGGCATGATGTAGCCGTGGCCCGACGTGCTCGAGGGCTTCGACGGCTTCTTGCTCGGGTCCTGCTTCTCGCGCGGCATCATCCAGGTGCGCAGCTCCAGGTAACACTGCTCGGGCCCCACGGGCACGATGGTATAGGCCGAGAAGAAGATCGAGGAGGAGAGCACGCCGGAGTTGGGAAAGAACTGATAGACGACGGG
>CALGGB010000059.1 GCA_937880925.1 uncultured Rhodospirillaceae bacterium | reverse complement strand
CTGGAGCGCTACATGACCAGCAGCCAGATCGCCGACGCCCGCACCATGGCGACGCGCTGGGCCTCCGACCACGCCGCCACCAACCAGGCGGGCCTGGCCTTCAGCGTCCAGAATGCCCAGACCGTGCTCAACAAGCTTGGCTACAACGCAGGGCCTGCCGACGGCATCATGGGCCCGTCGACGCGTAGCGCCATCCGCACCTATCAGTCCGACCGCGGGCTTTCGATCACGGGCAACCTCACCCGGGACCTGTTCGACCGCATGCAGACGGATCTCTCCGGCGGCCAGCAGCAGGAGGAGGCCGAGGTCTCGTCCACGGTGATCGCCAATACGCAGTCGGAGTTGCGCCAGCGCGGTTATGACGTGCCGGTGGTCAGTGGCCAGCTCGACGCCAAGACCCAGGCCGCGATCCGCGCCTATCAGGAACAGAGCGGCATGCAGGTCACGGGCCGGGCCAGCCAGGCCCTGCTCGATCGCCTGCAAGCTTCGCAGGGCCCGAGCGATACCCAGTCGCGCCAGGAACTGGTGCGCACGGTGCAGGCCGAACTCAACGATCTGGGATACAACGGCGGCCCCACGGACGGTGTCTTCGGGCCGACGACCCGCAACGCCGTTCGGGCCTACCAGGCCGACAACAACCTGCCCGTCGCCGGCGAGGTGAGCCAGAGCCTGCTGATCCACATGCAGGACCACGGCAGCGTCAGCGACAAGGAGCGTGAGCAGCGCGACATGGCCCTGGCCGTGGAGGAAGAACTCTCACGCCGGGGCTACAACACCGGCACGGTGGACGGCGTTGTCGACAGCACGACACGCACCGCAGTGCGCACCTACCAGTCGGATGCCGGTGTCGCGATCGACGGCCAGGTCGATGCCGAACTGCTGGCCAGCCTGCGTACCGACCCCCAGGACCAGATGGAGCGGACCGAGCTGATCAGCCAGATCCAGACCGAGCTCAACCGCCTGGGTTACAGCGCAGGGCCGGCCGATGGCGCCTTCGGGCCCTCGACCCGCCGGGCGATCGTGACCTACCAGTCCGACATGAACATGCGGGTCACGGGCGAGGCGAGCGAGAACCTTCTTGCCGATCTGCGCAACACCAGCCGCAACAATGCCTCGGGCGATCAGAACACGGGGGCCATGGCCGATGCCGAACTGATCCAGCAGATCGAGGACGAACTGACGCGCCTGGGCTGGGACGTCGGCACACCCGATGGTGAGTGGGGCGGCAAGTCGCGCAATGCGGCGCGCGAATTCCAGAGCAAGATCGGCGTGCCGGTCGACGGCAAGGCCGACGAGGAACTGCTGGCCCAGCTCCAGAATTCCTATCGCCAGGGCGATGCCCAGACCATCATCATGGGTCTGGCGCAGCAGTTCCTGCAGTCGATCGGCAACGACTGAGGACCGCCCAGGAGGAAGATCATGACGTGGGCCGCAGCCGCCAAACGGTTGCGGCCCTTGCTTTTTTCTGGCCTCGCCCTCTGCATTCATCTATATCGCCGAACGCACCGAAGTTGGTGCGAGACGATGACGGCAGAAATCATGTTTGCCCTGATGCCCACACCGTGACGACGACGCTGCCCGCGAGCCGAACCCCGGTCGCGGCGCTTTGGCGCGCGCGAAGGCATGCAGGCGCACCCTTGAGCGAATAGGGAAGCGCAGCCTTGCGCCGGACCGGGGCGGATCATCCGAACGACCGTCTCATCCCTTTCGGAGTTACCCCGTGATCACCATCATCGAAGAACGGCCCAGCGACCGGCAGGCCGTCGAAACTCTGGCGCGGCTCTCGCTTGGCAACCGGGTCGGCGATTCCCCGGCCGCGCGGATGCGCAAGGGCACCCAGCCGGTGCCCGGCATCTGCATGGTCGCCATCGAGAACGAGCAACTTGTCGGCACCCTGCGCTTCTGGCCGATCACCATCGGCCACACCGTCAAGGCGCTGCAACTCGGCCCCCTTGCGATCCATCCCGACCATCGGGGCCGCGGCTTCAGCCGGCTGCTGATGCGCCAGGGACTGGATCGCGCACAGGCCCTTGGCCACCGCATTGTCGTGCTGATCGGCGATGCCGCGATCTACAGCCGCTACGGCTTCCAGGCCGCCCTGCCCCACGGCATCACCCTGCCGGGCGAGGAAGACCGCAACCGCCTGCAGGTGCTGGCCCTGGCGCCCGGCGCGCTCGACGGCCTGCATGGCGTGTGCCTGCCCGATACGGTGGCGAGCAGCAACAAGCGCCTGATCGCCTGAGGCGCCGCGCGGCGGGCGTTCAGCCCTTGTCGAGCTGGGCGCGGATGGCGTCGACGAAACCGCCCATGCCGATCTGGCGATCCTTGCGCAGGCGCTCGGCGGTGAGCACGGCGCGGACCGCGGCGACGCTTTCGTCGAGATCACGGTTCACAAGAACGTAGTCGTAGGCGTCCCAGTGCTCCATCTCGCCGCTGGCCTTGGCCATGCGGTTACGCACGACTTCCTCGGAATCGGAGGCACGGTTGACCAGGCGGCGGTGCAGTTCGTCGGCCGAAGGCGGCAGGATGAAGACCGAGACGACATCGTTCTGCAGCGGCGAATCGCGCAACTGGCGCGCGCCCTGCCAGTCGATGTCGAAAAGGATGTCGGCACCGCTTGCCAGCGCCTGTTCGACCGGGGCACGGGGCGTGCCGTAGCTGTTGTCGAAGACGGTGGCGTGCTCGAGCAGCTCGCGGCCCTCGACCATGGCGGCAAAGCGCGCACCATCGATGAAGTGATAGTCCGTGCCGTCAACCTCGCCTGGACGCATTGATCGGGTCGTCACGGAAACCGACATGGTGAGGTTCGTCTCCTCGGCCAGCAGGCGTCGCGAGATCGAGGTCTTGCCCGCGCCCGAGGGCGAGGAGAGCACCAGCAGGAGACCGCGGCGGCGCACATCGGCCATGGACCTACTCCAGGTTCAGGGCCTGCTCGCGCAGGCGGTCGATGGCGACCTTGAGGTCGAGACCGACACTGGTGAGTTCCTGCTCGGACGATTTCGAGCACAGCGTATTGGCCTCGCGCAGCAGTTCCTGGGCCAGGAACCCGAGGCGGCGGCCGGGCGCACCCTGCGACGACAGAAGCTCCCGCGTGGCGGCGATGTGACCTTTCAGGCGGTCGATTTCCTCGCGCACATCGGCGCGGGTGATGAGCAGCGTCACCTCCTGGGCCAGACGCTCCTCGCTGACCGGGGTTCGGCCTTCGGTGAGTTCGGCGATCTGGCGCATCAGGCGGTCGCGGATGACGGTGGGCTGGGCACCATCGCAGACGGCGGCGCGGCCGACCAGTTCCTCGATCTCGTCGAGCAGGTGGGTCAGCACCGCAACCAGGCGCCCCCCCTCGGCGGCGCGATCGGCGGCGAGCGCATCAAAGGCAGCAGCCAGCGAGGCCGAAAGCTGGGCCAGGCGCGCCTCGTCCGGCAGTTCGGCCTCGGCAGCACCGGTCTCCAGCACGCCGGGAAGGCGCAACAGGCCATCGAGGGTCGGCGGGGCAATGCCGCGCTGCTCGTTCATCGACTGCACGATGGCCGTGACCGCCGCGAAGGCCTCTTCGTTGACCCGCAGGACCGAGCGGCTGGCATCGCTCTTGAGCGACAGCGTGAGGTTGATGTTGCCCCGCGCCATGCGGGCGGCGGCGGCCTCGCGCGCGACCGGCTCCAGGGCGTCGTAGCCCTGCGGCAGGCGACAGCGCAGATCGAGCCCCTTGCCGTTGACGCTGCGCGCCTCGAAGGTCCAGGCGAGGCCCTCGTGCGCACCGTCGACGCGGGCGAATCCGGTCATGCTCTGAAGCGTCACGGGGCCTGTCCGTCTGCAATGTGAGTGGGTACCGGCTTGGCCGACGGCCCTGTATATACGTCGCCCCATGAGCCAACAACCCTGGCAGAACCCCAGAAGCATCCTGATCACCGGCGCCTCCAGCGGCATCGGGGCGGCGCTCGCGCGTGCCTATGCCGGGCCGGGCGTCACCCTGTTCCTGGGCGGGCGCGACCGCGAACGGCTCGAAGCGGTCGCGCAAACCTGCCGTGACTGCGGGGCGCAGGCCCACAGCCGCACGCTGGACGTGACCGATGCGGAGGCGATGCGTGCCTGGCTCCACGAGGCCGACGGGCAGGCCCCTCTCGATCTGGTGGTCGCCAACGCCGGCACCTCGGCGGGCAGCGGCGGCACGGGCGAGAGCGAAACGCAGGCGCGGCGGATCTTCGCGGTCAACGTCGATGGCGCGATGAACACGGTGCTGCCGATTCTGCCGGCCATGACCGCGCGAGGACGCGGACAGATCGCCCTGGTCGCTTCGCTGGCGGGCTTTCGCGGCTTTCCCGGGGCTCCCGCCTATTGCGCAAGCAAGGCGACGCTGCGGGTATGGGGCGAAGGCCTGCGCGGCCTGCTGGCGCCGAACGGCATCGGGGTCAGCGTCGTCTGCCCGGGTTTCGTCAGGACGCCCATGAGCGACGGCAACCCCTATCCCATGCCCATGCTCATGGAGGCCGACAAGGCCGCGGCAATCATCGTGAAGGGGCTGGCGCGCAATCGCGGGCGCATCGCCTTTCCCTGGCCGCTGACGTGGCTGGTCTATGCCATCACCGCCCTGCCGGTCCGCCTGACCGACCTGGCCATGGGCCGCCTGCCCCACAAACCTGCAGATAGCGATTGAACCGTTTCAGAACACCACAGACGAAAGATGCCGCGACCATGACCGAACCCGTCGAGACCTACCGCTCCACCGTATTCCCCTGGCACTGCGACCAGTTCGGCCACATGAACGCGCGCTGGTATGCCGCGCACTTCGACGATGCCAGCTTTCATCTCTACCAGCGCAGCGGACTGAGCTATGGCCACATGCGCAAGGCCGGCAGCATCATCACCGTGGTTGCCGAAATCCGTATCGAGTACCGCCACGAAATGGTCGCGGGCGATCTGCTGGTGATCCGCAGCGGCTTCACGAGACTGGGCAACAAGAGCCTGCAGCGCACCGCCTGGCTCTGCAATGCGGAGGACGACACGTTGTGTGCGATCGAGCATGCCCGCGATGTCTTCTTCGATGAGGAGACGCGCGCCTCCGCACCCATGCCGGATGCCTTCCGCACCGTACTGGCCCAACACCTGCTGCCGGAAGGTTACGCGCCATCATGACGCGCCGGGTCGACTGGGTGGTCTTCGATGTCGGGGGTACCCTGGTCGACGAGACGCGCATGTGGCGTGTCTGGGCGCAGCGCATCGGCATCAGCGAGATACGCTTTCTCGCCGAGCTGGAGGCCGTACTGGCAGCGAGGCTCCATCATCGCGAGGTCTTCGCCCGCCTCGCGCCCGGCCTTGATGTTGCTGCGGCCGAACGTGCAGCGCCGTTCCGCATCACGCACGAGGACTTCTTCGACGATGCCCTGCCTGCACTCGACACGCTGGTTGCCGCCGGATTTCAGGTGGCGGTGGCGGCCAACCAGCCGGAGGTGACCGAGGCCATCCTGGTGGCCCGGGGCCTGCCGCTTGCCTTTGCGCTGTCCTCGGAGAGAGCGGGCGTGGCCAAGCCCGATCCCGCCTTCTTTGCAGAGGTGGGCAAGGCGTGCGGCGTACCGTCCGAGCGCATCGCCTATGTCGGCGACCGGATCGACAACGATGTCCTGCCGGCCAACACCGCAGGCATGCTCTCCGTCTTCACACCGCGCGGGCCCTGGGGGCGCCTGCACGCGACCTGGCCGCAGGCAGCGCAAGCCGCGCTGACGGTGGAAAAGCTGACCGACCTGCCGGAGGCCCTTCAGGCAAGGGTGTGAGGCTTGGGCCCTGTGACGTGACGCGGAGATCGCGGAGTGCTGGTGCCGCCAGCTCGACCCTTTATCTCCTCATGCCAGCGAAGGCTGGCATCCAGACGCACGGGCCTTGCGGCCCTGGCTTCAGCAGTGCGGCAGGTTACCCGTCAGTCGGCCTGGTTCTGAAGGGCGCGGTAAGCAGCGACATTGCGGTTGTGCTGGGCGAGCGTCTCGGCAAAGGCGTGGCCACCGGTGCCGTCGGCGACGAAATAGAGGTCTTTCGTCTCCATCGGCTGGAGCACGGCGGCGATGGCGTCGCGGCCCGGATTGGCGATGGGGCCGGGCGGCAGGCCCCGAACGACATAGGTGTTGTAGGGGCTGTCGGTCTTGAGGTCAGCGCGGCTGAGCGGGCGGTCGAGCAGGACCTGACCATCGGTGATCGCATAAATCACCGTGGGGTCGGACTGCAGCGGCATGCCGAGCTTGAGCCGGTTGACGAAGACGCCGGCGATGTGGGGGCGTTCGGCGGCAACGCCGGTTTCCTTCTCGACGATGGAGGCAAGCACCAGGGCTTCCTCCGGCGTCTCGAAGGGCAGGCCGTCGGCGCGGGCGGCCCAGAGCTCGGCGAGCGTGGCGTCCATCGCCGTGGTCATGCGGGCGACCAGCGCGTTGCGGTCTTCGTCGCGCTCGAAGTGGTAGGTTTCGGGCAGCAGGCTTCCCTCGGGCGGCACGGCGGCAAGTTCACCTGAGAGAACATCGTCAGCGGCGATCAGTTCGGCGATCTGCGCGCTGGTCCAGCCTTCGGGCAGTGTGATGCGGTGCACCACGGTGCGCCCCGCAACCATCATGTCGATCACCTGATCGACCGAGATGCCCGGCTCGAAGGCGTATTCACCGGCCTTGAAGCGGTGCCCCTCGCCTCGCCAGCGGGCGCGCAGCAACAGCACCATCGGCGAATCGATGACGCCCTCTGCACGCAACTCGTCGGCGATGATCTGCAGGCCGCTGCCGCTGGGCACGACCACGGTCGCGGGTTCCTCGAGCGGTCCCGGCGCGGTCGAGGCAGACTCGAACCAGAACGCGGCCGCGGCGGCCGCGACCAGGATCAGGGCAAGAAAGCTGAAGAGCCGTCCGGCGCCAAGGCCCACGGCAAACCCCTCAGGGCGCCTTGGCGACGATCAGGGAAGCGTTGGTGCCGCCAAAGCCGAAGGAGTTGCTGAGTGCAGCCCGGATCGTGCGCTCGCGCGGCTTCAGCGGAACCAGGTCGATGCCCTCGCAACCATCGGAAGGGTCTTCCAGGTTGAGTGTGGGCGGGGCGACATTGTTCTGCACCGCAAGGATCGCGTAGATCGCCTCGACCGCGCCGGCGGCGCCCAGAAGGTGGCCGATAGCCGACTTGGTCGAGGACATGGAGATGTTGCCCGCGGCATTGCCGAACAGCCGCTTGACCGCGCCGAACTCGATCTCGTCGCCCAGCGGCGTCGAGGTGCCGTGGGCATTGACGTAGTCGATGTCCTCAGGCCCCAGGCCGGCATCGCGCATCGCCGCGCGCATGGAGCGGAAGCCGCCGTTGCCGTCTTCCGACGGCGCGGTGATGTGGTGGGCATCGCCCGACATGCCGTAGCCCATGACCTCGGCATAGATCTTTGCGCCGCGCTTCCTGGCGTGTTCGTATTCCTCGAGCACGACGCAGCCGGCACCCTCGCCCATGACGAAGCCGTCGCGGCCCTTGTCCCAGGGGCGCGAACCGCGCTCGGGCTCGTCGTTGAAGCCGGTGGAAAGGGCGCGCGAGGCCGAGAAGCCCGCGATGCCGATGGGGCAGACCGCCGCCTCGGCGCCACCGGCGACCATCAGATCGGCATCGCCGTACTTGATCAGGCGGCTGGCATCGCCGATGGCGTGCGCGCCGGTCGAACAGGCCGTGACCACGGCGTGGTTCGGGCCCTTGAGACCGTATTTGATGGAGACATGTCCCGAGGCGAGATTGATCAGCGCCGAAGGAATGAAGAAGGGGCTGATGCGGCGCGGGCCGCGCTCCTTCAGCAGCAGCGATGCGCTTTCGATGGTCTTGAGACCGCCGATGCCCGAGCCGATCATCACACCGGCGCGTTCGGCATCCTCGTCGTTCTCGGGCGTGAACCCTGAGTCCGTCATCGCCTGGGTCGCCGCGGCCACCGCATAGACGATGAAATCGTCCATCTTGCGGCGATCCTTGACGTCGACGTAGGTGTCGGCGTTCCAGCAACCGGGGCCCTCGCCGAGCGGAGGCTGGCCGGCGATCTTTGCCGGCAGCTCCGAGACGTCGAAACTCTCGATGCGACGGATGCCCGACTTGCTGTCGAGGATCCGCGACCAGTTCTCGGTCACACCATCGGCCAGCGGCGTCACCATGCCGAGGCCGGTGACAACCACCCTGCGCGCTTCGCTACGTGCCATGTCTCAGGATCCCTTTCGGGTCCGTGCGATCAGCAGCCGACGATCAGCTGGCATGCTGCTCGATATAGTCGGTCGCGTCCTTGACGGTGACGATCTTCTCGGCAGCGTCATCGGGGATTTCGACACCGAACTCCTCCTCGAACGCCATGACGAGTTCGACGGTGTCGAGGCTGTCGGCGCCCAGGTCGTCGATGAAGCTGGCCGAATCCGTCACCTTGGCCTCATCCACACCGAGGTGATCGATCACGATTTTCTTCACGCGCTCAGAAACGTCGCTCATGGCCTAGCCTTCTCCGAATGTCTTAATGATTTCAGAAAGTTGGTACCGACACCGAGATCCTGTTTCAACCGCCATGTTCGGTTCGGCGCTCCCAGTGGGCGGGGTCCATATAACACACCAACCCTAGGCTGGCGATAGCTCGAAAACGGCAGTTGTCCACGAAAACCGGCATCCTTCTAGATCATCGCCATGCCGCCGTTGACGTGGATCGTCTGGCCGGTGACGTAGCCTGCCTCGTTGCTGGCGAGCCATGCAACGGCGGCGGCGACATCCTCGCTGCTCCCCAGGCGCCCGGCGGGAATGCGCGTCAGCAGCTTGGCCTTCACGTCGTCGGAAAGCACCTCCGTCATGGCGGTATCGATGAAACCCGGCGCGACGCAGTTGACGGTGATACCGCGCTCGGCGACTTCCTGGGCCAGCGACTTCGACATGCCGACCATGCCGGCCTTGGCCGCGGCATAGTTGGCCTGGCCGGGATTGCCCGTGGTGCCGACCACCGATGTGATGCCGATGATGCGCCCTGCCCGGCGCTTCAGCATGCCGCGCAGCAGGGCACGGATCAGGCGGAAGCCCGAGGTGAGGTTGAGCTCGATCACGCGGGACCAGTCCTCGTCCTTCATGCGCATGGCGAGCGTATCGGCGGTGATGCCGGCGTTGTTCACCAGGATGTCGACCTGGCCCATCGCGGCCTCGGCCTCCTTGACCAGGGCCTCGGCGCCCTCGGCCGTGGAGAGATCGGAAACAATGACGTGGGCACGCTCGCCCAGGGTGGCGGCCAGTGCTTCGAGCGCATCACGACGGCGGCCGGTCAACACGACCTCCGCGCCCTGGGCATGGAGCGCCGATGCGATGGCGCCGCCGATGCCGCCCGAGGCGCCGGTGACCAGCGCCTTCTTGCCTGAAAGATCGAACATCCAGCTTCTCCCCTGGCGCCGGCCCCTGTCCCCTACGGGGATATGCCGACGCAACGATTGCACTATTACATAGGTCGATGCGCGGCCACGGCCAGCATCATCAGACCGTCTTCAGGAATGCCTCGACGTCGGCCGGGGATTCCACGGATACGCCCTGCATCTCGCGGTCAATGCGGCGCACGAGGCCCGACAGAACCTTGCCGGTGCCGATCTCGGCCAGGGTGTCGATGCCGTGTTCCTTCATCGCCAGCACCGATTCGCGCCAGCGCACCGTGCCGGTGACCTGCTCGACCAGGAGGCGGCGCAGGGTGGCGGGCGCCGACTCGGGGGCAGCGGTGACATTGGCAACGACCGGCAGCAGCGGTGGGGCGATGGTGGTGCCCTCCAGGGCCTGCGCCATGGCATCGGCCGCCGGCTGCATCAGCGGACAGTGAAACGGTGCACTGACCGGCAGCAGGATGGATTTCCGCGCCCCGCGCGCCGCAGCCAGTTCGATTGCCTTTTCCACCGCGGCCTTCTCGCCGCTGACCACGGCCTGGCCGGTGGAATTGTCGTTGGCAACGGCACAGACGCCGGTGGCGGAAGCCTCCTGCGCCACCGCGCGGGCATCCTCGATCTCCAGGCCCAGCAAGGCGGCCATGGCGCCCACGCCGACCGGCACGGCGGCCTGCATGGCCTCGCCGCGCAGGCGCAGCAGGCGGGCGGTGACGGCCAGCGGCAGGGCCCCGGCGGCGACCAGGGCGGAGTACTCGCCCAGGGAATGGCCCGCGACCATGGCGGCCATGTCCTCGATGGGCTTGTTGCCCTCGCTCTCGATGACGCGCAGCACAGCGATGGAGGAGGCCATCAGGGCGGGCTGGGCATTCTGCGTGAGCGTCAGTTCATCCTCGGGCCCGTCGAACATGAGGCGGGAGAGTTTCTGGC
>CALGGB010000058.1 GCA_937880925.1 uncultured Rhodospirillaceae bacterium | reverse complement strand
GCCGGAGGTTCGAATCCTCCCACTCCGACCAGCCTTGCTGCCGCTTTCATCCCCTCACGAAATGCCTCCCCGGTGCGAGCCAGTCTTCGCGCCGTCACGCGCGCGTGACGCCTCAAGATGGGCAGCACACGGCAGCCCGGCCGTCTGCAGGCTGCGCTGAGCAATCTCATGCATATTCCCGACTAACATGTTGTTTTCTCTACAGGAACGCAGCGCCTCGCTGGACAGCTTCGGGAAAGCCACCTACATTCCCCAACACATCCTTTGGGGAGGGTGTCTCATGTTTGTGCAGCTGCCGATCATTGTGCTGAGTATCCTGCTGCTTCTTCTTGGCATCGCCTCGGAGCTGGCTGCATCTCTGCTCGGTGTGGAACTGCCGATGCTGACCGAGGTCCTCGGCATGAGCGAGGCTGCGCTTGAGGCGACCTTCTACATCGCGGCGATCGTTGCTGCGGTACTGGGGATGATGCTGCTGCGTGTGATGCCGCGCGATCTGGCACCCATGGGGGATATCGGCGCCCAGCCCACGGACAGCGAGACCCACCATGAGCGGATCGCCCATGTGAACGATCCGCTGCAATCGGTCTATGTCGCAGTCATCCTGATCGCGGGTGTGCTGGCCTTCAGTTCGCTGAGCTGAGCGCGACCTTCCGGCGGCTGATTCATTCTCCGACGACGGGAAGAGCATAGGGCGCAATCTGCTCAGCTCCCCTGCCTGACCAGTGCCGCCCTGCCACACCCTGCTGGCTGCGCACCTGCGCCGCATCCAGCGCGGAGAGGGCGCGCTCGTGATCAAGACCCAGCACCCTGCCCCGCGCGACCACCAGCCTGCCATCGACGTAAACATCGCGCACCGCCCGTTCGGCGGCGTGGAACAGCAGCACGCGCAGGGGATCGCGACAGGGCCGCATCGACGGGTGCTCCAGGTCGACCAGCACCAGATCGGCGCGGGCGCCCGGCGCCAGGCGGCCGATGTCGTCGCGGCCCAGCGCACGAGCGCCGCCGATGGTGGCTGCATGGAAGACATCGGCGGTCAACACCGCGTCCAGATTGCCGTCGGCGACCTTGCCCAGGACACAGGCCCAGCGCATCTCGTCGAGCATGTTGTGGGGGGTGGTGTCGGTGCCGATCGCGAGGTTGATCCCCGCCTCGCGATAGCGCCCGAAGCTCTCGAGCACCGCGCCGTAGCGCGCGAAGGGCGTGGGACAGTGGGCGACCGAGGCCCCGGCCTGGGCGATGGTGGCAATGTCTTCCGAACGCGACCAGGTGACCCAACTGTGGGTGTCGGCATAGATCGCATGGGCGAGAATCGTGCGCGGCGTCAGCAGGCCCTGGTCGGCGAGGTAGCGGATCGGCGTGGTGCCGTGGCGGCGGCGGATTTCCTGCACCTCGTGGATGCTTTCGGAAGCATGGATGTGAAAGCGCCAGCGGTTCTGCTGGCACAGGCCCATGACAGCGCCCAGCAGGCGCGGGCTGCAGAGATCCGGCGTCGAGGGCGCGGGCATGCCGGCCAGCCGGCCGCTTTCGTGGCGTTCGGCCGCCTCGATCACCGCCACCGCCTCGTCGAGCGCGGCCTGTCCGTCGTCGCTCGCCCAGTCGTAGATCACGTTGCGCCCGTCATCGGTGTGCCAGGTCGCGGAACCGAACATGGGCGCTGCCCAGGCGCGCGCGCCGGAACGGGCCATCAGGTCGAGCCAGCCGTCGAAGGGAGCGCTGAGATCGACAAAACTGGTGACGCCCGAGAGCAGCATCTCCGCATAGGCGACCTCCGCCGAGGGCGCGGTACCTTCCGCATCGGTCTCAAAGACCAGCTTGTTGTCGTAGAGCCCGCTCCACCACAGCTCCGGGTTGCCGACTTCCTCGCAGATCCCCTTGTAGAGCGGTTGCGACGTGGCATGACTGTGGATATCCACCAGGCCCGGCATGACAAACAGGCCGCGCCCGTCGATTTCCTCCTGTGCGGGCCCCTCGTAGCGACCGCCAACGTGGCTCAGGCGGCCATCCTTGAAGGCGACATCGCCGTGGCGGCGATAGACATGGCGACCGGCCGGCGCATCCCATGCGGCGATCCAGGAGGCATCGCGTATCACCGTTGTCATGGAATCTCCCGAGCTCTTGAGGGTTCACGTCAGATTGTCTTGGCTGCGCGCCATGGTGACAATGTATTATGCGTCAGGCCAGGCGGCGCTGAAGCCGCCGGCAAAAACGAACGCAGGTCTTGGAGGACCATCATACGCATGAACATCAGCAAGACGATTGACCGCCTTGCCGCCGGCAGCCGTGTATCGCGCCGCGAACTCAATGCCGCCATGACCGGCCTGGGCCTGGCCACAGTCGCCGTGCCCCTCGTCGGGGGCAAGGCCCGCGCGGCCGCCGACATGGTCGAATACTTCACCTGGTCGGGCTACGAGGTGCCTGAGCTGCATCCCGCCTTTGTCGAGAAGTACGGCGACGGCCATGTCGCCGGCTCCTTCTTCGGCGGCGAGGAAGAGGCCCTTTCGAAGCTGCGTACCGGCTTCAATGCCGATGTCGCCCATCCCTGCAGCTACAGTGTGCGCCGCTGGGTCGATGCCGGTGTCGCCGGTCCGATCGACACCAGCCGCCTGTCCAACTGGCCCGACGTCTTCCCGCAGCTCCAGAATCTGGAAGACACCGTGTTCGACGGCCAGAACTACTTCGTTCCGTTCGACTGGGGCAGCTCCTCGGTGCTTTACCGCACCGATCTGGTCGATCCGATGTACGAAGAGGATCCGACCTGGGCGATCATGTACGACGAGCGTTATGCCGGCCGTCTGACGATGTACGATACGGATGTCATCATCACGATCGCGGCGATGATCAAGGGTTATGACAATCTCGCCACCCTGTCGGACGAGCAGCTTGCCGAGTTGCGCCCCGACATGGAGAAGATGAATGCCAACATGCGCTTCTACTGGACCGACTCGACCCAGGTGACGCAGGCGCTGGCATCGGGCGAGATCGTTGCCGGTTATGCCTGGAACGGCATGATGGGCGACCTGATCGACCAGGGCCTGCCCGTCGCCTACATGAACCCCAAGGAAGGCCAGATCACCTGGGTGTGCGGCCTTACCCGCGATCCGCGCGGCGATGCAGACGAGCAGATGGTCTATGACTTCATCGACGCGATGATTTCGGTCGAAGCAGGCATCTTCCAGATCGAGGAGTACAACTACGGCCATTCCAACAAGCTGGCGTTTGCCGACGTCTCCGAGGAGACCCTGCAGCGCATGGGCATGAGCAACGTGGATGCGGTGTTCGAATCCGGTCTGTTCATCCCCTCCTCGCCCCCCGAATACGAGGAGAAGTACCTCCAGCTCGCCGACGAGATCAAAGCCGGCTTCTGATCTCTCCCTGCCGTCACGCAGCCGCCCCGGTCCGCAAGGCCCGGGGCGGTTTGCGTTCTGGGCCTGGGATCGGTTCCAGCAGAGGAGACGTTGCCAGCGGACCCGGCACGCGCTATCGGGATGGGACACTCAAGCCGGGGACATTTCAGACATGGTGACCAATCCGCTCGACGCCCTGCCCAAGATCGCTTCGGGCAAGGGCATTCATCTCTTTGACGAGTCCGGGAAGCGTTACATCGACGCATCGGGCGGACCGGCCACCTTCTGCCTGGGCCACGGAAACGAGGAGGTCAACGAGGCGATCAAGGCGCAGCTCGACAAGGTTGCCTTCGGCTACCGCTACCACTTCCGCAGCGACGCCGCCGAGGAACTGGCCGAGATCATCGCGACCAAGAGCGGCGGCGACCTCAAGCACACGATCTTCACCACGGGCGGTTCGGAATCGGTCGAATCCTGCCTCAAGCTTGCCCTGCAGTATCACAGCGCGCGCGGCGAGCAGTCGCGCCGCCGCTTCATCAGCCGCCGCCGCGCCTGGCACGGCAACACCCTGGGCGCACTCTCGGTTTCCGGTTTCATGGCGCGCCAGAAGCCCTACATCGGATCCCTGCTGCCGGTCTCTCATCTCTCGCCGGTCAACACCTACCGTCCGCCCGAGGGCGTGGCGCCCGAAGACGTTGCGGAGTACTGCGCCAACGAGCTGGAGCGGGAAATCCTGCGTCTGGGCGCCGACAAGGTTGCGGCCTTCATCTTCGAGCCCGTGGTCGGCGCGGCCGGCGGCGCAGTCCCGGCGCCCGAGGGTTACGCCAGGCGCATCCGCGAAATCTGCGATCGCCATAGCGTGCTGATGATCGCCGACGAGGTGATGTGCGGCGTCGGCCGTTGCGGCACCTGGCGCGCATTGGAGCACGACGGCGTACGGCCTGATCTGATGTCGATCGCCAAGGGCCTGGGCGGCGGCTAC
>CALGGB010000057.1 GCA_937880925.1 uncultured Rhodospirillaceae bacterium | reverse complement strand
GGCGCACCGAGCAGGTGGACCGAAAGCCGGATGGTGCTGTCGCCCCAGCCATCGCGTTCGACCGAGGCCGGCGCGCCGGCAAGCGTTCCGGTCCAGGTCGCCTGCTTCCACGGCTGTCGCACGTCCAGACGCGCAGAGCGCCCCAGCACGCTGAAGGTTCGCATGTAGGCGGCAAGATAGGTCGTCATCTTCAGGGTGGCGTCGCTGATCTGCAGCGCAGGATCGAAGGCGATGTCGGCATGGGTGTCGACATAGGCGGCGGTGGCGAAGTTCATCTCGTTGGGCAGGTGGCTCCAGAGGCGTACCTCAAGCTCCTGTGCCATGGCTGCAGGGAGCGACGCCAGGCAAGCCAGGACGACAGACAGGGCCGCCACGGGCACCCGGCTTAAGAGCAACGCCATATCGCCTTCATCCTGACCTGGATTTCCTCTGCCCACAGACATGTTGCCCGAGGTGCAACGACCTTAGATCGTTTGGCCATCGATGCTGCAACAACGAACGCGCCGGCACAGCGCCCGGGAAACTAGAGGGCGGCGACCCCCGCCATCATCTTGACCATGGCGCCCTGGAAGTCGGCGTCGTAGGCGTCCTTGTTCTCCAGCACCGAGAAATAGACGACCGCCGTGCCGGTGTCGGGGTTGGCGAGCATGAACTGGCCGCCGTAGCCGCCATGGCCCAGCCAAACCCCGTCGGTCATGGTCTGGTTGGAATAGGCCATCCAGTCGCGCGGCTTGGGCATGGGCGGGCCGGGGTTGCGGCGGGTGGCCTTGATGAAGTCCTTGTCGCCGACGCGGCGGCCGTCGATTCCCTTGCCCTTGCGCGCAAAGAGCAGGCCGTAACGGGCGAGATCGCGTGCGGTCATGACACCGCCGCCGTCGATCAGCGGCACACCGTCGCGGTCGCAGGTGATGTGGAAGGCGCCTTCGATGCCCGCGGCCTCCACGATCTCGATCAGCCAGTGGCGCAGCGGCTTGCCCGAAACACGCTCGATGATCCAGCCCAGCGCATCCGAATTGGTCGACTTGTAGAGTGCATGGCCCGTGCGGTTTTTCACGTCGCTGCCGGTGACGCCGCAGACGAAGCTGCGGATCGTCAGCGCCGTGTCGCCCTCTTCCGGCAGGCGCCAGCCCATGGCCAGCTCCATGTCGTAGCTGCCGGCGTGGGGATCGGCGTAGTCCTCGGAGAAGTCGTTGGCGACATTCATGTCGGCCATGGCCTTCACCGTCGCCTCGGCATAGCCGGTGCCGATCTCGGGCAGATAGGTCTTCACCCGGTCTTCCAGATTGACGAGGCCGTCGGCAACGACGCGGCCCAGCATCAGGTTGAGCGTGGTCTTGGTGATCGACTGGATGGAATGGACGCAATCGGGTCCGAAGTCCGGCGCATAACGCTCGTAGAGGATGCGGTCGCCGTTGACGACGACGAAGCCGGAAAAGTGCGGCATGGCGAGCAGGCGCGCGACATCGGGGCGCTCGCCAATGCTCCAGTCGATCGCCTTCCTCAGCGGCAGCACGCGCGGCGCGCGAAACGACTGGGTGTAGCGCGCGATGGTGTGGAGGTTGTGGAAGCCGTGGCGGCGATGATCCGGCAGATTCCAGCGCGCCTTGTTGTCGGCCAGCGTCACGAGGTCGGGGTTGGCGATGCCTGCAAGGCTCATGTCGGGTGGCTCCCAAGGTGCGGCTCGTTGGAGGAATTGAGGACCGCGCGCACCGTCGCTTCGGGGAAGACCATGCCGGGGTTGCGGTCGTAGCTCAGCAGCGCGATCAGGCGCGGCTTGCGTGTCGCGCCCACGGCCGAGACCCGGTGGATCGAGCGGCGGCCGCGGAACAGGATGAAGGTCCCCGGCGCCATCGGCGGGCGCTGCACCAGGCTTGAGGTGCCGGCAAAGACACGGGCGACTTCGTCGTAGTTCTCGTCGTCCTCGTCACGGATGAAGGGGACGTATTCGAAGGCTCCGCCCTCGTCGGGCGCGCGCAGCAGCAGAGAGACCACGCCGTCATTGGTGTCGTAGTGCCAGCCGAAGCGGTCGCCCTGGTCCTCGATATGGAACTCCAGCGCCAGCCAGGGGTCGGCGCAGGGATAGAGGGTCTCGTGGCCCAGCGCGCGGCGCACGAAATCGACCAGCGGGGGCCATTCGTAAAGCCGCGCCGTGGGGCCGCCGGGCGCGATCATGTCGCGCGTGATGCTGCCGCCGCGCAGGGTGTGGAGGGCGCGGCGCGGATGGCCCTCGGGAAAGCCGCGATTGTCCATCCAGCCGTAGGAGGTGCGCTCGCGCTCACGCCGGTGCGCACCGGCCTCCAGGGGTTCGGCCTCGGCGACCATGGCGTCGATCGCACCCTGGCGCAGGAAACCCGGCAGCAGGGCCAGCGCCTTGCCATCGAGATCGGCGCGGGTGCGCGCCAGCAGCGCCTGGCCCTCCGCACTGTCGAGACGGTCGATGGGATAACGTTCGAGATCGACGAGGGCTGCGGCATCCATCCTTGCCTCCTCTGGCTGGCTGCAACAGTAGCGCCCGGCAGGCAGGGTGCGTCAATCGTGCGCCTTGTCCTCGCAGGGTCGACAAGGGCGCCAGCCTGCGCCAACGTCACGCGCAACAGCGGAGGACAGCATGAGCGGCTGGATCGAGACCTATCGCGGCATGGTGACCGCCTGGCACTGCGACCATCAGGGCCACATGAACACAGTGCAGTACTACGGCATGTTCGACCAGGCCGGCTGGCACATGATCCAGCGCTCGGGCGTGCGCCGCGAACGGCTCGAGGCCGAGCACACCGGGTTCGTCAACGTTCATGTCGAGCTCGATTTCATCGGCGAGATGATGGTCAACGATCCCGTGCTGATCGAAAGCGCGGTCGCCAAGCTCGGCAACACCTCGTTCACCTATGTCTCGCGCATGACCAATGCGGCCACAGGCGAAACCGTCTCCCGGGCGCGCACCATCACGGTCTGTTTCGACCTGGAGAAACGCGAGAAACGGGCCATTCCCGCCGATATCCGCACCGGGTTGGAGGCCCTGCTGGTCGAGGACGCCTGAGCCCGCCTCAGTGCAGCTTCAGGCGCGGCCGCACGATGCGGTTGACGTGGCCGACGACGATCAGCGCCAGCCCCTTGATCCAGCCGTGGATGCCGATGAGGTGCATGCGGTAGAGCGACATGTAGGCGATGCGGGCCAGCCGTCCCTCGATCGCCATGCGCCCACCGATCAGGTTGCCCATCAGGCTGCCCACCGTGGAGAAGCGGCTGAGCGAAACCAGCGAACCATGGTCGCGATAGACGAAACCCTTGAGCGGCCGGCCGGCCATCTGGGCGATCAGGTTGTGGAGCACCGTGTCGGCCATCTGGTGCGCGGCCTGCGCGCGCGGCGGCACAGGGCGCTCCTGCCCTTCGGGCATGAAGCAGCAGCAGTCGCCGATGGCGTAGATGCGGGGATCGTTGGTGGTTTGCAGCGTGGGGCCGACCACCAGGCGCCCGGCGCGGTCCCGCTCCAGACCTTCGAGGCCCGCAAGGCAATCGGGCGCGCGCACGCCGGCCGCCCAGACGCCCAGATCGGTGGGAAACTCCCGCCCGTCGCTGGTGCGCACCAGGTTCTTCTCGAAGGCCGAGACCTGGGTGGCGGTCAGCACCTCCACGCCCAGCGCTTCCAGCTCCTCGCGCGCGGCCTCCGACAGCTCCTCGGGCAGCGCAGGCAGGATACGCGGGCCGGCCTCGATCAGGGTGATGGCCATGCTGCTCTCATCGAAGGTCTCCAGCCCGTAGTCGCGCAGGGCGGCAGCCGCATTGCACAGCTCGGCGGCCAGTTCGACGCCCGTGGCGCCCCCGCCCACGATGGTGATGCGCACCTTGCCGTCATCCCGCTTGTCCTCCCCCAGGTGAGAGGCGCGCAGGCAGGCGTGCAGCAGCTTCATGCGGAAACGGTCAGCCTGGTCGCGGTCCTCCAGGAAGAGAGCGTGCTCGCGCACGCCGGGGATGCCGAAATCGTTGGCGACGCTGCCCACGGCCATGACGAGATAGTCGTAGCGGATGCGGTGGCGCGCGATGATCTCCTCGCCCTCGTCATCGAGCATGGGCGCGGTGACGACATGGCGGCTACCCCGGTCCAGCCCCTTGAAGGCGCCGAGAAAGAAGCGGTAGCCCCAGCGCTTGCCGTGGCCGCCGTAGCCGACCTCGTCCATGTTGGCGTCGAGCGAGCCCGTCGCCACCTCGTGCAGCAGCGGCTTCCAGACGTGGGTACGGTTGCGCTCGATCAGGATGATGTCGTGGCGCTTGCGCCCGAAGCGCGCGCCCAGGCGGCGCACAAGCTCCAGGCCGCCGGCGCCGCCGCCGACCACGACGATCTGCGTCTTTTTCTCGCTCAAGGGCACCACACGCCTCCGTTTCCGGCAACGGGACCGGCGGGCGGCACAACGCCGCACGAACAGCGATCAATAGGGGGAAGGAGGCAGCGGCGCCACAACCAAGATCGGTGCGCCGGCGGAGAACCTCTAGCCGCTAGAAAAGCTGATCGAGCGGCACGGAATAGTTGAGCGTCAGGTTCTCGGTGCCCGGGTTGTTGTCGTAGATGCCCGCGTTGGAGAGATGGCTGAGCTCGATCCCCAGCCGCGAGCGATCATCGAAGCGCCAGGCAAGGGCGATAGCGGAGCGGAACTCCAGCACGCCACCCAGATCCTTGCCGCCGCCCTCGCCATAGGCGCCGACCGAGAAGCTGGGTCGCAGCACGATGCGACGGCCGAGGAACACATCAAGGTAGAGGCCGCCATAACCATAGACGCTGCCCTCGGCCGTGACGAAGCCGCCGACCATGGGAGCAATGTAAAATTCCTTGAAGTCGGAGCGATACTCCACGCCCAGCATGGCGGTGGTTTCGGTGTCGTTGACATCGAAGCCGCCAGCCTGGAAGGAAAGGAAATCAGGGTCGTCTTCGGCAGCGGCAGGCGCCGCAAAAAGGGCAACGGCGACCGCCGCCAAGCTTAGGATTTTCTTCACGATGGCGTCCCCGTATCTGCGTGGGCGCCATCGTAGTCGGCAAGCGCGCCGCGTCAATGCGAAGTGACCGTTGCTCCGTCTGCGATTTCCGGGTGCCTGTAACTGGCCTAATCTGCACCCATGACCCTGCCAGCCCTTATCATCACCGCCATGCTTGCCGCCGTGCCGCTGAACGCCTTCCTCGAAGCCCAGGGCCTGCGCCAGGGGCCGCGCGCCACCGTGGCCGGCGTGGTCGACGGCGATACGGTGGTGCTCGAGAGCGGCAAGGAGGTCCGCCTGGTAGGCATCATGGCGCCGAAGCTCTCCCTGGGCCGCGACTGGCTGGCCGATCAGCCCCTGTCGCACGAGGCACGGGCGGCGCTGGCCGCCCTCGTCGAGGGCAGGGAGGTCACCCTGGCCTATGGCGGCACGCGGCACGACCGCCATGGCCGGATCCTGGCCCATCTCTTCCTTGATGACGGGACCTGGGTGCAGGGCTGGATGCTGGAGCACGGCCTCGCCCGGGTTTACAGCTTTGCCGACAACCGCGGCGCGGTCCCGGCCATGCTGGCGCTGGAGGAAACAGCCCGCCAGGACGGCCTCGGCATCTGGGCCGAGCGGTTCTACGCGGTGCGCGACGCGGCCAACCCGGCCGGCGTACCTCTGGACAGCTTTGAACTGGTCGAGGGCGTGGTGATGGACGCCGCCGCGGTCGACCGGCGCATCTTCCTCAACTTCGGGCAGGACTGGGCAAGCGACGTCACCGCCACCATATCGCCCGCAGACCGCGGCAGTTTTCGTGCAACGACTCTCGACCCCCTGGCGTTGGAAGGAAAACGCGTGCGCATACGCGGCTGGACCAGCTGGCGCAACGGCCCCAGCATCACCGTCGATCATCCCGAGCAGATCGAGATTCTGGAGTGACCATGGCTCGCACCCTTCGTTCCCTTCTGGCCGCGGCCTCGCTGGCCGCCTTCCTGCCCCTGGTCTGGGGCTGCACGACCAATCCGGCGACGGGCGAGAGCAACTTCACGCCGTTCATGACGCCCTCGCAGGAAAGCGCCATCGGCCAGCAGGAAC
>CALGGB010000056.1 GCA_937880925.1 uncultured Rhodospirillaceae bacterium | reverse complement strand
CGGCAGAGCCTCGACCTTCCCGCCGCTGGATGCAGTAGAGCGCGATACGGCCGGTCTCGCGCAGGAACCTCAGACGGCGAGAAAAGTAAACTGTCACCGTATCCCGTCGGGGGAGCTTCAGGGACAGCACACGAAACCGCGCACCGTCCGATGTCGCCCAAGTGGAGGGAGGGCCCCGGTTTCGTGAACTGTCCCCGAAACTCCCGAAACTCTGGGCTACGAGGTCATGTCGAAGCGTTGGGCCTGGCCGGCTTCATCCCAGCGCCGCGATGACCTCCCGCGCCGCGCGTTCGCCGCTCCACCAGGCACCGCCACAGGTCGCGTAGTAGGCACCGGCCGCCGCCTCGCCGGCGAAGAACAGGCGATCGTCGAGCGGTTCGGCTAGGATCTGGCGCGCGCCGTGGGCGCCGGGCCGCAGCGCCGCATAGGCGCCCAGGGTGAAGGGATCGCTCGCCCATTGCGTCAGCGTGCCCTTCACGAAACGCTCGCGCGCCTTGCTGCCGACCATGGCCACGACCTCGCCCAGGGCGAAGTCGACCGCGGCCTCGGTCCCGGCGGCCGACATCTCCCAGGCGAAGTCGCCGCCCATGAAGCCGATCATGAGGTCCTGGTTGAACGGCCAGGTCAGGAAGTAGCAGGCCGGGGCGGGCAAGACTTCGGGCACGAGGTAGGTCAGCCATTCGTCGGTCCGGAAACTGAAGCGCGTGCCCTCAAACTGCAGCGCCACCTTGGCCAGGAGCCCCATGGGCAGGTCGGCGATGGCCTGCCGGTGGGCCGGCGGCAGCACGGGATCGAAGGCGATGGTCCCGGCGTTCAGCACTCCGGTCGAGACCGTGACGATGCAGGTCCTGGCCCTGATGTCGCCCGATGGGGTCGTGACGGTGACGCCGTCGCCGCCCCAGGCAATCCCCGAGACCGGCGACGACAGTATGACCGGCACGTCTGCGCCCAGGCGAGCGATCAGCGTGCCGTAGCCTTCCTCGACGATGTAGCGCGGCCCGGAGTCCGCGCCCGACCACCAGTCGAGCGTCGACATCTCGTCGAAGTCGACACTCATGCCCATCGTCATCCAGGCCTGCGAGGCGGCGGACCACGGCATCTCGGGGACCACCGTGGAGGCTGGCACGTCGAGGCCCTTGCGGCCGGCGTCCGCGATCGCGTTCTCCACGCGTTCGTAGGCGTCCCAGTATCGCTCGAGTTCGAAGTCGGTGGCCTCACGGTCCCCGACGAAGACCGCCTCGTCGGCGCCGTCATGCAGCTGGAGGTGGAAGTTGTACTCCTCGGCGGCGGCGACGAACTCGCGAGTCTTGGCGGTCTGGATCCACGAGCAACCGTGATCGAACGGCACCCCGAAGGTCTCGCTTTCGGTCCAGGCGCGCCCGCCGATGCGGTCCTTGGCTTCGAGCACGACGACGGACCTGCCGTCCGCCATGAGCGCCTTGGCGGCGCCGAGCCCGGCGGCGCCAGCACCGATCACGACGACATCGGGCTCCGACGACACTTGCGCCCGGACCGCATGCGGCACGGCGGCCGCTGCGAGCGACGACGCAAGAAAGCTCCTGCGGGAGAGGCCGGACAGGCGGGAGAACGGGGACATCGGTTTCACGGTCTTACCTCCGACGACATGGCCTGCAGCACTGTCGCGACAGGCTACTCTACGGCGTAGAGGAATCAAGCCGATGGACTGCCCCGACCGACCGGTCAGGTTTCGATGACGGTGCATGGTCGATTGCCGCGCTCCCCGCCATCGGATCGCCGGTCTGTCGTGTCGGGGCGAACGGCATGGCGGGAGGGGGGTATGGGGACGGCTAACGAAACTGTCCTCAGACGCTGCGCCAGCCTCGACTGCCGTGCCTGCGCGGCCCGCACCGACGACGGGCCGCGCGCCTCGTGAGCTTCACATCGTGGGAAAAACTGGCGGAGGGAAAGGGACCCGGATCCAACGGTCGACGGCCTTTCGGGGGATCGGCGGCGGCCTGACGGTGATGTCACGCCGGCCGGCGCGCGCAGAATCAGCGAGGACGGCGAAAAAAGTACACGGTCGCCGCAACCCCTCGACTTGAGGCGTTCAGTCGTAAAGCACCATGCAACGCACCTCGATGCTCCAACGGTCCGGCGCGTCAGCCGGCGCGGCAGGATCATCGAAGGCGCTGTGGAAACTGAAGGTGCAGGGGCTGCCAGCATCGGTCGCATCGGAATCCTTGCCGTCTGACCGGGCAAGCACGCCGGCGGAATCCCACTGCTTGATCAGCAGCGCTTCGCTGGGCGTCATGGCGGGATAGTAATGCCAGCGGTGCGCGGGCGCGTGTCGGGCAAAGTAGTTCTCTCCGATGCGGTCCGCATAGTGAATCTCGAAGACGACCAGATCCCGGGGGTCGACCGTACGTGCATCGCACAGTGCCAGGGGGTGCACGGCGACTGGTGCCTGGTCGATGTTGCGCCACACATTGATGATCGCGAACCTCCCCGCTTCGAGCGCGCGTTCGGCGTCTTCCGGTGAAATCAGCGACTCTCCGGCGTCCAGTACGGTTCGGTAGGTATCGTTGATGCGCGGGGGTTGCGTCAGGTCGCGCAGACGCTGGGGTCCGCTGTAGAGCGTGTAGTCGCCATGCACCATGTGCAGCGGTTCCTGGACAAACTGGCCGCCTGCAGTCCGTTTTTGTGACTGTTTGCCCGATGCGGAACGGATGTTGTGGTCAAAGGCAAAGGCGTGGGCGCCGGTGTTTTCGGCCACAAGGTCCGTGCACAGCCCATAGTAACGGCGCACCACATCGTCATGGTCGAAGAAATCGATGGCTGCGTCGCCAAGCGGTGCATCCAGCAGTTCGAACCCGTTATACCGGCATGTCTTGCGGGCAGCCGGGTCCAGCATCCTTGCGTCGTGCACGGCCAGTTCCATCTCCGCCGGAAGCAGCCCGTTCGTTCCGTAATCGTTGCCATCCCTGTCGCGTCTGGTGAGCACCTCACCATTGCGGTACAGGGAGGGTCGCACGGACTTGTCCAGGTAGTGGAACAGGCCAGACGTGCTTTTGGCCTGTTCGGCCAGAAGGCTGGATTCGTGCATCCGCAGGCCCGGTTTCGTGGCGCAATGCCCGATGATACGGTCTCCACAAACCGAAACGCAATCAAGAATGCCCCATGTCGCACCGGCTGGAAGGGGTTGATCCCCACCGCCCCGTCCGCGACAGTTCTGGATCGTACCCACTGCGTAGTCCCGAGAGGTTGTCATGCCCAGGCCTGTCTGCGCCATTGTCGGCGCCGGAGAAGGGCTGGGCCGGGCCCTGGCCGCGAAGTTCGCAAAGGAGGGTTTCGACATCGCAGCGTTGTCACGGTCCAAGGAGGGAAGTGCGATGGCGATGGAGGCGGCTTGCGCGCTGGATGTGAACGTCGGTTTCTTTTCAGCCGACGCCACGCAACCCGAAACGGTGGAAGCCGCATTGGCGCAGGCGGCCGGCGATATGGGCGAGATCGACGTGCTCATCTACAATGCTCGCGGTTCGTTCACGGCCTGTGCGCCGCTCGACATGACGTACAAGGCGCTCGAGGACATTTTCCAGGTGGAGGTCGTCGGGGCCTTCGCTGCGGCAAAGGCGGTCCTGCCCTCCATGATCGAACGCTCGCAGGGCAGCATTTTCTTTTCCAGCGCCACGGCGGCCTATCGTGGTTCGGGCAAGTTCCCGCTCTATGCCATCGGCAAGTTCGGCTTGCGCGGCCTGTCACAGAGTCTCGCCAAGGCCTATGCCCGTGATGGTGTGCATATCGTGCATGTGCGGCTGGACTGCGATCTCGATGTGCCGATCATGCGGAAAGCCTATGGGAACGCCTATGGACCCGGCGTTCTGGCCAGTCCCGACGCGGTGGCCGAAAGCTACTGGCTGACGCATCTTCAGCCCAAGACGGCATGGAGCAACGAGATCGAGATCAGGCCCCATACGGAAACCTGGACCTACTGAGGTCAGACAATGAACCCTGAGGAGGGATGCCGATGAGCAAGGGAAGTTGCCTGTGTGGCAGCGTCACGTGGGAAACGCTCGCCGAGCCTTATGCCATGTACAACTGCCATTGCCGCATGTGCCAGAAGGTCCATGGTGCGGCGTTCGGCACCTATTGTTTCTTCCGTGGAGGCGAGGTGCGCTGGACAAGCAGCACCGATACCATCGTGCATTATCGCTCCTCGGACGTGCTGGTGCGCAGTTCCTGCGATGTCTGCGGTTCGGTCGTGCCCTATGCCAACGCCGCCGGGGACCACTGGGTTACGCCGGGCGGCTGCCACGAGGAGATGCGCAAGCCCGACTACAACATCTTCGTGAGGGACAACTCGCCCTGGCACACCATCAACGGCGACATGCCACGCTGTGACGCCTATCCCGAAGAGTCCGGCATCCCCAGCGTGGAGGGTGTACCGGTACCGGGGAAGGCGAAAGGCAATGTGCGCGGCAGCTGCCTCTGCGGCGCAGTGACCTATCAGGTCACCGAACCGTTCAAGGTTGCCCACAATTGCCACTGCTCGCGTTGCCGCCATGGCCGGGCCGCGGCCCATGCCAGCAATGGATTTGTCTCGTGTGACGGTGTGGAGTTCCTGAGCGGCGGGGACATGCTGAAAACCTACAAGGTGCCCGGTGCCCGGTCTTTCTCTCAGGTCTTCTGCAAGGTCTGCAGTTCCCTGATGCCACACCGCGTATCCGAACGTGGTTTCACGCTGATCCCGCTCGGCGGCCTGGACGACGATCCCGAGATCAAACCGGTCGACCATCTCTTCGTCGCGTCCAAGGCATCCTGGCACGACATTACCGATGACCTGCCACAGTATCCCGAAGGCCCGCCACCAGCCTGAAGCAAGGGAGCTCCCTGTAACCTGCGGACTGTTCTATGCCAAAGGCAGTGCCGCCATGGGTGTGCGGCCGAGGCCGCGCTGGGCCGGGGCATCTCCCTGCTCTGCCAGCGGTCGCCATTCCTCCAGCGCCGTCGCGTAGTCGCCGCGATTGTAGGCGTCCACGCCATCCAGGTAGTCAGCCCAGGCAGGCCAGACGACCAGCATCACCAGCACGGCGCAGAGGCGTTTCATAGCCAATCTCCCGGTTGATACGGGAGTGTAGCAACCGTCAGCCCACGAGCGCCACCGGACCTGCAACCAAATCGACAAAGCATGATCCCTGCACGGCCAGAGCGTTGCTACGGTGATTACCGTAGTCGTCTCCCCCAATGGCGGCACCCGATGGGCGTTGTGGACTGGAATGTGGGATGGCGGAAATACGAGAGGCGTAAAGCCTACCCGTTCCAACGTCTTAGACCATGAACGCGGCGGACACCCCCTACGCCACTTCTAAGTGTGTGATATACAAGGGAAAAAT
>CALGGB010000055.1 GCA_937880925.1 uncultured Rhodospirillaceae bacterium | reverse complement strand
CAGCACACCCGCCACGCCAGCGGAGGCATGTCGAACATGTCCTTTGCCGACTTCCGCGCCATGGTCGAGGAATCGCCGGTCGATACCCGCCTGATCGAGGCCCGCGACAAGGACGACGAACTGGTCGCAGTGTCGCTGACCGACTGGCTCGCCGACGGCCTTTCGGGCGTTTACAAGTTCTTTGCGCCCGAGTTGGCGGCACGCAGCCTGGGCACCTTCCTGGTGCTCTGGCATGTCGAGCATGCCCGCACAAAAGGACTGGAGAACGTCTATCTGGGCTACTGGATCGGCGCCTGCAGCAAGATGAACTACAAGACCAAGTTTCGTCCGCTGGAAGCCCTGACCTCGTCGGGCTGGCATGACATGGCGACGGCCACGCAGACGGCGACGGACAGGGACGCATCACCTTCAGATACCGGGGATCACACGGCATGACGACCAACAAGCAGACCAAGACCAGAACGCTGGGCCGGCGCGAGGTTCTGAGCGGCGCCGCCCTCGGCGGCGCGGCCGCCGCCGCTGCCGCCTTCCCCACTCCGGCGATCAGCCAGGACCGCATGGAATGGCGCATGGTGACGACCTGGCCCAAGAACTTTCCCGGGCTTGGCACCGGCGCCGAACTGCTGGCCAAACTGATCGGAGATATGTCGGGCGGGCGCCTGACTGTGACGGTCTATGGCGCGGGCGAGATCGTGCCGCCCTTCGAGGCGATCGAAGCGGTCTCCAGCGGCACCGTCGAGATGGGCCACGGCACGCCCTACTACTGGAAGGGCAAGGTGCCGGCGATGGCCTTCCTCACCTCCGTGCCCTTCGGCCTGACCGCGCAGGAGCAGAACGCCTGGCTCGCCTACGGCGGCGGCCAGGAGCTGGCCGATGCCTGCTACGCGCAAGTCAACTGCAAGTTCTTCGCCTCGGGTAACACGGGCGTCCAGATGGGCGGCTGGTTCAACAAGGAAATCAACAGCATCGAGGACTACAAGGGGCTGAAGATGCGCCTGCCCGGCCTTGCGGGAGAGGTCGTGGCTGCCGCAGGCGCCACCGTCGTCAACCTGCCCGGCGGCGAGATCGCCACGGCCATGGCCTCGGGCTCGATCGATGCGGTGGACTGGGTCGGCCCCTACAACGATCTGGCGTTCGGCCTCTACCAGAACGCGAAGTACTACTATTACCCGGGCTGGCAGGAGCCTTCGGGCATGCTCGACAACTTCATGAACCTGGATGCCTGGAACGCCCTGCCCGACGACCTGAAAGCCATTGTCGCGGCCGCCAACGGCGCGGTGAACACCCAGGTGCTTTCGGAGTTCATCGCCCGCAACAACGAATCCCTGCGCGTTCTGCGCGACGATCACGGCGTCGAGGTACGCCCCTACCCTGCCGAGGTGCTGAAGGAACTGGCCAAGCTGTCGGCGCAGGTGGTCGAGAAGCTCGCCGCACAGGACGCGCTTTCAACCGACCTCTTCGAGAGCCTTAAGGCCTTCCGCAAGGACGCCGTCGGCTGGGCAGCCTATTCCGAGCAGGCCTTCCTGGAAGCCCGCTCGGCCGATCCTTCCTGGTGAGCCGTCAGGCGGCGCGTTCTTCGTCCAGCGCCGCCTGCATCGCCTCATAGTCGGCAAACCCGGTTTCGGGTTTGATCTGGGCCTCCCACTGAGCGTCGAGCAGGGCGCGCAGATCGGCATCCAGCGCCACCCGGCCGCCGCCCGAGGCACCGGAGCTTACCTTGTTGGATTCCCCACCCTCGGGCAGGCCGCAGGCGGCATCGCGCATGCGCCGCACCAGGTTGTCGTCGAACTGGCCGGCATGGGCCTTCATGAAGTCGAAGCTCGCCTGCTGCGTGGCGATGGCAACGTTCTTCGACTCCGGATCAATGCCGATGAAGGCGGCGACCTTGCGCACGGTCCCCGGCAGGTCAGCCTTCATGCCTTCGTAGGTGAGGAACAGCACGTCGTCGCGCCAGCGCTGCTGCCACCAGGACAGGGTGTGCCGCCAGTAGCCGCCGCCCTCCTCGTCGCTGACGAAATCCTCGCGCACGAAGGTGTCGAGCGGGATGCTGCCGGACTCGAAATGCCAGCCGTCCATGAAGCGGAACAGCGACAGGGCGATGTCATAGGGATGGCGGACAATGGCGATGTAGCGCCCGCCCTTGGGTACGTCAGTCCAATTGAGGTGGGTTTTGTAGGCGCGCGGGTTGGCGGCCTGTTCGGCTTCGGCATCCAGACCCAGGTCCACCGCCATCTCGACCCAGGGAACAACCTCGGTGATCTCACCGAAATCCATGTCGCCGCCGGTGCGCAGTCCATGCACGATCTGCTGCATCCATGTCATGCCGGCCTTGGCATAGGTCGCGATGAACACATCGGATGGACGCGGCTTGAAGGCCAGGCCGCGCGCCCAGCCCTCGTCCGTGGCAAAACCCTTGCCGGCCTTGCGGTACTCTTCAAGGTTCGTCGGGCGTCGCAGAGTCGTTGAGCTACTCATGCAGGTTCCAGGTAGGATTCCCAGAGGTCGAGGCACACGCTGTCGCGAGGAGACGCTGATTCTCCCCAGAGTTCGCGTGCAGCAAAGCGCACGCAGTAGCAGTGTTGAGGCGCCTCGCCCTGCTGTTCGGAATTGCTGTCGGGAAAGACGAAAACGCCATGCGCCTTGACGACCTCTCCCGTCCGGCCGCGCGCATACCGCGTGGCGCGCGTGTGATGGAAGGGGTGATCGTTGCGTACCCGCACATGCTCGCCCACAGCAAAACCCGGCGCCGCCTTGACCTCCGGCCGCTTGGTCGAAGCACCCGCAGCGATCATGGCATCGATCTCGTCGAGCGTGATGGGACTGCCACCCGGCGCGCGTCCGGCCTCTTCCGTTGCGGTGACACGTGTCGCGATTTCCGTGGTTGTCGCCACGCCGCGTTCGACCATCAAGGTCTCGAGCGCCCGCATCCAGAGCTGATAGTAACTCGAACGCAGATAATCGGCAGCGGGTATCCGCTCGATGCGTGAGCGCAGATGATCGTCGACGAAGCCGATACTGTCGGCCGCCTGCAGCAGCAGGCCGAAGGCGCGCCCCTCCCATGCGCCGTGGAAGACGGCCTCGTCGGTCTCACGCACAACGGGGCCGAAGCCGTGCATGCCCCCCATGTCGTGGATGCCGTCCATGTTGCCTCCTAAACCTTGGCCGTACCGATCATACCGTCCCGCGTCACCAGGGCAGCCAGTGCATCCTCGTCTAGCCCTTCGCTGTCCGCCGGACGACGCGGCAGGACGAGATAGCGAATCTCGGCGCTGGAATCCCAGACGCGCACCTCGGTCTCCAGAGGCACGTCCATGCCGAATTCGGCGAGCACGGCGCGAGGCTCGCGCACGACGCGGGAACGGTAAGGCGGGCTCTTGTACCAGACCGGCGGCAGCCCTAGGACTGGCCAAGGGTAACAGGAGCACAGGGTGCAGACGACGACGTTGTGGACGTC
>CALGGB010000054.1 GCA_937880925.1 uncultured Rhodospirillaceae bacterium | reverse complement strand
CCCGAGGACATGGCGCTCTCGGGTTCGGGCGTCATGAATTCCAGCGAGCTCTCCACCCGTCTCGGCCTGCCCGGCATACCCGCCGAGAGCGAGGCGCTGATGGCGGCACGCGACATCCGCATCGCCGAGATGGTAGGCGGACGCCTGCACATCGCCCATGTCACCACGGCAGAGACCATCGAACTGGTGCGCCGCGCCAAGACTCGCGGCCTGAAGATCACCTGCGACACCGCGCCGCAGTACTTCGCGCTGAACGAAAACGCCGTGGGCGACTATCTGACCTTCGCCAAGGTCCGCCCGCCCCTGCGCAGCGAGAAGGACCGCCAGGCCGTGGTCGCGGGTCTCAAGGACGGCACCATCGACGCCGTCGTCTCCGACCATGCGCCCCACGACCAGGACAGCAAGCGCCAGCCCTTCATCCAGGCCGCCTTCGGCATCGTCGGGTTGGAATCCATGCTGCCGCTGCTGCTGGAGATGGTGCACAACAGCCATCTTTCGCTACTGGAAGCCCTGGCGACCGTCACATGCCGCCCGGCCGACCTGCTGAAGCTGCGCGCGGGGCGCCTGCAGAAGGGGTTTCCCGCCGATCTGGTGGTCTTCGATCCCGATCTCGCCTGGCGGATCGACCGCAAGGCGTTCCAGAGCAAATCGAAGAACTCGCCCTTCGACGAGCGCCCCGTCATGGGCCGCGCCTTGCGCACCGTCGTCTCAGGCCGCACGGTGATGGCCTTCAGCGACGAGGACTGATCCATGCCCGACCTGATGGGCGGTTTCGAATTCACCTGGCCGATCTACCTGACTGCGCTCGTCTGCTACCTGATGGGCGCGGTGCCCTGGGGGCTGCTATTGTCCGCGATGGCGGGCTACGGCGACATCCGCAAGCAGGGTTCGGGCAGCATCGGCGCGACGAACGTGCTGCGCACGGGCAACAAGGTGCTCGCCGCCGTGACCCTGCTGCTCGATGCCGGCAAGGGCTGGGCCGCGACCTTCTTTGCCTGGCAGGTCGGCGGTCCCGATTTTGCTGTCGTCGCCGCTGTTGCCGTCGTTCTGGGCCACATGTTCCCTGTCTGGCTGAAGTTCCGCGGCGGCAAGGGCGTGGCGACGGGGGCCGGCGTCATGCTCGGACTGGCATGGCTGCCTTTCCTGATCTGCTGTGCGGTCTGGCTGCTCGTGGCGCTGCTGACCCGGATTTCCTCGCTTGCCGGCATGGCGAGCGCCGTCGCCGCGCCGATCGCCATGTGGTTCATCCTGCATGACATGCAGTACGTCCAGGCGACCGGGCTCCTCGCCATTCTCATCGTGTTGCGTCACCACGCCAACATCGCCCGCCTGCTCAAGGGGCAGGAGCCCCGCATCGGGCGCAAGAGCCCGTGAGCGAAACGCGGGCCGACGACGACGCCGCACTTGTCGCGCGCCTTCGCCTTGCCCGCACGCCCCATGTCGGCCCCCGGAGCTACCGCGAACTGATCGCCCGCTTCAGCAGCGCCGAGAGCGCTCTTGCCGCCCTGCCCCGCCTTTCCCGCCGCGGCGGGCGCGAACGGGTGCCGCCACCCCAAGCCGACATTACAGCCGAGATCGCCGCCCTGGCCCGCCTGGGCGGGCGTTTCCTGTTCGCGGGCGATCCCGCCGGTTCGCCCCTGCTCGCCGAAATCCACGATCCACCGGTGGTCCTGGCGGCGCGCGGCGACATTTCCCTGCTCCAACGCCCGGCCATCGCCATCGTCGGCTCGCGCAACGCCTCGGCCGCCGGCCGCCGCCTCACCGAACGCTTTGCCGGCGAACTGGGCGAAGCGGGCTTTGTCATCGTCTCCGGCCTGGCGCGCGGCATCGACGGCGCGGCCCACAAGGGAGCCCTTCAGCGCGGCACCATCGCCGTGGTCGCCGGGGGCATCGATCATGTCTATCCGCCCGAACACGCCGACCTGCAGGAGGAGATTGCCCGCCACGGCCTGCTGCTGTCGGACCAGCCCATGGGCCTGACCCCGCGCGCCGGGCACTTCCCCCGGCGCAACCGCATCGTCGCCGGCATCGCCCAGGCGACCCTGGTAATCGAGGCGACAGAGAACTCCGGCGCGCTGATCACGGCGCGGCTGGCGGCCGAGAACGGCCGCGATGTCTTTGCCGTGCCGGGCTCGCCCCTGGAGCCCCGTTCACGGGGCTGCAACCGGCTGATCCGCGACGGCGCGATGCTGGTGGAAACCACCCAGGACATCCTCGAGGGCCTTGCCATGGACACCCGCGCCATCCTCCGCAGCGCACCTTCAGCGCCGCCGGAACTGCCGTTCGAGGAGGCCGCCGAAACGGCTGAGGAAGTCCCCGAGGACGGCCACGAACGCCTGGTCGCCGCGCTGGGCTCCGTCCCGGTCGAGGTTGACGAACTGGTACGCCGGTGCCAAGTAACTGCCGCCGAGGCCCAGATGATCCTTCTGGATCTCGAACTTGCGGGCCGCATCGAGCGGCATCCGGGCAACAGGATTTCCCTGGTGTCGGCATGACGGCTTCCGCTTTCCCTTCCCTCGAACGTCGCACCAGAGGCGCCTGATGCCCGTCGTAGTCGTCGAGTCGCCAGCCAAGGCAAAGACGATCGAAAAGTATCTCGGGGACGATTTCACCGTCCTGGCGAGCTACGGTCATGTCAGCGATCTGCCGCCCAAGGACGGCTCGGTCCTCCCCGATCGCGACTTCGAGATGATCTACGAGACCAGCGAGAAGGCGCACAAGCCGCTCAAGGCCATCGCCCAGGCGCTCAAAGGCGGCGGCGACCTGGTGCTGGCCACCGACCCGGATCGCGAAGGCGAGGCGATCTCCTGGCATGTCCTGAACTGGCTGAAGGAGAGCGGCAAGCTCGACGGCCGCGGGGTCAAGCGCGTCGTCTTCCACGAGATCACCCGCGATGCGGTGCGCGATGCCATGGCGCATCCCCGCGACATCGACATGGACCTGGTCAACGCCCAGCAGGCACGCCGGGCGCTGGACTATCTCGTCGGCTTCAACCTTTCGCCCGTGCTCTGGCGCAAGCTGCCGGGCAGCCGCTCGGCCGGCCGCGTGCAGTCCGTCGCCCTGCGCCTGATCTGCGCCCGCGAGACCGAGATCGAGGCCTTCAAACCCCAGGAGTACTGGACCGTCGAGGCCGACTTCATGAAGGCCGAGGGCGGCCAGCTGGTCGCCCGCCTGACCCAGCTCGACGGCACCAAGCTCGACAAGTTCGCGCTCGGCAAGGGCGACACTGCCCACGCCGCGGCACGGCGCGTGCGCGAGGGCGCGTTCACGGTCAAGACGGTCGAGCGCAAGCAGGTCAAGCGCAACCCGCAGCCGCCGTTCATCACCTCGACGCTGCAGCAGGAGGCCTCGCGCAAGCTGGGCTTTGCCGCGCGGCGGACCATGCAGATCGCCCAGAAGCTTTACGAGGGCATCGACATCGGCGGCGAGACCACCGGCCTGATCACCTACATGCGTACCGACAGCGTGGTGCTCTCCCAGACCGCGCTCGACGGCGCGCGCGCGCTGATCAAGGAGCGCTTCGGCGACCGCTACCTGCCCGAGAAGCCGCGCAGCTTCCGCTCCTCGACACGCAACGCGCAGGAGGCCCACGAGGCGATCCGCCCGACCGGCTTCGAGCGCACGCCTGACGAGATGGCCAAGCACCTCGACAGCGACGGCGCCCGTCTCTACGAGCTGATCTGGAAGCGCGCGCTGGCCAGCCAGATGGAGCAGGCCCTGCTCGACCAGGTCGGCGTCGACATCGCCACCGCCAAGTCCGACGTGGTGCTGCGCGCCACCGGCTCCGTGGTCGCCTTCGACGGCTTCATGCGCCTCTACCGCGAGGACTTCGACGATCCCTCCGACGAAGATGATTCCAGTGATCGCCGCCTGCCCGACGTCAAGGAAGGCGAACCCCTGAAGGTCGGCGAAGTCCGCCCCGACCAGCACTTTACCGAGCCGCCGCCGCGCTACACCGAGGCGAGCCTGGTCAAGCGCATGGAGGAGCTCGGCATCGGCCGCCCCTCCACCTATGCCTCGATTATCGGCGTGCTTCAGGATCGCGACTATGTGGTGCTGGAGAAGAAGCGCTTCATGCCTCAGGAGCGTGGCCGTCTGGTCATCGCCTTCCTCGAATCCTTCTTTGCCAGGTACGTGGAGTACACCTTCACCGCCGGGCTGGAGGAGGAACTCGACCGCGTCTCCAACGGCGACATCGACTGGAAGGAAGTGCTGCGCGCGTTCTGGAAGGCCTTCAACGAGTCCGTCGAGGAAGCCGGCGGGCTGGAACGCCCCCAGGTGCTCGATGCCATCGAGGCCGTGCTGGCCGACCATGTTTTCCCGCAGGGCAAGGACGGCGTCGACGTGCGCAAGTGTCCGACCTGCGGCGCCGGGCGCCTGTCGCTCAAGCTCGGCAAGTTCGGCGCCTTCATCGGCTGCTCGAACTATCCCGAATGCCGCTACACCCGCCAGCTCACCGCCGGCGACGACGACGGCGTCGACGAGGGCCCGCGCCTGATCGGCGAGGATCCCGAGAGCAGCCTGCCCGTCACCCTGCGCCGCGGTCCCTATGGCATCTACCTGCAGAAGGGCGAAGCGGGCGAGGACAAGAAGGAAAAGCCTCAGCGCGTCACCGTGCCCAAGGGCACGCCGCCCGACAGCATCGACCTCGATACCGCGCTGCGCCTGCTCTCCCTGCCGCGCGAGATCGGCGTCCATCCCGAGGACGGCCAGATGATCCTGGCCGGGATCGGGCGCTTCGGCCCCTATCTGAAGGTCGGGCCGAAATACGTCTCGCTGCCCAAGGACGACGACATCCTGACCATCGGCCTGAACCGCGCCGTGACCGTGATCGCCGAGAACGCCGCCAAGGGCGGCGGACGCGGCGGCGGGGCCACCGTGCTGAAGGCCCTGGGCGAGCACCCGGCCGACAAGAAGCCGATCGACGTGCGCAAGGGCCGTTACGGCCCCTATGTCGCCTACGGCAAGGTCTTTGCCTCCCTGCCCAAGGGCATGGAGCCCGACGAGATCACGCTGGAACAGGCCCTGGAGCTGATCGCCAAGAAGGCGGGCAAGACGCCCGCCAAGAAGGCAGCCGCAAAGAAGGCGCCCGCCAAGAAGGCTGCGGCAAAGAAGGCTCCGGCAAAGAAGAAGGCCGCGAAGAAGTCCACGGCCAAGAAGGCACCCGCCAGGAAGAGCGCGGCTGCGAAAGGAACCTCGGCCGACGCCGATGCCCCAGAAGAGGCCTGAACGCGGGCAACTGCCCACCCCCGACGACATCCTGGCGTTCATCGCCGAGAACCCGGGGCGCGTCTCCAAGCGCGATATCGCCAAGGCCTTCGGTATCACCGGCAGCCATGCGCGGGCGAAACTGAAAGACCTTCTCAAGGCGATGAAGGACGAGGGCCAGATCGGCCGCGTCGCGGGTCGCCGCCTGGAAGTCGCCGGCGACCTGCCCTCCGAGATGGCGGTCGAGATCATCGACATCGACGACGATGGCCGCGCCATCGCCGAACCGCTGATGTGGCATGGCGACACCCCGCCGCCGAAGATCCCCCTGGTGCCCGGCAGCGGCAGGCGCGGCGGCCCTGCTCCCGGCATCGGCGACCGGGCCTTCGTTCAGGTGCGCGGCGACGGCGACGGCTGGGAAGGCCGCGTCCGCCGCCTGATGGAGGGCGAGTCCGAGCAGATCGTCGGCGTCTATCGCCAGACCTCCGCGGGCGGACGCATCATCCCGACGGACCGCCGCAAGGGCCGCGACTTCCACGCCCAGCTCATGCCCGGCATCGCCCCCGAGCACGGCGACCTGGTGCTGGCCGAGCCGCTGCAGTCGCGCCGCTTCGGGCCCATCGAGGCCCGCGTCGTGCGCGTCCTCGGCTCCTTCGAGGACACCGATGCGGTCAGCCTCATCGCCATTGCCTCGGCCGGCATCCCGACGCACTTCGGCGAGGACGCCCTGCGCGAGGCCGCCGACGCCCGGCCCGTCACCAGCCCCGGCAAGCGCGAGGACCTGCGCAACGTGCCCCTGGTCACGGTCGATGACGCCGATGCCCGGGACCACGACGATGCGGTGTGGGCGGAACCGACGAAGGAGCACGGCGCGGCCTGGCACGCCATCGTCGCCATCGCCGATGTCGCCCATTACGTGCGTCCCGGCAGCGCGCTCGACCGCACGGCCTACAGGCGGGGCAATTCCTGCTACTTCCCCGACCGTGTCGTGCCGATGCTGCCCGAGCGGCTGTCCAACGACCTCTGCTCCCTGCGCCCCGGCGAGGACCGCGCCTGCATGGCCGTCCACCTGTGGCTCGGCAAACAAGGCGACCTGATCCGCTGGAAGTTCGTGCGCGGTTTCATGCGTTCGGCCGCGCGCCTGACCTATGACGAGGTCCAGGCCCATGCCGACGGCAGCCCCTGCGACAAGACCGCTCAGCTCGACGGCGACCTGATCGCCAACCTCTACGGCGTCTATGCCGCCCTGCGCGAGGCCCGCGACGCGCGCGGCGCGCTCGACATCGACCGGCCCGAACGCAAGGTGCGCATGGAGGACGGCAAGATCGCCGAGATCGGCCTGCGCCGCCGCCACGACAGCCACAAGATGATCGAGGAGTTGATGATCGCGGCCAATGTCGCGGCAGCATCAGCGCTTGAAGAGCGACACCACCCGGTGATGTACCGCATCCACGACCAGCCCAGCGCCGAAAAGGCCGAGGGCCTGCGCGAGTACCTGCAGAGCATCGGCCTTTCCCTGCGCAAGTCGCCGCAGCTTCGTCCCATGGACTTCGCCCAGCTTCTGGAGCGCGCCGCCGAGAGCGAGTTC